>NZ_JBFUBH010000022.1:0-65635 GCF_056405855.1 Pararhizobium sp. P1_E7 | reverse complement strand
TCCTCCAGCACCTTGCCCTCTCCTTCCGGCACATAATAACGCTCGATGCCGTAATCGACGTTCAGCGAAGATTGTTGGCCATCGGCCGCCGGATAGAAATAGAATGGTGCGCTGCGGGCAATGACGCTGCCTTCCTTGGCCGCAAGAGCACCGAACGATGCTTCCGTAACACCCCAGAATCCGTCCGGCTGCTTTGCCAGCCGCACCGATAACTGCGCATCGGTGGCCTCCGTGGGAAAGCCGCCTGTCACTTTGCCGGCCGGAATGGTCGAGATATCGTAGGCAAGAATGACATAGTCGCCACGCAACAGGTCGCGCGGATCGACGGGCACGGTCTTGAGCACCACATCGACACCGTTGCGCAGGATCGAGGCGCGGCTTTCGATCATATAGCCGAGGAATGCGGTTTGCAGCAGAGCCACCAGGATTGCGGCAAACAGCGGCTTGATCAACGGATTGCTGTTCATGACACGCTCCCTTCGGTTGCGGTTTTCGCCGAAAGCCGTTTTTCCAGCCGGATGACCAGCCACGCAATGAGGGCGACGACCACGCCGGAAATCAGGAAGAAACCGGATGTGCCCAGAATGCTGCCCAGTGTTTCCAAGGCCAGAAACAGTGTCTCTGCGGCAAAAACCGCATAGCCGAGAAACCGCACCGCGCCGTTGAGCCGGCCGGCAATGGCAATGCCGCCAAGTGCCACCGCAAGCGTCGTTGCTCCGATACCAATCTCCTGCCCCAGACCATCCACTTCAGTATGTAGCGCTGCAAGGCCCATGACCGAGAGCGCAAAGCTGTAGAACGCGGGCGCGGCCCCGGCGTCGCGCGCAAACCGGTAGATCGGCGAAATCGGCAGGCTGACGGCCAGAAACGCCACGAGGCCAGCCCCGAACAGAAGGAAAGCAAACCAAACTTCCGGCAGCTCGATATAAAACCATCCGAGCCAGGCCAGAGCCAGCAGATAGGCAAGATGCCGGGCAATGCCGGCACCGGTATAGCGCACCAACGCGATGACGATGAYGATCAGCAGCGGGATAAGGTAGACATAGCCATTGCCCTCGAAGCTTGCACCATTCTCGGCCACCAGCTCTCCGAAAACAGCCCATGCGAGGAACCCGCAAAGCACCGAAAGAGCGGCGGAGCGAAAAACTGCGGCCGCCAGGCAGGATGCTGCGAACCAGACCAGCAGCGCATCGGATGCGTCGCCTGACAGGTGATACATCTGCCCCACCAGTGCGATTGCGCCACCGAAGGTCATCGTTGCCAGAACAAGCAGTGCGGCACCCAGCCCCCTGAGGCCACGGCTAAGGCAAAAGGCCGCTGCCAGATAGAATGCCCAGATGAGGCCTATGATGCCCGCGACGCGCAGGATGCGCGGGATGGCCTCCCAGTTGGCGGCCACGAGAAGAAGGATGGCGGCCGACAAGAGGACCGCCGCCAGCACGAGAAGAACCCGGCCGGCGCTGAACACCGTCTCGCGGGCATCATACTCCGCCAGCATCGTGCTTGCCGCTTTGGCATCGAGCATGCCCTTGGAAACCCAGATGTTGAAGTCTTTTTCGATCCGCCCCCGGTACATCGACCGATCTCCTTGCATGCGCGTGCTGCGCAACACATATCATAGCCGCTCGCAATTCCTAGAGAAGCGCGTGACCAGATGTTCGCTCTGACGGAATATCCACGGCACGGTCATCGTTAACGGAATATGAAGAGTTTCATGCGAACCTCGAACGTGAAGGCACGCCTAGGAAGAACGCAGGGCTTATGCAAAATTTGCATGTCATCCATGATGATATTGCACTGCACAAATCGCAAGCGGTCACCTATATTGAACTCAAGAAGACGGGACGAGATCAGCGAAAGCGATCGGGGCCGTCAGCGGCAAGGCCAGCCGGTTCCGCTCAGAAGTGGAAAAGGCCAGCGGACTGAAAGGTTCGCTTCATAGAATTCGGAGTGGCGCACTCCTCCTCCCAGTGCCGCTCCGATCCGATGGGCAACACTCCTCCTCCCAGTTGCTCATCACCATAAATGGCGCCCGCTGGACCTCCTCCCCCAGCGGGCGTTATTCGTTTCAAGAGCCCCCCGATAAGCCATTATATTTTCTACCGCTTTCCGTGCGGCGGCTGCACGGATGATCAAATTTTGGGCGCCTGAAAAGCAAAGATGGCGCAGCCATGCACCCGACACATAGGTGCCATTCGCCATTGGCTCTACCCGTTTCCAATCGGCAGATTTATATTCAGGACAACTTCGGGGCTGCGCACTCCTCCTCCCAGCGCGCCCTGATGGGATCGGCAACACTCCTCCTCCCAGTTGTCGATCAGAACAAGCAACGCCCGCCGGACCTCCTCCCCCGACGGGCGTTGTTTTTTGTTCATCACCCTCCGCAATATCCAGCGCTTCATTGATTTGGCAAACACGCACGCGCGCCGGGCTTGGTCAAATCGTAACCAGAACGCCCAATAGGCTTGCAAGAACTGCATGGGTGCGATGCAGCAATGTCTCTGTAATTTTCAAGAGCCAGGGCCTATATTCCAACCATCAGATGAGGGCCAGCAAAGGGTGCTGGCAAACCTAGAAAGGACCAGCATCATGAACATTGCTCGCTCATTCAACAATTGGCGCAAATACCGTCAGACCTGCAACGAACTCGGCCGCATGTCCGACCGCGAACTGAACGACCTCGGCATCGGCCGTGGCGACATCCAGTACGTTGCCCGTCAGGCAGTCAAGTAAGTCTCGCAACCAGCCGGCTCTTCCGGCTGACGCGCAGCGACCAAACGCCCTCCGGCTCAAACCGGCGGGCGTTTTTTTTCGTCCAGATTTCCCCCTGCTGGCTTCGAGATCGGCGCTTGCCTGACAGTCAGACCGCCAAGACACAGATCAACCATAGCTTTCGACGCGGTGCAGCATCTAAGGTTGCCTATTTTCCTCGCATAGACACATCCGCTTGCGCGCCGCCGMGCAAGCCCCGCGCCGCGCTGCGCCCTTGCGTAAATTCGCCACAAAAAACACGTCAAAAAAACAGATAGTTAATCGGAAGCCGCATTCACCGAAGCCGCCGTTAACCTATGGCTCCTTTTTCGGCATGTGCGCTGATTGCTCAGCGAAGCGTCATTGCAATGCACAAATGCATAGCAGATGCATTTTCTTTGCACTCCATCTTTTCCCGCGAAAGGCGTACAAAGGTTTCAACGAAGCAGGCAATCACTGCACTGCTCATTTGTATCGCTAAGGAAAAGATCATGAACCCGATTCGTATGGCTAAAAGCTGGATCAACTACCGCCGCACCGTTGCTGAACTGGGCAACCTGTCCAACCACGCTCTGACGGACATCGGTATCACCCGCTTCGACATCCGCAACATTGCTTCGCGTTCCTTCCGTTAATCGGACCCGGAATGTCGAGGGACTAAAAACGGCACCATAGGGTGCCGTTTTTGATTCCAGGACCGAGCAGAACCGGTTCCCTTCGCGCCCGCCTTGCTCTAAATAACGGCGCATGACAGACACATCTACACACTCCCCCATTCACGTCATCGGCGGCGGCCTCGCCGGCTCCGAAGCCGCCTGGCAGATTGCCTCGGCGGGCATACCGGTGATCCTCCACGAGATGCGCGGCGTGCGCGGCACGGATGCCCACAAGACCGACGGCCTTGCCGAACTGGTTTGCTCCAACTCCTTCCGCTCCGATGACGCCACCAGCAATGCCGTTGGCGTGCTGCATGCCGAGATGCGGCTTGCCGGTTCGCTGATCATGTCCTGCGCCGACAAGAACCAGGTTCCGGCCGGTGGAGCGCTCGCGGTCGACCGCGACGGTTTCTCCGACGCCGTGACTGCGGCAATCGACAGCCATCCGCTGATCACCGTCGTGCGCGAAGAGGTGCCGGGCCTGCCGCCGAAGGACTGGGATCTCGCCATTATCGCCACCGGCCCATTGACGGCGCCCTCCCTTGCCGGTGCGATCCAGGCAGAAACCGGCGCCGATGCGCTGGCCTTCTTCGATGCCATCGCCCCGATCATCCATACCGAAAGCATCGATATGGACATCTGCTGGTTCCAGTCGCGCTACGACAAGGTTGGACCGGGCGGAACAGGCAAGGACTATATCAACTGCCCGATGGACGAGGCGCAGTACAATGCCTTCGTCGACGCATTGATTGCCGGCGACAAGACCGGCTTCAAGGAATGGGAAGGCACGCCCTATTTCGATGGCTGCCTGCCGATCGAGGTCATGGCCGAGCGCGGACGCGAAACCCTGCGTCATGGTCCGATGAAGCCGATGGGCCTCACCAACGCCCACAACCCGACCGTCAAGGCCTATGCCGTCGTGCAGCTGCGCCAGGACAATGCCCTTGGCACGCTCTACAACATGGTCGGTTTCCAGACGAAGCTGAAATACGGGGCGCAAGCGGAGGTGATCCGCATGATTCCGGGGCTTGAGAAAGCCGAATTCGCCCGCCTCGGCGGCCTGCATCGCAACACCTACATTAACTCGCCGGTGCTGCTCGATAAATCGCTGACTCTGAAGTCACGGCCAGGCTTGCGATTCGCCGGCCAGATCACCGGCTGCGAAGGCTATGTCGAAAGTGCCAGCATCGGTCTGCTCGCAGGCCGTTTCGCCGCCGCGGAGCGCAAGGGCCAGCCGCTGCCGCTGCCTCCGGAAACCACCGCCTTTGGCTCGCTGCTCAATCATATCACCGGTGGCCATATCGTTTCGGATGACGAACCGGGAAAACGCTCGTTCCAGCCGATGAACATCAATTTCGGCCTGTTCCCGCTGCTTGAGCCGGGCGCGATCGTCAAGCCCGAAGGCGTCAAGCGCTTCCGTGGCAAGGACAAGACCGTGATGAAGAAGCAGCTTGTGGCGCAACGGGCGCTTGAAGATTGCGCGGCCTGGCTGAAGGCGGATCAATCCGCCTGAATGAGCTTATACCAAGTCTCTGTTATCGAGACTTGGTATCAATCCCGGATTGCGGATTGAAACTGCCGAGCAGCCACAGGGAAACCTCGGCTGCGATCTGCGGGGTTTCGAACTCGTAGACACCATCGAGATATGAGAAATCGGCAAAATGCACCGTGAGGCCGCGGCCGCTTTCGGCATTGCTGACATTGACCTTGCCGGCTTCAATCAAGTGGCAGACGAAATGCGTGCCATGGGCTGCCATGAAACCGGCCTTGCCGTCGTGAAGGCGGACGAAATAGGCTTTTTCATCCGCCGTCGCGTGAATGGCCCTGATCGCTTCTTCGGGAAAGGCACGGCCGAAATCGAGGATAGCGACGCCCGTGTCGGGCTCGCGCCTGTCCTTGTCGGCACGTGCCTTCATCCGCATGTAGAAAATACCTGCGAGAACAACGCAGATGATGACGATCAGCCAACCCATGACGCCGGCTCCTTTTCCCACATCGATAAGACGGGCGTAACCCTATGCGGCGAACCTTGCGCCAATGTGCCCGCTGATATCGCGAAACAGCAGATGCGATGCCGTCTGCGTTTTACCATCTGCCGCTGCGGGCCGCTTTCCACATCCACCATTGGCGGCGCCATTGCGATGGCACAATGGAACGCTCGAAGAGCTTCGCCCCGGCCCGCTCGGCACGATCAAAAACAGGTTCCGCCAGCGCCAGCGCGGTGAACGCAAAGCGGTTCATCGGCGAAATGGTGCCGGCAGCCGCGCGGGCCTTGGCAAGGTGCTCGCGGCCAAGACCGGCAAACGCGCGGATTGCCAGACTGACGGATTGTTCGTTCGCGCCGGAGAGGAAACCGTCCCGGTCAAGCCCGGTCGCGGCCAGGAGTTCAGCCGGGAAATAGACCTGCCCGCGCCGGCGATGCAGCGGCAGAAGCAGAAGAAGCCCGGCCACCGACTGGGCAACGCCGGCATGACCGGCGGCCGACGCCGAGTTTTGCGCCGTTTGCGGATCGAGGATCAGGCTTGCAAGCTGAATGAGCGCCGACGCCGTTTCACCCGCATAGCCTTCAAGCGAGGCGCGGCTTTCCATCGGATCGTCATAGAGATCGAAGATACGGGCATCGATCAAATTCTGCAGCACCGGAACCGGCAGCTTGTGGCTTTTCACGCAGGCAAGCAGTGCCTCAGCCAGCGGGTTGCCCTCGCCGCTCGCTCCACTTGGATCATCAAGCACGTCGCGCCACCACTGCAGCCGGATTTCGCCGGGCAATGGCTCACGCACGAGATCGCGCACGCGGGCAATCTCGGCGTGGAATGCATAAAGCGCCGACAGCGGCCCCCGTTTGTCCGATGGAGACAGGAGGCAGGCGAGATAGCGATCACGATCGCTGTCGCGCAGCGCAGCCAGGCTGAAGTCGTAGACCGGCTGCGCGGCAATGGCAGGATTTTCGGGCATGTTCATCGTTCAGACGGCAATAAAGGCGGCGGCGACGGCGCGGGATTCGGCGAGCATGATGTTATAGGTCCGTATGGCCGCGCCCGTGCTCATCGGATCGGATGAAATCCCGCATTCCCTGAACTTTGCCTTCAAAGCCGCAGGTAATGGCCTGATGTCCTTGCCAGTGCCCACCAGGATAACCTCGATCCCTGCCGATTCCGCAAAAACACGCTGGAAGCATTCAACCGTCAGCAGATCGCCTTCCACCATGTCCCAACCGTAGATGCCGGAGGGCAGCATCAGCAGCGAACCGCGATGCGACATGCCGGCGAAACGGAAGCCGCCATTACCGTAACTCTCGACCGGCGCCTGGCCCGGAAAGTGGGCCTGGCGGATTTCGATGGGCTTGCGCATGTTACGGCGCTCCCTTGGCAGGATGCGCACCGATGCCGCCGGTTTTTTCCGTGCCGCCCGGAGCGCCGTGCCTCAGCCTGAAAAGGATGAGAACCGGGCCCGCGACATAGATCGACGAGAACGTGCCGACCGCCACACCGAACAGCATCACGAAGGCAAAGGACTGGATCGCCTCGCCGCCGAACAAGCACAGCGCAGCCAGCGCCAGCATCGTCGTCGCGCCGGTGAGCACCGTTCGCGACAGGGTCTGGTTGATCGACGTATCGATCAGGATCGGCAGGGGCATGCGCGGATATCGCTTGAGGTTTTCGCGGACACGGTCGTAGACGACCACGGTATCATTCAGCGAATAGCCGACGATCGTCAAAAGCGCCGCGATACTGGTCAGATTGAACTCCATGCCGGTGACGACAAACAGACCGATGGTCAAAAGCACGTCATGCAGCGTGGCGACGATGGCGCCGGCGGCAAACTGCCACTCGAACCGGACCCAGATATAGATCAGGACTGCCAGAAGCGAGGCCAGCACGCCAATGGTCGCCGCCGTGGTCAGGTCGCCGGAAACCGATGGCCCGACAACTTCAACCCGGCGGAACTCGTATTGATCCTCAAGCTCGCCCCGGATCATGATCACCGACGTCTGCTCGGCATTCTCGCCACCGTCGCGCGAATGCACCCGCACCACGACATCCTGCGGCGAACCGAACGGCTTCACCGTCACGTCCCCGATGTTAAGTTCGTAGAGGCGCCCGCGAATGTCCTCGATATCGGCATTGCCCTCGCGCGCCTTCAGCTCGATAACCGAACCACCGGAAAAATCGATGCCGAGATTGATGCCGAGCGCACCAAACAAAAGCATGCTGACAACGGACAAGAGGGCCGTCAGCGAGAAGACGTAGTTGCGGATCGCCATGAACCGGAAGGCGGCGCCATCGAATATGCCGGTGCGAATGCCGTCCGGCAACGCCGTCGGCTGGCGGCGATCGACCCAGATTTCGAGCATAACCCTCGTCAGGGTAAAAGCGGTGAAGAGCGTGGTGACGATGCCGATGGCAAGTGTCACGGCAAAGCCACGGACCGAACCCGTACCGAGGAAAAGCAGGATGATCGCTGCAATCAGCGTGGTGATGTTGGCATCGACGATGGCGGCGAAAGCGCGTGAGAATCCATATTGCATGGCTTCCCCGACTGAGCGGCCATGTTTCACCTCTTCGCGGATGCGCTCATAGATCAATACGTTTGAATCGACCGCCATGCCGATGGTCAGCACGATGCCGGCGATGCCCGGCAGCGTCAAAGGCAGCCCCGTGGCTGACAAGACCGCGATGATCATGACGACGTTGAGAGCGACGGCAAGGCTCGCAACCGCGCCAAAGAGCCCGTAAAAACCCAGCATAAAGGCGATAACGAGGATAGCGCCGATTGCGCCGGCCGACAGGATCGAGTGGATGGAATCCGCACCGCGCCCGGCGCCGATCGAACGTTCCTCGACAACGGTGAGCGGCGTCGCCAAGGCTCCCGCGCGCAACACCAGCGCCAGGTCGTCAGCGCCCTCAGGGCTCATATCCGCGACAAGCTGGACGGTGCCATCGGTGATCGCCTTGCGCACCAGTGGCGTGGCGATCACGGCCCCGTCCAGAACAATGGCGATCGTCGTGCCGGAATTGTCGGCCGTTGCCTGCGCAAAGCGTGCGGTGCCTTCCGGTCCAAGCCTGAGGTTGACAACGGGATTGCCGGATTGGGCATTGATCGCCGACTTGGCATCGATGATATCGCGATTGTCGATAATGGGCTGGCGGCGCAGCAGGTAGCCGATCGGCGGGTCGTCGGCTGAATAGAGGACTTCCGAATTGACCGGCGGCTGGCCGTCGACCGCAACCTGGACAGGCATGGACATATCGATGCCGCGAAACGACAATTTTCCGGCCTGGCCGAGGATATACTTGACCTGCTCGGGATCATACCGCCCGGGTATCTGGACGATGATCCTGTCGCCACCTTGCCTGCGGATCTTCGGCTGCTGGGATCCGAGCTCCGTCAGACGCCGGTGCAGAACGGTGATCGCGCTGTCGAGCGTCGTTGAGATAGCGTGGCTGATGCCATCATTGGTGACATCGATCGTCAAAAGACCATCGGCGGAACTCCCGACAGTCACTTCGCTGAAGTCGCCCTTCGTAAGGCCGCCGCCCTTGACCGGGTCAGTCAGCGGCTTCAAGGCCGCCCGTGCGGCATCGGCCCCAGCCGGATCGCGAAGGCGAAGCTGGATCGCCTGCCCGGTTCCCGACAGGCCGGAATAACCGATGCCGGCCGCGCGCAGGCGCGTGCCGACATCGTTGATAGCAGCCTCGAGGCGGGACTTGACGACATCGTCCCGCTCGACCTTCAGCGTGATCTGTGATCCGCCCTGAAGGTCGAGGCCAAGCATCATCTGCTTCTTTGGAAGCCAGTCCGGCAGGGTATCCAGCGTAGCGGTCGGTACCGCATTCGGCACCGCGACCAGGATGCTGAACAGCACGACGAGCCAGACGATGATGGTTTTCCAGCGGGAAAAATACGGCATGAAGCTCTCAAAGATACGTCGTTACAAGGTGACCAGTGTGCCCGGCCTCCCTACAAGCTTACTCCTTGACAGGTTCGCCCTTCACACGGACTTCGGATACACCACTGCGTACCACACGAATCTTCACGCCGTCAGCAATTTCGACTTCGAGTTCGCTGTCATCGACGACCTTCGTCACCTTGCCGACAATTCCGCCACCGGTAACGATCTGATCGCCGCGGCGGATGTTCTTCAGCAGTTCTTCGCGGCGCTTCATGTTGGCGCGCTGCGGGCGAATGATCAGGAAGTACATCACCACGAAGATCAGCAGGAACGGCAGAATCGACATGAGAATATCAGCGCCGCCAGCGCTTGCGCCGGGTGCCGTCTGGGCGAATGCCTCGGTAATGAACATCAATCACTCCTTGAATTCAGTTTGCGGACGGATGCCCGCGTTTCGGATCGCCGGAATATAGGAAAGGCTGATTTCAATGCAACAACAGACCAACCGGCTTCTGCCTTCAGCCTCATACATGAAATCGGCCTAAGGAGAAGCTCTTTCTACTGGATTTCACGCCTTTTACCGTTAGATCAGCCATGATACCGGACAGTTCGGCCGCTTGCCGCGCCGCGCGTCATTCATGACGCGCAAAGGTCGCTGTAGCGCTTTAATTTGCTGCATGATTCCTGAAACCGGAATCGATTTAAGGAATTATGCAGCAGCCAAAACCATAGCCATCATCGGGGAAGCTCTCATGCAGGACACGAAAATCGACCTTCTGATCGCCGAAATGCGCAAGCTGTCGGCTGCCATTGAGCGGATCGCCGGTCCAGCCCCCGCCGTCAACGATTGGGACGCCGCAGAATGCTTCGTCTGGTCTCCCCAAAGCTTGCATCTCCAGCCGGTGACCAGGCCGAACCGCGTCGAGCTCAAGCTGATCCAGAGCGTCGATCATGTCCGCGATATCCTGTTCGACAATACGCTGAGATTTGCACAAGGTTTTCCAGCCAACAACGTGCTGCTGTGGGGCGCGCGCGGCATGGGCAAGTCCTCGCTGGTCAAGGCGGTTCATGCCAGCGTCGCTGCAGATGCGGGCATCCGCCTGAAACTGGTCGAGGTGCACCGCGAAGATATCGCCACGCTGCCGACCCTGATGGAAATCCTCAAGAGCGCGCCGGTACCGGTCATCGTCTTTTGCGACGACCTGTCCTTCGATCATGATGACACATCCTACAAGTCGCTCAAGGCCGTGCTCGATGGCGGCATCGAGGGCCGGCCGGCAAACGTGCTGCTCTACGCGACCTCCAATCGCCGCCACCTTTTGCCACGGCATATGATGGAAAACGAGCAGTCGACCGCGATCAACCCTTCCGAGGCCGTCGAGGAAAAGGTCTCGCTGTCCGACCGGTTCGGGCTGTGGCTCGGTTTCTACAAATGCAGCCAGGACGACTACCTGGCGATGATCGACGGCTACGCCGCCCATTTCGGGCTGGAAGGCGATCCCAAGCAGCTTCACGCCGACGCACTGGAATGGAGCACGACGCGCGGCGCGCGCTCCGGCCGCGTCGCCTGGCAATTCATCCAGGATCTCGCCGGCCGCACGCAAAAGAAAATCGACCTGACCTGAACGCAAAAGAAAAGCCCCGGAACGGGGCTTTTCTTTTGATGAGGGTGGCAGTGCAAGACTACTCGAGGAACGTCGCCGGGTTGACCGCACTGGCGTTCTTGCGAACCTCGAAGTGCACCTGCGGCTGCGATGCCGTGCCGCTCATGCCGGACGCTGCCAGTGTCTGGCCGCGCTGGATCTTCTGGCCGCGCTGGACCTTCAGTTCCGACGCATTGCCGTAGACGGTGACCGTACCATCGTCATGGCGAACCAGAACGGCATTGCCGAGTTCCTTCAGACTGCTGCCCGAATAGATGACCACACCGTTTTCGGCGGCCTTGATCGGCGTGCCCTCGGGAACCGAGATGTTGATGCCGTCGTTGCGGTTGCCTTCGACATTGGCGCCGTATCCGGCAATGACCGCACCGCGAACCGGCCAGCGATACTTGCTGATACCTGTTGCCTTCGGCGACGGCTCGGACGTGTCCTCCTTGGAGGCGACTTCCACCGATTGCTTGGCGACCGGCGCCGTATATTCGGCCGGCTTGGTGCTGTCGGCCTTGGCAACCTTCTCATCGGCCTTCTTCGGAACCGAAGCCGTCACCACCTGATCGGTAGCCGATGCCTTGCCGCCTGGAATTTTCAGCGTCTGGCCGATGCGGATTGCAGCGCTGGTCAGGCCGTTCTCCTTGCGCAGCGCATCCACCGACACGCCGTTTGCCTTGGCGATCCGGTTGATGGAATCGCCGGCCTTGACCGTATAGGTCCCGCCCTGACCGTTGCCGTCGCCGGAAACCGGCTGCTTGCCTGAGGCCATGTCGGTACGGTTGACACCCTTTTCACGGGACTGAGACTGGCCCGGCAGGATAGCCACGTCGCGGCTGTCCGGCTGGATCGGGGTATTCTTCTGCTTGTCGACATCAAGGCTCGCGGCGGCGTCGGACGCAGCAGCCTTGGCAGCACTTCCTGCGATACCGAAGGTCGGGATCAGAATGCGCTGGCCGGGCTCAGCCTCAGACGAGGATTTCAGTCCGTTGGCCTTGAGGATTTCTTTCTCCGGCACGCCGAACCGCTTGGAGAGCGTCGCGACTGTATCGCCCTGACGCAACAGGACCGCAGGCGCATTGGCTGTCGACCAGCCACCCTTGGAGGCCGTCGCCGTCGAGACCGGGTCGGCGTTCAGCTTCTGGCCGGCCTTGGCCGTATTGCGAACGCTCGGGAAAGGCTGCGCCAGCGATGTATCGCGCGCCTTTGCAGCCGGATCTGCAAGTGCCACACGCTGAACATTGATCGGCGTGGAAGCTTCACGAGCACGCGAAACCGGCGCGCTTGCCGTATTCACCGGATCAGGGAACGGCTGATCGACTGCTTCCTGACGATTATCCGGCGCCACCATGGGCGAAACCGCCATGCCGCCGCCCTGCACATCACTGCGCGGGACCGGCACATTGCTGCTGGCGATTGAGTTGGTCGTAAGATTATCGGACCTCGAAAAAAGCCCACCGAAGCGGCTCGCATCGGAGCTGCACCCTGTCGCAGCGCTTGCCAGCAAAACCGCCGCAGCCAAGCGAACAACGGACTTTCCCACACTCGACGAAACTCTCATACGCATGACACTTTACCCACTTGGAACGCAACTCGGTGTAAAATGATTAAAGCGCATTAGAGTTACCGCGCAGTTAAAGCCGCCAGCGGCATGCATCTTTTTTGATGAATTGATAACCATGATGGCCGTGCCGGATCACACCACCGGCAATTCTCAGGCGGGACAGCCCGCAGGCACGCACCAGACCTGCTGCATAATTTCTTAAACCGGAATCGATTTAAGAAAAAATTATGCAGCAAACTTAAAGTGCTACAGCGACCTTTGCGCGTCATGAATGACGCGCGGCGCCGTAGAAGCACCGCCTCGACATTGGCAGAGGCTTTCGCCTTGCCCTGCCTTTGCAGCGGTTATGTATGAGGTCAAAAATGTGCAGTCTTTACGCGGCAAGCGCTTAGAAATTTTCCTGGTAGAACTTTTCGATCCCGGACACAGGGCTGCGTGTCTGCGAGACATCTTCGTAGCTGATCGTGCCGGTGTCCCAACCGAACATGTCGCCGGTAATCATGCCGCCGGCGTCCGGCGTCACAGTCAATTCCGACTGCACCTTGTCGGCGTCCAGCAGAACGCTGACGAGCGTCTGGAACGCCGATCCGCCGTCTATGCCGCTTTCATTGCTG
Organism: Pararhizobium sp. P1_E7; assembly: GCF_056405855.1. Lineage (NCBI taxonomy): Bacteria > Pseudomonadati > Pseudomonadota > Alphaproteobacteria > Hyphomicrobiales > Rhizobiaceae > Pararhizobium > Pararhizobium sp. P1_E7. Next base: position 52,508 of record NZ_JBFUBH010000022.1, on the reverse strand, counting down.
TACTCCACCGAGCGTGAACCGGCCACGGCTGCATCGCGCGTCCCGAAATAACGCAGGCTGTTCTGATCCTCCGGGCGCAGGTTGTCGTAATATTCGATGAAGGCGCGATAATAGGCCTTGTGATCGCCAGTCTCGCTATATTTGCCGAAAGCCTGATACTCGCGCGCGGCCAGCTGCGGTGACAGCCTGTTGCTCCACTCGTCTTTCGTCAGTGCCGGGTATTTTTCCTGAACCCGCTTGGTTCGTCCAAGGAACAGAAGAGCCTCTGCGGACAGCGAGACACGCGAGGCCGGGTCATAACCGCCGGTCGGCAAAACCGCCGCGCTGCCGTCTTCCCGGCTGCCCGACACGCCCTGCGCCGCCGCGCGGCCCGCAAGATTGTTCAGGCCGTCTCCGGCGGCTGCCGAGGTCAATCGGTTCGCGATCTGCATCTGCCGTCTCCTGCGTTTTGACGCCTGGAACAGAGCTGACACATACGCTTCCGGTCAGAGGTCAGCCCATCTGTGTGACTTTGGTGCGCAGATTTCGGTTAGGCCCCGAAGCTTGCGTCAAACTGACTATGGTTAACGGAAAATTAACACCCTGTTTTCGCAATGATAAATCGCCTGCCAGGCAAAACGGCATGCGCGCAGCCACGCTCCGTTGCCGTCACCAGCAACGGAATCAGTGCTTTGACACGATGACTTTCCGAGTCCCGCCCCGAGAGTCGCCGATGCTGCCAATCAGGCGTTTGGAGATTTAGAGAAAGGAAGCGAGCTGCGGCACGATCGGCAGATACGGAGCCTCGAACAGGTCCTCGCGGTCGAACCGGCTGCCGGTGCGCGTCAGCCGGACGATGCGGCATTCGGTTTCGCTCATCATGATCGGCACGATCAGAATGCCGCCGGAGACGAGGTGATCGGAGAAGACACGGGGCAGGCTGGAGAAGGCGGCCGTGACCAGAATACGGTCGAAGGTGCCCTCACCCGCCGGGCCGACGCTGCCGTCCGCCTGGCGGACGATCACATTGCGGATGCCGGCCTTTTCGAGGTTTCGCTGGGCACCGGTGACAAGTGTCTTGTAGCGCTCGATGGTCAGGACGCGCTCGGCGATCCGCCCCATCACGCCGGCAGTAAAGCCGCTGCCGGTTCCGACTTCGAGGACGCGTTGGCCCGGCTTGACGTTGAGGCTATGGAGCAACCGGACCGCAAAATCGAAGCCCTCCATGAACGCGCCGCAATCCAGCGGAACGAGCCGTGACGAATAGGCGTTCTCCTGGTACTGCGGCGGCGTAAATATCGTCCGCGGCGTCTGCTCGACGGCGTTGAGCAGTTCCTTGTTGGAAATACCCTCGGCCCGCAGGCGCAGCACCAAAGCTGCAAACCCTTCCTGCTCGATAACGCGCGGGCTCAATCGGCCTCTCCGTCGAGAAGCGCGCGGGCGACCCGATCCTGCACGGTATAATCGGTCAGGTCCAGCTTCAACGGCGTCACGGATATCTTGTGCTCGCGGATCGCATGGATGTCGGTTCCAGCCCGGAAGTCGCCGAAACGTTCGCCGAAACGAAGCCAGAAGTATGGATGACCACGCCCGTCCGAGCGCTCGTCGATCGTCAGGCCGAAATCAAGCTTGCCCTGGCAGGTCACTTCGGTACCGGTCACGGCATCCGCCGGGCAGTTCGGGAAATTCAGGTTAAGGAATGTGCCATCCGGCAGATCGAGCTTCATCAGCTTTTTCAAAAGCTTTGGCGCGTGTGTTTCCACAACATCCCAGGGAACGGCGCCACCGTCGGTATGGCGGTAGGCCTGGCTCAGTGCAAAGGAACGGATGCCTTGCAGCGTCCCTTCGATGGCACCGGCGATGGTACCGGAATAGGTGACGTCATCGGCCATGTTGGCGCCGACATTGACGCCGGACAGGATGAGATCAGGCTTGACGTCGAGCACCTTGCGCACAGCCATGATGACGCAATCAGTCGGCGTACCGCGCAGCGCAAAGTGCTTTTCCGAGATCTGCCGCAGGCGCAGCGGCTCCGACAGGGTCAGAGAATGCGCAAGGCCGCTCTGGTCCGTCTCCGGTGCCACCACCCAGACGTCGTTCGAGATCGTCCGGGCGATCCGTTCGAGCACGGCAAGGCCTTCGGCATGGATGCCATCATCGTTGGTCAGCAGAATTCGCATCTCTACCCCTGCCGCAAGACGCGGCTCAACCGGCCTTTTCGATCTTCGTGAGGCCGCCCATATAGGGCAACAATACGTCCGGGATGGTTACCGATCCGTCTTCATTCAGATAATTTTCGATGACGGCGATCAAGGCGCGGCCGACAGCCGTTCCCGAACCGTTCAGCGTATGGGCGAATTTCAGGGCCTTGTCGTCCTTCACCCGGTAGCGGGTGTTCATCCGCCGCGCCTGGAAATCGCCGCAGACCGAGCAGGATGAAATCTCGCGGTAGGCGTCCTGTCCCGGCAGCCAGACTTCCAGATCGTAGGTCTTGCGGGCGCCAAAGCCCATGTCGCCGGTGCACAGCGTCATCACCCGGTAATGCAGACCGAGACGCTTCAACACTTCCTCGGCACACGCCGTCATGCGCTCGTGCTCGTCGATCGAGCTTTCCGCATCGGTGATCGATACCAGTTCCACCTTGTTGAACTGATGCTGGCGCAGCATGCCGCGGGTATCGCGGCCGGCGGAGCCTGCCTCCGAGCGGAAGCAGGGCGTCAGCGCCGTGAAACGCAGCGGCAACACGTCGGCTTCAAGGATTTGCTCGCGCACCATGTTGGTCAGCGGCACCTCGGCCGTCGGGATCAGCCAGCGGCCATCCGTGGTCTTGAAAAGATCCTCGGAGAATTTCGGCAGCTGTCCCGTGCCGTACATCGCTTCGTCACGGGTCATCAGCGGCGGCTGGACTTCGAGATAGCCGTGTTCGCTCGTATGCAGATCGAGCATGAACTGGCCGAGCGCCCGCTCGAGACGCGCCAGCTGGCCCTTGACGATGGTGAAGCGCGAACCCGCGATCTTTGCGGCGCCCTCGAAATCAAGCCAGCCAAGTTCTTCGCCGATCTCGAAATGTTCCTTCGCCTTGTGATTCCAGCCCGGCTTCTGGCCGTGGCTGTGCTTGACGACATTGCCGTGTTCGTCGCTGCCGACCGGCACATCGTCGAGCGGAATATTCGGGATGCTCGACAGCGCCTCGATCAAGGCGGCGTCCGTCAGCCGGTTTTCTTCTTCGAGAGCCGGCATCGTGGTCTTCAGCTCAGCCACTTCCGATTTCAGCTTTTCGGCGAGTTCGCTGTTCTTCTGCGCCATTGCAGCGCCGATTTCCTTGGAAGCGGCATTGCGGCGCGACTGCATGTCCTGCAGCGACTGAACGAGGGAACGGCGCTTTTCATCGAGCGAAATCAGCGCAGCCGACAGGGGCTCCGCACCGCGCTTGGCAAGTGCTGCGTCCAGGGCTTCGGCATTGTCCCTAATCCATTTGATATCAAGCATGGTCGTTCAGGTCCTGATCGGTCTTGGTAAAAACTGAAACCCGAACTCATCGGCTGATACGCCTGCGTATCAGCCGGCGTTTTCTTCCGCCTCGGCAACCTCGCGCGCCGCGGCGTCGCGTGCCCGTTGCCGCTCGATGAGTCGGGCCGTGTAGATGGAAATCTCGTAGAGAAGGATCGCTGGCAGGGCAAGGCCGATCTGGGACACGGGATCGGGCGGCGTCAGGATTGCAGCGGCGATGAACGCGATGACGATGGCATATTTCCGCTTTTCCTTCAGGCCCTGCGATGTCACGAAACCGACGCGCGCAAGCAGCGTGGTGATGACCGGCAGCTGGAATACCAGGCCGAAGGCGAAGATCAGCGACATGATCAGGCTCAGATATTCAGACACCTTGGGCAGAAGCTGGATCGACACCTGCCCCTCGCCGCCATCCTGCTGCATGGCCAGGAAGAACCACATGACCATCGGTGTGAAGAAGAAATAGACCAGGCAGCCGCCCATGATGAAAAGGAGGGGAGATGCGATCAGGAACGGCAGGAAAGCAGCACGCTCGTTCTTGTAAAGCCCGGGCGCTACGAATTTGTAGACCTGCGAAGCGATCACCGGAAAGGCGATCACCAGCGCGCTGAACATCGCCACCTTGATCTGCGTGAAGAAAAACTCCTGCGGTGCCGTGTAGATCAACTCGACCGAACGATGCGTAAGACCGGCCCACTCCACAGCCCATTTGAAGGGCTGGACAAGAATATTGAAGATACCCTTGGCGAAGTAAAAGCAGACGAGAAACGCCACGAAGAACGCCCCAACAGCCCACATCAGGCGCGCGCGCAATTCGATCAGATGCGCCATCAGCGGCTGGGGCTTGTCTTCAATCTCGCCGCTCATGCGTCACCTTTTTTCCTGGTCGTCTTGGCAGCCACCTTGCTGACCTTTGGCTTTTCACCGTCGGACGCAACGGCCTTTGCCTTTTTCGCCGGCGTCTTTACCGGTTGAGCGACGGCGGCGTCCGCCACGGCCGTCTTCGGCTTGGAAACCCGCTTGGCCTTCGGTTTTTCAGCCTCCGTTGCGCGCTCCATCTGCTTTGCCGCAGATGCAATCGCAGCTGTGGCAACCGGATCGGTTTTCGGTTGTTCCTGCGAAGCAGCCGCTTCCGCAGGCGCCGGCATGACCGGTTCCTTGGGTTTGGTATCGACTGCCGTCGCCTTCTGCAGATCAGCCTTGATCTCGTTGCCCATCTGCCGAAGCGGGTTCATTGCTTCGCGAATGCTGTGCGCCGGGTTGAGCTTCTGCGCGTCACTCAAGGTTTTGCGAACGTCATCGAGATCCGCTTCCTTGAGTGCTTCGTCGAATTGCTGGCGGAAATCGTTCGCCATGCCGCGCATCTTCGTCATCATCTTGCCGAAGGTCCGCAGCATCGGCGGCAGGTCCTTCGGGCCGACCACGATAATCAGAACGATGGCAATAACGACCAGCTCGGTCCAGCCGACATCAAGCATTCCTGGCAACTCCACAAAACCGAAGGCGGCAGGGCCTGCCCCGTTGGGTCAGGCCCTGAACAAAATGCATGATCAGCGGACTTCGTCGGATTTGTGTTCGACCGTCTTGCCGTCGACGCCCTTGTCGGCGGTCGATGCGTCGTCGTCGGTCATGCCCTTCTTGAAGCTCTTGATGCCCTTGGCAACGTCACCCATCAGTTCCGGGATCTTGCCACGGCCGAACAACAGCAGGACCACGACCAGAACGATCAGCCAATGCCAGATACTAAAGGAACCCATATTCTTACTCCCTTGAAACCTGTTACCCCGATTTAAGATGTTCAACCATCTTTTTCAAACAGCAATCTATTTCGCTCGTTAGCGGAAAGGTGCCCGTCGCGCAATCCTTATACCGAGACTGCGGCGGAGATACAGCCAACCGCATGAATATCCGGACTTTCCACGCTTTCTGCCCGGAAATTCACGGGGCGTAGGCAGGAGACCATGGAAGGAATGCGGAAAAGTTGCATCCCTAGTCGCCGTCCCCACCCGACGGTGGCAGGAGGCCGAGTTCTTCGAGGTCGAGCTGCGTGATCGGATCTTCGTCGTCGCCAAAACCGTCGTCGCCGAGCGGCACGGGAATCTGGAAATTCGCCGGAATGCGGCCGGACAACAGCCCTGCCCCCTTCAGCTCCTCAAGGCCGGGCAGATCACGCAGTTCCTCCAGGCCGAAATGGTCGAGGAAATCGCGCGTCGTGCCGAATGTGACCGGCCTGCCGGGCGTCCGGCGGCGGCCGCGAAAGCGGATCCAGCCCGCCTCCATCAAAACGTCCAGCGTACCCTTGGAGGTCTGAACGCCGCGAATATCCTCGATTTCGGCGCGCGTCACCGGCTGATGATAGGCAATGATGGCCAGCACTTCGAGGGCGGCCCGCGACAGCTTGCGCACCTCGTTCTCATCGGTCTGGACGATGAAGGAGAGATCGGCTGCAGTACGGAATGCCCAATGATCGGCGACCTGCAGCAGATTGACACCGCGCCCGGCATAGATGGATTTCAGCCGTGCCATGATGCGTGGCACGTCGGCGCCTCTTGGCAGCCGGGAGGCGATGTAACCTTCGGAGACCGGCTGGGCCGATGCGAAGACAAGCGCTTCGGCAATGCGTTCGGCTTCCAGTTCGATCCTCGGATCCAGCACCGCTTCGGTTGGGCCTGCGTCATCCTGCTCCTCGATCACGCCTGGCAGGCGCTCTTGCGGATCAATCACGCCCCGCCTCCATATCCGCCAGCACCTCGGCCGTCAGCTTGTTCGGTCCCTGGCGCAGGTAGATCGGCGAAAACGCACCGTCCTGACGGATTTCGAGACGCCCTTCCCGCACCATTTCGAGCGAGGCAGCAAAGGAGCTGGCAATCGCCGTGGCGCGCTCCTTGGGACTCGTCATGTATCGCAACAGGAAATGATCAAGCGCTGTCCAGTCGGCCATCTCGCCGATCAACCGGGCAAGGACAAGCCGGGCATCCGCAAGCGACCAGACCTGCCGCTTCTCGATAGTCACCTGCATAACTGCCTCGCGTTGGCGAAGCGAAGCATAGGCATTGAGCAGATCGTAGAGCGATGCCTCGAAGGCGGATTTCTTTTCGACCGGGATATGTTCCGGCGCACCGCGCGCAAAAACATCGCGGCCGAGCCGGTTGCGGTTAATCAGCCGCGTTGCGGCCTCGCGCATGGCTTCAAGGCGCTTGAGGCGGAAAGCCAGAGCCGAGGCCATTTCCTCGCCTGACGGCCCCTCGTCCTTTGCCTGCTGGGGGATGAGCAGCCGGGATTTCAGAAATGCCAGCCACGCCGCCATCACCAGATAATCGGCGGCAAGCTCAAGCCGGATGCTGCGGGCGCGCTCTATGAAGGCGATATACTGCTCGGCAAGCGCAAGCACGGAAATGCGGGAGAGATCGACTCGCTGGTTTCGGGCGAGGTGCAGCAGAAGATCGAGCGGCCCTTCAAAGCCGGCGATATCGACAACCAGTTCTTCTTCATGCAGGCCGCGATCAGAGGGGTTATCCTGCCACAGCGGGTCCATCGGCGCCCTTGTCGCCGGTTTTTTCTGCATGTCGCCGGCGTTACTCACGATTGCCTGTCCCTGAAATCAGTTCATGCCTCCTATGCGATGGCCAGCATGCCGTTAAATTCGTCCCGCAGCGCTGCCTCGTCGGCGGTGTCGGGCTTGGCAAAGCCGGCCTCTACCGCCTTGACGCGGCGCAGCGTATCACCGGAAATGACCGGAACGGCGCGCGCCACCTGATGCATTTCATCCATGATGCCATGGCAATGCAACACCAGATCGAGTCCGGCTGCAATAATACCGCGTGACCGCGCCTCGATATCGCCCGCCAGCGCATTCATCGACACATCGTCGGACATCAGCAAGCCGTCAAAACCGATATGGCCGCGGATAACCTCGCGCACCACCTTGGCAGACGTCGTCGCGGGATTGCCGGGATCGATGGCGGTGAAAACGATATGCGCCGACATGCCCATCAGCTCGTCCTTCATCGCAACGAAGGGAAGGAAGTCGCTGTTGGCCAATTCATCGAAGGAAACATCGACCACCGGCAGCTTGTGGTGGGAATCGACGAAGGCCCGGCCATGACCGGGCATATGCTTCATCACCGGCAGCATGCCGCCCGCCTTGAGGCCGGCAGCTGCAGCAGCGCCGATCGCGGCAACGGCGCGCGGATCATAGCCATAGGCACGATTGCCGATGACGTCGCTGCTGCCTTCGATCGGAACGTCAAGGACAGGCAGGCAATCGATGGTGATGCCGAACCGCATCAGGTCGAAGGCATGCAGCCGCGACATCAGCCAGGCGGCGCGCAGCCCCTGCTCCGGGTCCCGGCGATAGATTTCGCCGATCGCGGCACCATTCGGATATTGCGACACGATCGGTGGACGGATGCGCTGGACGCGGCCGCCTTCCTGGTCGATCAGCACCGGCGCATCGGGATTGCCGATACTGTCGCGCAACGACGCCGTCAGATCGGCGATCTGGTTGGGCTCGCCGATATTGCGTCCGAAAAGAATGAAGCCCCACGGACGCTCGCCTGCAAAGAAAGCTTTTTCGTCCGGGGTGATGGTCAGGCCTTTGCAGCCCGAAATGAATGCTTTTGATTCGGTCATGGTGAGATCATAGTCGCTGGCTCGCGCAAGGCGAATCCCAGTTTCAAAACCGTGTCCAATCATTCACAGCTATTGCAGCCCCACACGCGTCTCAAGAAACGAAAAAGCGCGGCCGTTTCGCCGCGCTTTTGTTTGTCTATTGGGAAAGAACCGGACTATCGCGTCTCGACTATCGCGTCACAAGGCAACTGCCGCCGGCGCTCTTGTATTGGGTGCACATCGCGTTGGCTGCGTCGCGCGAACCGGCCGGGATGCGAACCCGGTAATAGGTCCCCTTGCCGGCGATCTCCGCCTTCTTGATATCGACACCCTTGCCGCCGATGACACTGCTGAACTTGCCGGAGAGCGTCTTGTAGGACTTCTGCGCTTCGGCTTCGGACGGCAGCGACGCGATCTGGATCACGTAAGCGCCGGGAGCGATCGAAGCCGTCTCGACCGGTTTGGCTTCGGCAGCAGGCTCCGCTGTGGCCGTAGCGGTCTTGTCCGCTGTGGCCGGAGTGGTCTTGAACGTATCGACAACCTTCTGTTCAGCGGCCGCAGGCGTCTGCGCATCGTCGGCAACCGCCGTCGTCTTGACCGGGCGAACCGGCGCCGTTTCCTCGACCGTCGTATCGGCGGCTTCGGCAAGTGCGCTCTTCTGCCCTTGCTCGGCAGGCTGTCCGGTTACTGGCTTCGGCGTCGATGCCGTCTGCATCACCGGCGTCGTCTTGACCATCTTGACCTGCGGTTCGGTGCTGTTGGCAGCGACCTCTGTTGTCGAGGCCACGTTCACGTCAGGCTGCGCTGCGGGCTCTTCGCGGGCAACCAGCGTGCCATCCGGCTTGACGATCATCGTGCGAACCTTGCGCGGCGACACGGCCGGCGACTGTTCGCCATCGGCGGTGGCGCTGTCCGCCGTCTGTCCATCCGGCAAAAGCCGGTCGCCGCCGTCGTCATTCACCGGCGTCACGCCGGGCAGCTCGTCGTCGGCGCCCTCCAGAGGCAGATTTTCCGGCGTCAGCGTCCGCTGAACGACATCGACCGGCTCCTCGGTGGAGGAGACCAGCGTACCCTGCTGCGGAGTCGTGTCCTGTGCACCGGCGACACGGTCGTAAACGGCCTTGTCCTGGTTCGGGACGGTCTTGCCGCCCTTCTCCACCGGCACCATCTTCACCGGCGACTTGTCGGCGAGGATAATTTTCGGCTCTCCGCCGGTAAGTGACGAGCCGGTACCGCCCATGAAGGCATAGACCCCGACGCCACCAAAGATCGCCAGACCGGCAACGGTTGCGGCAAGCAGCGCCAAACGCCGCCGTCCCGAACCGCGACGCTCTTCCTCAAAATCATTGTTGGCCGCATAGCCAGAACCGACGGCCAGGCGATCGGAAGACGGGTCCGTGTCCTGCGGCTGGGTCAGAGACAGCCGGAAATCCTCTTCCATGGCCTTTTCGAACTCATCGAAGTCTTCTTCGACGCGCGCACCGGAAGATTGGGCCGGTGCAGCAGGCTGCGCCGCATGGGCACCGCGGTCGACGCTCTGCGCAGTGCGGCTCGGCGTTCCAAAAAGCTGCGCCATTTCAGCGTCGATGTCGAGATCGTAATCCGGATGATGGACAGCCGGACGTTCCTGCTCGACAACGGGCAATTGCGGAACATTGAGATCGGCGATCGTCGTCAGGCTTTCTTCCGTTTCGGCGATCATCGACGGATCGAAAGGCAAGACGCTTTCCGGCTCTTCACTGATCTCCTCAGCGGCATCCGGACTGTCGAGCACAGGGGCAGCGACAGCAGCGATGACCTGTTCGGCAACAGCGGGCTCGGCAGGCGCAAGGACGCTCTCTTGCGCGGCCGGTTCAAATTCCGAAGGGTCGATATCCAGATCGATACCGGAAAGATCCAGCTCGAACGTGTCGAGATCGAAATCCGGCTCGGCATTGACGGCCGGCTTCAAGGCAGCAGCGGCTTCAATTGCCACCGGTTCAACAGGCATTTCCGCCGGTTGATTGGCGACTTCAGCGACTGCCGCCGTCACCGGCGCAGCGACGACGGCTGCAGCCAGCGGTGTGGCGTATGCTTTCTGAGACGAAGCCCCACCGTTCGAGGCGACCGGTGTCGCGCGGCTAAACGTCGGCGTGAAGGGGTAGTTGACCTTGCGCGCCGTTTCCGCCGGAGAGGCAGCCTTCACCTCTGCCTTTGGCGGAACCGGAAAACGCTCGATATCGGCCAAAAGGGCATCGATGCCCTGCGCGTCGGCCGGAGAAATGACGATGTCGCCCGAGACGGGTGCCGGCGCAGGTTGCCACTCCGGCAGTTCGTCCTGCACCTGAGTGTCTGCTTCGGCGACAGGCTGCGCGGCTTCGGACTGGGAATATTCTACCGGCTCCGATACAACCAGGGCCTCGAATACGGGCAAAGCATTGGAAGCGTCAGACTGAAGGGGGGCCGCCAAAAAATCCGGTTCCGGCTCAAAACGAGGTGCCTGTACCGGCTCGGCTTGCATCTCAGCCGTTTCGGCCTCAGCGTCGTCATAGCCGATCGACAGTTCGAGTTCACGCTCCAGGTCCGCGCCGTCAAAGGCCGGCGCGCTCCACGGCTCGACCGCCCAGCCACCGCTGACGTCCGGGACAATCGCCTCCGGCTCCTGCTGCCAGGAGCTTGCCAAGGATGGCTCGTGGGCACTCACCTCGACGGGAGCGTACTGCTCGAAAACCGGCTGTTCGACGGCAACCGGCTCGATGCTTGCGGCTGGCGTGACCGCATCGATGGCAGGCTCGGCGATTTCTGCAGCCTGATACTCGATGACAGGCTGATCAGAGGCATGAGCAGGAGCAACCTGGTATTCCTCATCGAGCGGCGCAGAGAAACCGGGCTCGTCGACGCGGACCGGCTCCGAAACGGAAATAGCCGGAGCCGCCTGCGGCGCATCGTAAAAATCGAACTCACGCAGCAACTCGCCTTCGAGATCGAGATCCGGCTCAGGAAGCACAGGCTCCCTGCTAACCATCTCGCGATGCCGCTCGAGTTCCTGCAGTTGCTGGACCGCAGGGCGATTGTCATAGCCGACAATACGGGCGAGTTCGGCCAATGGATCATCATCCGCCAATACGTCGAATTCCGCAGTCCCGCTTCGTGCCAATTGTTTGTCTGCCATGCGCTCCACTCACAACTTACTCGCCAGTCATTGCCAGTGCATTGTGGGGAAATGGTGACAATACTATCGCATCTCATCCGGGGCTGCGGTGCCTGTAATAGACAGGCCCGACTTCAGCACCGAGGCGACAGCACGCACCAGCCCAAGTCTGGCAATGGTCAATTCTCCATTTTTATCGTTAACAAAACGTAATTCATGAGCATCTTTACCTTTATTCCAGTGCGCATGGAAGGCGCTGGCAAGATCATAGAGGTAAAACGCGATCCTGTGAGGCTCATGAGACAGTGCCGCCGCCTCGATGACGCGCGGATATTCTGCAAGCTTGGCAACCAGCTGCAGTTCGTTCGAATCAGAGATGTTACCTTCGATGGCACCGGCGAGATCGACGGTGGCGAAATCGATGTCCGGGAAAGCCTCGCCCGCCTGCCGGAAAACCGACATGCAGCGCGCGTGAGCATACTGCACGTAGAAGACCGGGTTATCCTTCGACTGTTCTGTCACTTTGGCGAAATCGAAGTCCAGCGGCTCAGAACTCTTGCGATAGATCATCATGAACCGCACGGAATCGCGGCCGACTTCCTCAACGACATCCCGCAGCGTGACGAAATCGCCGGACCGTTTCGACATTTTCACCGGCTCGCCGTCGCGATAGAGCTTGACCAGCTGGCACAGCAGCACCGTCAGTTTCGACGCACCGCCGGAGACGGCGCGTGCAACAGCTTCCAGGCGCTTGACGTAACCACCGTGGTCGGCGCCGAGCACATAGATCATATCGTTGAAGCCGCGGTCGAACTTGTCCTTGAAATAGGCAACGTCGGYGGCAAAGTAAGTATAGGAGCCATCCGACTTGATCAGCGGCCGGTCGATATCGTCGCCGACTTCGGTCGAGCGGAACAGGGTCTGCTCCCGGTCCTCCCAGTCTTCCGGCAACTGGCCCTTCGGCGGCGGCAGCGCGCCCTTGTAGACATGCCCCTTGAAGGTGAGATCGTTGATGGCGTTGCGGATGCGCGCTGCACCGTCCGCATGCAGCGTGCGCTCGGAGAAGAAGACGTCGTGATGGACGTTGAGGGCAGCCAGATCCTCGCGGATCATCACCATCATCGCAGCGATGGTGCGCTCCTTGACGAGCGGCATCCACTTGTCTTCCGGCATGATCCTGAGGCTCGTGCCGAATTCATCGGCAAGCGACTGCCCGACGGGAACGAGATAATCGCCGGGATAGAGACCTGCCGGGATTTCGCCGATCTTTTCACCCAGCGCCTCACGGTACCGCAGGAAGGCGGACCGGGCGAGCGTGTCGATCTGCGAACCGGCATCGTTGATGTAATATTCCTTGATCACATCGTAACCGGCAAACTCAAGCAGGTTGGCAAGCGTGTCGCCGACGACGGCGCCACGGCAGTGACCGACATGCATCGGACCGGTCGGATTGGCCGAGACATATTCGACATTGACCTTGCGGCCGGTGCCGATTGCGCTCTTGCCATATTCGGTGCCTTCGGCGACGATCACCTTCAGCAGCTTCTGCCAGTAGGCAATCGACAGCTTGACGTTGATGAAGCCGGGACCGGCCACGGAAACACCGGCAACTTCCGGATCTTCCTTCAGCTTGGCGACGATCTGATCGGCCAGTGCCCGCGGATTGGTGCCCAGCGGCTTGGCCAGCACCATCGCCGCATTGGTCGCGACATCGCCATGGCTGGCATCGCGCGGCGATTCCACGCTGATTCGGCTGAAATCCAGTTCTGATCGGTTTTCGCGCACGATATCAAGCGCTTCCAGCACGTTTTTAATTCTTGATCCGAAGTCAGTGAAGAGATTCATGGCACCCATCCGTCAGCTCCGCCCGAAGGCGCGAGGCCGCGTTAATATCGTTCACGTCAATGGCAGCCCGATATTCTCGCTGCTGCCGCCGACCGGCGCGGTGACTACCGCAAATCAGGGGTATGGTCAAACAAGCGCCTATGCACGGCGATCGCATAGGTATCGGTCATTCCGGCCAGGTAGTCGCCGACATGGCGTGCCTTGGCCGGTTCTGCCATGCCGGGAATCTGGTCGATCCAGTAATGCTTCTGCATTTCACGCGGATCGGCCATGAAGGCCTTGTAGAGATCGGTGACGATCAGGGCCGCGTCCTTGCGCACCCGCATGACCTCCGGATGGCGGTAGATCCGCATCATCAGCATCTTCTTGATCTGCTGGTCGGTCGCAAACATGGCATCGGAGAAGGTGGCGATCACCCTGCCCGCATTGCGCACGTCAGCAGCGCTTGCCGGGCGGATATCCTTGAGATTGCTCTGGGCAACGGTAATCACGTCCTCCACCATCGCGGTGATCTGGCGGCGCATGATTTCGTGGGTGAAGCGGCTGGCTTCGAGCCCCGGATACCGGTCGCCGACCTCGCGCATCAGGCCGGCGAGGAAGGGAATTTCCTCCAGCATGTCGAAGGTCAGATAGCCGGACCGCAATCCGTCATCGATATCATGGGTGTTGTAGGCGATATCGTCGGCAATCGCCGCCACCTGCGCCTCAAGGCTCGCAAAACTTGCCAGCTCCAGATCGTGCAGCGCGCAATAGTCGAGAATGGGCTGGGGCACCGGCCCGCGCGTACCCTCGCCGTTTGCAGCCACAAGCGGTCCATTGTGCTTGACCAGTCCCTCCAGGCTCTCCCATGTCAGGTTGAGGCCATCGAACTCGGCATAGCGGCGCTCAAGCTTGGTGACGATCCGCAGTGACTGCGCATTGTGGTCGAAGCCGCCATAGGGCGCCAGCATCTCGTGCAGCGCATCCTCGCCGGTATGGCCAAACGGCGTGTGTCCAAAATCATGAACCAGGGCGACACCCTCGGCGAGATCCTCGTCCAGCCGCAGGGCTCTCGCCAGCGCGCGGGCGATCTGCGCCACTTCGATCGTATGGGTCAGCCGGGTGCGATAGTGATCGCCATCGGCGGCGATGAAGACCTGGGTCTTGTGCTTCAGCCGGCGGAAGGCCGTCGTGTGAACGATGCGATCGCGGTCGCGCTGGAAATCGGAGCGCGTCGGGCTGCTGGTTTCAGGATAGAGCCGCCCGCGGCTCGCCCATGGGTTCGAAGCAAAAATCGCGCGTTCACCAGCACCGAAACCAAGCGCATGTCTGTCCAATGTCATTTCCCGTTCAGCATCCCATTGACGCGGTATCAAACCCTTCATACCTATAGTGGGCGCTGCAGGAAAGCACCGAGTGGAAATCGCTCCTGACCTTGAATGAAAACAAGGATTTGCCGCGCAGCCGATCCTTTCCGTCTGTCGGCACTTTTTGGGCAGCGGGCGACGTAAACAGCGAATCTCTCCGGTTCTTGACCCCGGCAGGAGGTAGATATGACTGCAGAAACTGTAACTCTCTCGGACTCGGCGGCAAAACGCATTGCCGTGATCCTGAAATCGGATACCGAGAAGAAGGCCATGCGCGTTTCGGTCGAAGGCGGCGGATGTTCCGGCTTTTCCTACAAGTTCGATCTGGTTGGCGATGCCGACGAAGACGACCTTATTCTGGAAAAAGGCGAAGCCAAGGTTCTGATCGACAGTCTGTCGCTGGTCTATATGAGCGGCTCCGAAATCGATTTCGTCGATAACCTGCTCGGCCAGTCATTTCAGATCAAGAACCCGAACGCCGTTGCAAGCTGCGGATGCGGCACAAGCTTCTCGGTCTGACGGCAGCGCATCCCCTAAAGCGTGTCGCGATCTTTCAGATTCGCTTCTTGCGCTTTAGGTCTTTGATTTGACGCATGTCGTTATCGCAAAACCGCTGAACACGTTTGCGCAACATGCTTTAAAGATAGGGCGACCCCAGCCAGAATATCTTGTTGAGCAGCCGCGTGGTAAACGGCTTGGCGCGCAGGTCGGCCAGTGTCACCGGCTTGGCATTGCTCAACACGGCCTGTAGCCGTTGCCCGACGGCGCTGGCAAAACCGGCGTCCAGGACCTCCAGATCGATCTCGAAATTGAGCCGCAGCGAGCGCGGGTCGAGGTTGGAGGAGCCGACATAGGCCCAGCGGTCATCGACCGTCATCAGCTTGGAGTGGTTGAAGGCGCCGGTGGAACGCCAGATGCGGCATCCGCCCTTCAAGGTCTGGTCGAACTGCGCGGTCATCGCGCGGTCCACCAGCACCAGGTTGTTGACGGCTGGCACGATGATATCGACCTCGACCCCGCGCATCGCCGCCGTGACGAGTGCACTGATCAGCTCCCGGTCGGGCAGAAAATACGGTGACATGATGCGGATATTGCGCCTGGCGACGGAAAAGGCCCCCATCATCATMTTGTGGTTGGATTCGTTGGCGCGGTCGGGTCCGGAGGGCACGGCCCGCATCAGCATGGCGGGCTTCTGCTGGGACGGCGCAGACGTGATTTGCCACGCCTCGCCGTCCAGCGCTTCGCGGCTGGCAAACTGCCAGTCCTCCGATGCGACCTGGAAGAGATCGGCAACAACCGGACCGGTGACGCGAAAATGCGTGTCGCGCGCCTGCTCTTCACCCGCAAACTCGCCCGTAAAACCCGACCGGATGTTCATGCCGCCGGTAAAGGCGACAGAACCGTCAATGACCAGGATCTTCCGGTGGGTGCGCAGGTTGGCATAGGGCAGCCGCAGCCCCATGATGATGTTGCCGTTGAAGACCTTGGCGGTGACGCCGCCAGCCTCCAGATAACCGACGATGCTTGGCACCGAATAGCGGGCACCAACGGCGTCGATCAGCACCCGCACGGTGACGCCACGTTTGGCAGCGGCAATCAAAGCATCGGCAAATCGCAGGCCAATGGGATCGCGATCGAAAATATAGGTCTCGAGAAGAATGGAACGCGCAGCACCGGCAATCTGCTGCAGCATCATCGCGTAAGCCGTGTCGCCGCCTTCGAGCATCGTGATGCCGTTTCCGCCACACATGCGATGCCGGCTGACGCGATCCCCGAGCAGTTTCATCGCGCCGAACCGCTGGCCGAACCGCTCGGCGACCACCGTGCTGGACGTATCGAACTTGCCCATGGCGTCCGGTCCCCGCTCGCGGAACAGCGATCGCTGCTGCCCGATCGAAGAGCGGCGAATGCGGTTGATACCGGCTATCGCATAGATCAGCGCGCCGACGATGGGCGAGAGAAGAATCACCCCCACCCAGCCGAGCGCCGAACGCACCTCATCCTTGGTCATCGTCGCGTGAATGGCAGCCGGAACGCCAAGGATTATGGAGAGCGCCGCCAGAATGTGCGGCCAATAGGTTGTCAGCATATCAATCATAGGGCGAACTATAACGGGCCCGGATCAGGAAGCAATTCGGCCGCTGTCCACATGTCTTTCGCCCGTATCGGGTTTGTCAAAAAAATCCGCTGGCGCTACAAGGTAAGCTGGCCTTTGCGCCGCCAGACAAAAGGACGTCCCCTGCATGAAAATCGTTACCTGGAACATCAACGGCGTTCGGGCCCGCATCGACGTTCTCGTGGCCTGGCTAAAGGAATCGCAGCCCGACATCGTCTGCCTCCAGGAAATCAAGACGATGGACGAAGGCTTTCCGCGGGCCGAGATCGAGGCGCTTGGCTATCATGTCGAAACACATGGCCAGAAGGGCTTCAACGGCGTGGCCATCCTGTCGAAGCTGCAGCCGGATGAAATCAATCGCGGTTTGCCCGGCGACGCAGCGGACGAGCAGTCGCGGTTCATCGAGGGCGTATTTTCCGTCACTGGCGGCGCAATCCGCGTGTGCTCGATCTATCTGCCGAACGGCAATCCGGTCGAAACGGAAAAATACCCCTATAAACTGTCCTGGATGGAGCGCCTGAGCGCGTTTGCAGAGAGCCGGCTTGCCCTGGAAGAGCCGTTGATCCTCGCTGGAGACTATAACGTTATCGCCGAGCCGCATGATTGCTGGGACGTCAAGGTCTGGCAGAACGACGCGCTGTTCCAGCCGCGCACGCGCCAGGCATTCCGCCGGCTCGAAAATCTGGGATTTACCGATGCCGTCCGTTCAACGACGGATGCAGCACCGCTCTATACATTCTGGGACTATCAGGCCGGTTGCTGGCCAAAGAATTTTGGAATCCGCATCGATCACCTAATGCTGTCGCCGGAAGCGGCCGACAGACTGGTCTCGACGAATGTCGAAAAGCACGTGCGCGCCTGGGAAAAACCGTCCGATCACGTGCCGGTGGCAGCGCACTTCAATTTTGCGGCCTGACGCCCGGACGGCTCAATCGCTATCGCTGTCGAGATGAATGTTGTGTGACATGGCGACGGCCTTGCGGCGGTCGTCTTCGGTCGCGATCGAGAAGGCCTGCTCCTGCAGGGATTGCAGCCAGGGCCTTTCCTTGGGGGTACACTGGTCAAGCGCCGCGGTCATGTAGGCCAGCCCACGCGCCGTCTGGCCTTCCTGGAAGATCACATTGCCGAACACGCCCATGGCACCGGCATGGCCGTTCTTGCGGGCGCGGTTGAGCCATTTCTTTGCCTGCTGGACATTGACGCTGCCTCCGTCGCCGGAGAGAAGCATTTTCGCAAGCTGAAACTGCGCCTCGGGAACACCGAAGGTGGAGGCGGCTTGAAAATAGAGCTGGCGCGCTTGGCTGAGGTCGCTTTTGACGGGGCTGTCGGGGATGCCGCGGCGATAATAACCGGCCAGCGAAATCAGCGCATTGACGAAATAACCGGTATCCTCGGAACCCGGCTCGACGCCCTTCTCGGCGATCTCGTTGTAGATCTTGAAGGCTTCCAGGTCGTTTTCAGCAACGCCGTCGCCATAGGCGTACATGTTGGCGAGTGCCCAGCGGGAGCCCGTATGGCCCTTTTCGGCAGCATAGCGGTAGGCTTCGACCGCCTCGTCCTTGCGGCCGTTCTTGTAGGCGGAAAAACCGAATTTGAAGAGGGCGAAAGGCCCCGATTCCTTGGTAACGCCGGCATTCGGATCGAACGCATAAGCCATCCGGTGCTCAGCGGAAAGCGCGAGCGCAACACTCAAAACAAGAAACGTCAACGACCGGTAACCGCGTATCAGCATGATAGTCTATTTCTTCCGTTCAAACCCAAGAGCCGGTCCATGCAAGTTCCAAATGAGCCCCTGCCGAAAGCGCCGTCCATACCGGCATATTCGAAACAGTAATCAGCGTTTCCGGCAAGACTGCGGCCTGTCCCGGTCGTCCCATCCGCCCCGCACATGTCTGACCTGCCAAACAGCCCCGAAAAGCCGTTCCGAAGCCAGGTAACATCATGGGAGGTATGGATTTTTTCGAAACCGTGATGACTCATCTTACCTCAAACGCCGCATGCTCAAAACTTACCGGCACGTTTGTCAAGGCTATCGGTGCTCCCAGTTTGTGGCGGGAAATAGACACAATCGCCCGCCAGCAGGCCGTCACGGACTATAGAAAGAATGTGTTGCTGAATCGTCACAAAACGTGATGCCGGAAACACAGTATTTTCGGCTGGCGCCATTGAAATTCTCAGGCCAGGAAACCAACGCAGGCGGGATGAGTTCCAGCCGCCGTCCCGCGACCAGTCTCACGCATACCGCACAAGACTTGAAGTCAAGGCTGATCTTTCTTCACGCGCCACGCGCATACAAAAAAGCCCGATGCGAACACCGGGCTTTTGCATTGTCTTGAGACAATCAGAACTTGACCTTCAGCGAGGTGGAAATGGCGCTGACGATGTCATTGCCGAAATCGTATTTCACGTCCTCACCGACCGAGCTGCCGCTTGTCAAAAGGCCAATGGCGCCAGCGAGCCTCAGTTCAACGTTTTCGGTCGGCGAGTAGGATACGCCGGTTCCCAGCGTCCAGGTGTCGGTCTGGTTGCCGTAGCCGTGGCTGGTACCACGGTCCCAGGTCAGGCTTGCCGCGCCGCTCCATTGATCGTTGAACTTGTGACCGACACCGCCCGTCACGGTCCAACCATCGCGATAGAGAAGGACAAGGCTGGTCGGAAGCCTGCCGGGGGCCGGTTGGCTCGGGTCAACCTGGATGACCTGCAGCTGGCTCCAGTCGGTCCACTTGACCGATCCGAAGACAAGCCAACCAGGAGCTACACCGGATTGAACCTTGAGCTCCAGAGAGTCCGGCATGGAAGCAAAACTGGACACGTCATACTTCGAGCCCGGAACAAAAGTAACGCCACCACCCGGAAGCGGAACCGGTAAGAGAACCTTGGTGAGGTCGATCGACCCGTCCAGATTGTCGAGATCCACGGCACTGTTGTAAACAAGGCTCGCTCGAAACGCATATTCGGGAATTTCATAGGCTGCGCCAGCGCGCCAGCCCCAGCCGCTACCATCGAGGTCGAGGCGGCCAACGCCATCAAACCCCGGAGCTAGAATAGGGGTGACAAGGCGCTCCTTGAAACCGCCGACTTCCTGGTAAAAGCCACCACCGATGACACGGAACTGGCCCTGACCAACGTCCCACTTATAGGAGCAGGTCGCAGCGTAGTTGTCGCTCTCGATCTTGGTTTCGATATTGTCGTTGGCGCCCATCCAATTCGCACCTGGTTTGGTATGCGCACCCCATGGCTGCGAATAATCGGCCATGCAGTCGACGCTATCGCCAAAACCGGCCTTCACCCCGATGCGCGGCACCCAGTAGCTTTCGGTTTCGCCGACCCCGTTGGTCTGGCCGCCGCCGATACCATTCGAACCAACGCCGTCCGTCAGATCGACGTCCACCACATTGTCAAGTTCACGCTGCGGGTTGACATAGGTCGCGGCTGCCTCGGCCGCATAGGTCGATGGATCGAACAGCAGGTCGATATTGTAGCCGCCCCGCTCAAGACCGCCGGCACTTGCGGCCGTGCTGGTCAAAAGCACAGCAACCGCCGCCGTGATCGTCGCCTTGATTTTCGTGTGAACCATCCGTTTCTCCCCCTGAACACAGATCATTTGCCAGCGTAAACGCCAACCTGTCGAAAGAACTATCGGCTGCGAACGGTGAATGGCAAATACCTAGAATTCGAAACCGGTGACATCAGCGTACCAAAAATTTACGTAAGAAAATCTAAACGCGCACCAAAATGGGAAAATGCGGTAAATAATTTCATTGGCAGTTCACAAAATTGCCGGATACGGAATAATCTTCCATAAGCATGGCCACCTGTCACCTCGACACAACAATGCCATTTTTTGGAAATGAGGCGCGACGGCAATGGAATAGGCGACATCAAAAGATGGCCTGCCGCGTCAGAAGCCCCGGCCTAAAAAAGAGAATCAAATAAAATGGAAAAAGGCGGCCAAAGCCGCCTTTTTGATCAATTTCGCACCAGTACACCCGATATGCACCCCCAGAACGGCGCGCTGCGACCGGCTCTATCAACCTCAACCGGCGTCAGAGACCCTCGCCAGCGCCACGCCGAGAGACGCCTTCTGGCCGTCGAGTTCGGCCAGGCGTTCACGTTCCGCATCGACCACATCCGGACGGGCATTGGCCACGAACTTTTCATTCGAGAGCTTGCCGAGGATACGTTCGCGCTCCTGTTCGACCTTGCCGATTGCCTTTTCCAGCCGCAGCTTTTCAGCGGCCAGATCAATCAGGCTGCCGAGCGGCAGGCAGACCGTCGCCTCGCCGACCACGATCTGCGCGCTTCCCTTCGGGGCCGCTGCCGCAAGGTCGATCGCATCGACGCGCGCCAACCGGCGGATAGCGGCGGCATGGCGTTCCAGGCGTTCCTTGGTCAGCATGCTGGCTTCGACGACGACCAGCGGTGCGATCGCAGCCGGCGGGACGTTCATCTCCGAACGGACCGAACGGATGCCCGACACCAGGTCGATCAGCCAGTTGATCTCGCCGGCGGCGGCATCATCCGCATAGGAGGCGGCCGGCCAATTCGCATGGCAGAGCAGGCCGTCGCGTGTCTTGCCCTCGCCGGCCGTCTGCGCCCAGAGTTCTTCCGTCATGAACGGCATGAAGGGGTGCAGCATCTTGTAGGTCTCATCGAGGACATAAGCGACGCAAGCCTGCGATTCCCGTTTTCCGGCCTCGTCGTCGCCGCTGAACACAGGCTTCAGCAGTTCCAGATACCAGTCGCAGAACTGGTTCCAGACGAAACGGTAGAGACTGCCGGCAGCTTCGTTGAACCGGTAGCCTTCAATCGCCTCGGTCACGTCGCGGATCGTGCGCGAAAGTTCCGTCAGGATCCAGCGGTTGATGGTCAGCGAGCAGGTTTCAGGCACGAATTTCGGATCATTGGCAACACCGTTCATGCCGGCAAAACGCGTTGCGTTCCAAAGCTTGGTGCCGAAATTGCGGTAGCCGGCGATACGGGCCGGATCGAGTTTCACGTCGCGTCCCTGCGCTGCCATGATCGCCAGCGTGAACCGCAGAGAATCGGCGCCATACTCGTCGATCAGGTCGAGCGGATCGATGACGTTGCCCTTGGACTTCGACATCTTCGCGCCGTTCTTATCGCGAACCAGGGCGTGCACATAAACCGTGTGGAACGGTTCGACGGGCGTGCCGTCGCTGTCCTTCATGAAATGCAGGCCCATCATCATCATCCGCGCGACCCAGAAGAAGATGATGTCGAAGCCCGTCACCAGGACATCGGTCTGATAGTACTTGTCCAATTCCGGCGTCTTGTCGGGCCAACCGAGCGTCGAGAATGGCCAGAGCGCCGAGGAAAACCACGTATCGAGCACGTCTTCGTCACGAACGAGGATTTCGCCCGGGCGGAAGTTTTCGAGCAGATCCTCGACATAGGCCTTCATCGGGCCTTCATGGGCGAGGTAATGCTGGATGGCGGCATGCAGCGCTTCTTCCTCTGTCTTTTCGACAAAGACCTGCCCATCCGGACCGTACCAGGCCGGGATCTGGTGACCCCACCACAATTGCCGCGAAACGCACCAGGGCTGGATGTTTTCCATCCACTCAAAGTAAGTCTTTTCCCAGTTCTTCGGAACGAAGTTGGTCCGTCCTTCGCGTACCGACGCAATCGCCGGCTTGGCGAGCGTCTTGGCATCGACATACCACTGTTCCGTCAATCGGGGCTCGATCGGAACGCCACCACGGTCGCCGTGCGGGACGGTGTGCTTGTGCGGTTCGATCTTGTCGAGCAGGCCACGCTCCTCGAGCATCGTCACGATCGCCTTGCGCGCGGCAAACCGCTCGACGCCATCGAGCGCCGAGACCAGCGCTTCCAGCTCGCCGGTCGCCGGTAGCCCTTCGAGAAAATCCTCGTTGCCTGCAAGCGTCAGGTGGCCATCGATCGTCAGGATGTTGACCTGACGCAGATGACGGCGTTTGCCGACTTCGAAGTCGTTGAAGTCATGCGCCGGCGTCATCTTGACGGCGCCGGTCCCAGCCGTCGGATCCGGATATTCGTCGGCGACGATCGGGATCAGGCGGCCGGCCAGCGGCAATACGACATGCTTGCCAACGATGGCCTTGTAGCGCTCGTCATCAGGGTGAACGGCAACACCGGTATCCCCCAGCATGGTTTCCGGCCGGGTGGTGGCAACAACCAGATAATCGCGCGCCTCCCATTCCGTCGCCTTGCCGGCCTCGTCGAACGCGACCGGGTGCTGGTAGGTGACACCGTCTTCAAGCGGATAGCGCAGGTACCAGAGACTGCCGGTCATTTCGACCTGCTCGACTTCCAGATCCGAGATCGCAGTCAACAGCTTCGGGTCCCAGTTGACCAGGCGCTTGTCCTTGTAGATCAGACCTTCCTTGTAGAGCGAGACAAAGACGTCCAGAACGGCCTTCGACAGCCCCTCGTCCATGGTGAAGCGTTCGCGCGACCAGTCGCAGGAGGCGCCGAGGCGCTTCAGCTGATTGAAGATCAGACCACCGGATTCGGCTTTCCATTCCCAGACCTTGTCGATGAACGCGTCACGGCCCATCTCGCGGCGCTGCTGCTGCCGTTCCATCAACTTGCGCTCGACAACCATCTGCGTGGCAATGCCGGCATGATCCATGCCGGGCTGCCAAAGCACATCCTTGCCACGCATGCGCTCGAAGCGGACCATGATGTCCTGCAACGTATTGTTCAGCGCGTGGCCCATGTGCAGCGAGCCCGTCACGTTCGGTGGCGGGATGACCACACAGAAGGTGTCGGCGCCCGGTTTTGCCCCAGCACCTGCACGGAAGGCGTCCTCGTCGTCCCAGATCTGGGCGATACGCGGTTCGACAGCGGCGGAATCATAGGTTTTTTCAAGCATTCTGGAGCCAAACTTGCTGATTGATATCGGTGGTTTGTAAATCGGAACGGGGCATTGGTGTCAACAATAACAGCAAAAAAGCCGCCAGTGTGATTGCTGGCGGCTTTAAAGGGGTGAAATGCCTATTTTAGCGCCTCGGACCGCGCGCAACGCGCTCGATTTCCTCGCGCACAAGCCGCTCGACCAGTGTCGGCAGATTGTCGTCCAGCCATTCCTGCAGCATCGGCCGCAGCATATCCTCGGCTATTTCGTCAAAGGACCGGCGCGCACTGCTATCGACGGCCAGGGCCAGATCGCCAAACGAGCGGGCGACCTGTTCGCCGACGGCAGGCGAAACCAGAGCAGCAACATCCTTTTCGGTGACGATGGACAGCGGCTGGCGCGCGGCAGCGGCCTGATCGCGAGTGGCCACGGCCGGTTCGGCCGTCTGATGTCGTACTTCGGGCGTAACAACCGGCTGTATCAGGGAAGCCGGTGCCGCCGGTGCGGCCTCTTGGCTGGCCTCGGAGTGCGAAGGCAAGGACGATGTCGCCATGCGCGATGTCACCGTCGGACTATCGGCCTTTGTGCGGGTGTCGGTCGACAGGGTGCGCGTGTCGGCGGACAGGTTTTCCTGTTCGCGCAACGGTGCCGAATGCCGCTCGGAGGCAGCCCGGACGCGTGCGGCAACATCGGCAAGCGACATTGGCGGCGATACAGCCGGTTTTGCGCTGACGTCCTCAAGTTCCCGCTGCTGCGGCACCAAGGGCGTGAAATGCTTCTGTTCCTCGGCTTCGAATTCCTTGGCAAGAACCTGGTCGTCGATCGTCAGATGAATGTCTTCGCCCGCATCGTCCTCGTCATAACCGCGATAGGCTGCGTCCGACGCCGGGCCGAGGTCATTGGCCGGAAAGCCGGGAAGGCCGGGTTCGTTGCTCTCGATGATCTTTCGAATGGACGCCAGAATTTCGTCCATTGAAGGTTCACGCGCTACATTGGGCTGTGCCATCATTATCCCCGTTTCTGCGGTCGCGCTCGATTGAAACATTGCCGCCCAGTCATTGCCGCCCAGTCATTGGCCGGACTGTATGCGAGTCCGGCGCCGAACAAAACGCTGCGAATCATCTCGCTGGAATCATGCACAGATTTGTTGGCGGCGTCACCTGCAGCCTATCCGCAACAAAGCCGCCGACGCAGGACTGCCGGCGGCTTTCGACATAAGTATGAAATCAGGCGGTGAGGTCAGCGGCCGTCAACGGTTCGCAATCCGAACCATTTGTCCTTGACGGCCTCGTAGTGTTCCTCGGCACGATATTCGGCAACCTGCAGGCCCTGGCTCCGGATGGTCAGACGCCCCATCGCCGCCAGCAGAGAATAGCTGGCAACGACGGCGTTGCGCTGCGACGTGACGAGGCTCTCTTCGGCAACCAGCACGCTCTGCTGTGCGTCGAGCACATCGAGCGTCGTGCGCTGGCCAACCTTGCGTTCTTCTATGACGCCGGCCAATGCCATGTTTGCCGCGCCGACCTGGGCTTTATTGGCAACGGTGGTTGCGAGCGCGGCCTCAAACTGGGCATGGGCGGTGATGATCGTCTGCTGAACTTCGGCACGGGCGGAATCGACCAGGATGCGCTGCTGGCCAAGCCGCTCCTTGGCCTGACGGATCTGGCCGTATTCGGCGCCGCCCTGATAGAGCGGAACTTCCAGCCGCGCGGTGATGGAGCCGCTGGCGGTGTCGCTGCTGCCATCGCGATCGGTCGTGCTGCGCGACAACGCTCCCTGGATCACGACACCGGGCAACATCGTGCCTTCGGCGGACTTGACCCTGAAACCGGCCGAATCGACGTTGTACTGCGCCGCGGCAATTGACGGGTGCTCACGCAAACCCACTGCCACGGCCTGATCCAGGTTTTTCGGCAGCGCCTTCGACGCCGGCGCCGGCTGCTTGATCCCGGTGGGAGCATCGCCGACTATCTGGACGTAGACGGCCTCGCTCTGCTTCAGCTGTGCGACGGCATTGACGAGAATAGCCTGGGCCTGTGCCAGTTCCGCCTCCGCCTGACTGACGTCGGTGCGCGTCCCTTCGCCAGCGTCCAGTCGGGAATTTGCGGCGTTCAACTGTTCCTTGAGAAAGGCGAGGTTCTGTTTGCGGATCGACACGACGCGCTGATCGCGAGCGATGTTGGCATAGGATTGCGCCGCGGCTAGAAGAATGGAGATTTCATTGGCTTTGAGGGTTTCACGGCTTGAGAAAACGTTCGCCTCAGCGGCCCTGACATTATTGAGTGTTTGAAATCCATCGAAAATCTGCTGGGTGATGGTGATGCTGGCATTTCCAGTGGTAAAGTCGTCTTGAACCAAGGGCGTGGCCGGAAAAAACCGACTGATTCTTTCTGTGCCCAGCCGTGTCGCCGTGCCCGTGGCTGTTGCGGCAATCTGCGGCCGATAACCGGATTTGGCGATCGGCACGCCTTCGTCGGTGGCGCGAAGGCCGGCGCGCACGGCGTTCAGTTCCGGGTTGTTCTGGTAGGCCTTTGCCATCGCGCCGGAAATGGTTTCCGCGACAACGGCATGCGGCATGAGCCACAAGGCAGAAGAGAAGGCGGCCGCCACAACCGCTTTACGAAAAATCGACACTCATTCAACTCCAAAACGAAAGCTGGCGGGACCAAATCTTCCCAGTTTCGAAAAACGTGGACATTCCGGTTTTCCCGGAATTGATTGTTCCCTCCTGCCCCATTCTGACGTCAGAAGGAAAAAAGGCAAAAATGGAGAGGTATTAAAATACAAATTCGCGCGCCAGACGGAAGCCCGGCAGCGGTTTGACGGACGTGTTGAACRCCAGACGCTCCGATGTCCTGCCATTTTCACGCAGGAACAGCTGGGCCCTCGACGCATTTCCAAGGCCGACCACGGCAACGAGGCGGCCGCCATCGTTCAACTGCGACAGAAGCGCTTCCGGTATGGTCTCGACGGCGCCGTGAACGAAGATCACGTCATAGGGGGCGCCGGCCGCATGGCCCTTTTCGAGATCGCCGGTAACCACCGAGACATTCGCGTGACCAAGGCGGCCCAAGGTTGCGGATGCTTCCGATGCGAGGGATGCATCGCTCTCGAGCGCCACGACCGAAGCTGCGAGCTCCGACAGGATTGCCGAGGCGTAGCCGGTACCGCAGCCGATCTCGAGAACCTTGTCACCCTTGGAAATTGCTGCCAGCTGAAGAAGCTTTGCCAGGGGCGACGGCTCCATCAGGTAACGCCGTCCGCCGGCGGGGTCAGCGCTCAGCTCGATATCGCTGTCGATATAGGCAAGCGGCTTCAGTGCGGCAGGCACGAACTCTTCTCTCGGGACTGACAGGAATGCCGCGAGAACGGTGTGCGACGTCACATCCGTCGTGCGGATCTGGTTGTCGACCATCTTGATGCGTGCTGCTTCGAAATTCATCTTGCCTGCCCTCGTGATCCGGATCGTCTTCCGGCGTTTGCGCGCTTTTGGCTTACGCAGATAAAACAAACCGGTGGCGGTTCCGCCAACCGGGCATGGCCAAGCTCATAAATCCGCGCATCCGCCGTTTCAAGCTATGGAATGCAGTTCTTGCAAAAAAGCAAGGTTCACAAAAGCCGGTCAACATATTCTGCCTTCGCGCGGGAAAGAAATTTAGGCAAATTTCCCGAGCCGCATTGGACGAATCACCGGGACTGGAGATTTAAAAGGTGTCAGGACGTTTCAAACAGCCCTACCGTTTCGCGTCCCGGCTTGTGCTTCTTTCGACCAGTCTGTTTTTTTCCGTCTGCGGCTCAACCGGCGCAGTGGCGGCTGAGACTGTTTTCGACGAACTCCGCTTTGGCGCCAGCGCGTCGATCAACGGCGGCAATTCAACCGAATCGGGCATCTTTCCGTCCGCCACCATCTTCTTCGATCCGCTGTCGAGCGGCACAGCGTCGACATGGCAGCAGACCATTCTGGAGCCTCGGATCTATCTGGGCGCCTCGGTCGGAACCGGTGACGGAGTGGATCAGATCTATGGCGGTTTCAGCTGGACAGCCGACATTACCAGCCGCCTGTTTGTCGAACTTGGACTTGGCGGCACCGTTCACAATGGCAAGCTGGATGGCAGCAACGGCAACGGCCCGGATCTCGGGTGCCGCCTGCTGTTTCGCGAACAGGTCGCGCTCGGCTACCGCGTGACGGATAATTGGCAAATCCTGGCGACGGCCGACCATTCGTCGCACGCCAATCTCTGCGATGGGCCGAACGACGGCCTCAGCCATGCCGGCCTTGCCGTCGGCTACAAGTTCTAACCTCCTGCCGACCTCGCTGCATAATTTAAAATGCTGCAGCGACCTTTGCGCGTCATGAATGACGCGCAGCGCTGTCGCCGGCAGGCGCCGCTTCCAGGCCGACCAATCCGATTTTCGTATAACCGGCCCGTTGAATGAGGTTCATGACCGTCATCAGCTCTCCGTAATCGACAGCCTTGTCGGCACGCAGAAGAATACGTGTCTCCCTATTCCCTTCGGTCATCCCGTTGAGTTCGGCGACAAAACCGTCGCGATCGGTCTCATTGTTCCCAAGTGCCAGGGACAGGTCTGCCTTGAGTGTCACGAAAACCGGCTTGTCTTCGCGTTTTACCGGTGCGGCTGCCGATTGCGGCAGATCGACCTTCATATCGACGGTGGCGAGCGGCGCCGCCACCATGAAGATGATCAAGAGAACGAGCATGACGTCGATGAAGGGGGTGACGTTGATGTCGCTGTTTTCCTCGAGATCGCCGCCACCTTCGCTGATTTTGCCGGCCATGGTTTTATCCGATCCGCGCGACGATGCCGGCTTCCGGATGCACATGGCTCTCGGCCTTGCGCGGCGCCAGACGGCGCGCCTGGCGGAAGTCGAGATCGCGGCTGACGAGACGTTCGACGGCCGCCGAGGCATCGGCAAGGATCAGGCGGTAGCCGCCGATCGAGCGGGCGAAATAGTTGTAGATGACGACGGCCGGGATCGCCGCGACAAGGCCGATGGCTGTTGCCAGCAGCGCTTCGGCAATACCCGGTGCGACGATCGCAAGATTGGTCGTCTGCGCCTTGCTGATGCCGATGAACGAATTCATGATGCCCCAGACAGTGCCGAACAGCCCGACGAACGGCGATATCGAACCGATCGTCGCGAGAATACCGGTGCCGCTGGCAATCCGCTTGCCGGCGCCTGCCTCGATGCGGGAGAGTCGCGATGCGACACGCTCCTTGACCCCTTGTGTCGAGACGAGATCGAGCACGGCCTCCGATTTTGACAGTTCGTCATTGGCGGCCGCGATCATCTGGGCTGCAGGCCCCTTTTTCGCCGTCGGCATCTCGCGAACGTCGCGCAGGACCACGGCGTCCGACAAGGCTCGAACCGCGCGCCTGGCACTGCTCTTGGCGGCGGCAAGCTCGACAGACTTTGCAAACAGGATCGCCCAGGTGGCAACCGACGCCAGGGCCAATGCGGTCATGACACTTTTGACGACCATGTCGGCGGCCATGAACATGCCGAGCGGCGAAAGATCATGCGGCAGGACCGGATTGGACGACGTTGCCTGCACGCTGCCTGGCGCTGCCTCTCCGGACGCAACGGCCGGATCATTGGCCAGCAAGGCCCCGGCTTGCGGGGTAACGACGGGCTGCTGCGTTTCACTGACGGCGGCAGCCGGGGTTTCCTGCGCGCGGAGCGCTCCGGCACTCGAGAGCGTCAGCAGCACTGCCGCCAGCATCATCCATTTCGGCATCGCACGGTTCGGCATGGCCTATCCTTACCTCGTCATCGCCGCCAATCCTTGCGAGGATAAGATGGCGGGAACACGTAAACCCATCAGAGACGGCCAGCACCGAACGCGCCTGCGTCAATCGCGGTTTCATATGACAAACTATGGCTTAAGACAAGGATTGTGGAGTATTTTAATCAAGAATAAATAGCGCCACTTGTCGCAGGCAGGCCAAAGGGGTCTGAGCAGATTATTCACCTGCCTCACGCGGGTCAAAAAGCCCGGTCCGCCAATCATAGGTCCTGTGCCGCGCCCAGGGGCGTTGCAAGTGCTCCTGCGCAAAAACAACCCTCATCTGCGCACGACTGGTCGCCTTGTCGGCTTTGCCCGTGCCATAAATCTCGACTGCGCCGGTGCGGCGTAAACTCCGGCCGCTCAGCAGCAGCGCACCCGACCGGCAGGTGCGAAAGCGCAGCATGACCGGCGTCACGACGATATCGGCCTCCTCGCAGGCGACGCCGGCGAAACGCGCATCATCGACGGTGACGATGCGCCAGCCTTGCTGCGCCGTTGCCGCACACCATTGGCTGGGGACACAGATGAAACGGCCGGGCACCGCCTCAGCCAAAAGCCTGCGGATGACGGCGCGCGCCGCATTCTCGTCAATCGGAGGTCTTGTCTTGCGGGTCTCAGCCGCCTCTTCAGAAACCGATGCTGGTACTGCACCATCCTTGATCGCCAGATCAGCCCGCTGCTGCGGCTTTTGGTGATCCTGCAAGCGCAAAGCGCGCTGCCATTGGGAAAACACGAAATCGGGGGGCTTGGCCCGGTTGCTGGCAGCTTTCGCGTCACTGATCATCGCGACCAGACGCCCGTCTTCGGCGATCACGACATCCGGACGCCCAACCGCGCTTGTTGATGCCACCACAAGCCCGGCCGCGATGACCACGAGACCGGATGCGGCCAGCCACGTGCGGAACAGGCAGGCCAGCACGCCACCGGCGGCAATCAGCATGAAGGCGTGGTCCGGAATGCGG
The DNA here is from genome assembly GCF_056405855.1 of Pararhizobium sp. P1_E7. Lineage (NCBI taxonomy): Bacteria > Pseudomonadati > Pseudomonadota > Alphaproteobacteria > Hyphomicrobiales > Rhizobiaceae > Pararhizobium > Pararhizobium sp. P1_E7. Next base: position 22,340 of record NZ_JBFUBH010000022.1, on the reverse strand, counting down.
CCGGTTGTCACCTCGCCGTCCCAGGAGGACACCATCCGCGCAATGGATATCATCCAGTCGAGCCCCTGCCCCATGATCAGCAATGGGTAACGATCGAGACCAAGGGGCATCATGAGCATGGCAAGCAAGGCAAACGGCATGACGAAAATGCTGATGATCGGCATGGCCAGCACATTGCCGATCAAACCGTAGGCAGCCAGCCTATGGAAATGACCGGCGGAATAGATCATCGTCGACATGCCGCCGATGAAGGAACTGAGCAGCAAGCCGGCAAGGAAGCCGCCGGCGGCCTTTAGCGGACCGGTCTGACGGTTGTTTGGAAGAGCGTCGCGGCCCGGCCGCTCGCGCCAATGGCCATAGCCTGCGACCAGAGCCAGCGTCGCGGCAAAGGACATCTGGAAACCCGGGCCGGTCACGGCGGATGGCGTGATCGCCAGGATGATCACCGCCGACAGCGCGACATTGCGCAGGCTGATCGAGGGCCTGTCGAAAAACACGGCGACGAGCATGATGGAGATCATGATCCAGGATCGCACCGCCGAAACCGCGCCGCCGGAAATCAGGATATAGGCAAAGACCATGACGAGCGCACCAGTGGCGGCGACCTTCTTGATCGGAAAGCGGTGCGCCAGCCCGGGAATGAGGCTGAGCAGCGTGCGCGCACCGACCAGGAAGGTTCCGGCAGCCAGAACCATGTTCAACCCTGAGATCGCCAGCACATGCGCGAGCCCCGCTTCGCGCAGCGCCTCTATCGCCGGCCGGCTGATGGCCCGTTCCTCGGCCGTGACCAGTGCGGCCGCAATTGCGCCCGCGTCGCCGCCAATTGTGCTGCGAATGCGCGCGCCAATGGCTTCACGCCAGCGGGCGATTGTTTCCCCCAGGCCGGCCTGCAACACAGCAACCGCACTTCCGGTCTTGTCTTCGGCGCCTGGGACTGCCTGCGGTTTTCCGTAGAAATAGCCGACGGCGCCGATACCCTTGAAATAGCTGTCGAAGGCAAAATCGTTGAGACCGGGAAGAGCAGCTCCGGATGGCGGCGACAACCGCACCTTGCCCTCGATCCCGCCACCAATCCCGACAGCGGGCTGCCCGCCGCGCGACAAAAGCGTGACCTTGGCGGGCGGGCGCTGCAATTGCGGGTCCGCAGTCCGTTCGACGGCGACGGTATATCGCCAATAGCCGCGATCCGTGATTTCCCGTGCGGTGACGGTACCGCGCACCATGGTCGTCACCGGCGTGTCGAGCAGCACGGTGTCCAGACGCGCCGTCTCCAATGCGGCAAGCACCATGCCCGCTGTAAACAAGGCGGCGGCCAATGTGGCCGCGCGCCAAAGACCCGGCCTGTACCGGAGCGCAAAAGCAGCCATGCCAAAAACGCACACCAGCAGTGCAAGTTTGAGGAGGCCCGGCGTCAATGAGAGCCAAAACCAGACAAGCGAGCCAAGGCCAAGGAAGACCGGGACGAACAGAAAAGAATGCCCGAAGGCAAGTTCCTCGGCCACGGCCCGTTTGAGCCCGGCACGCCAGTAGAAGGTCCGCATTGCCTTGCGCGCTGAGGAAAGACGGACGAGATAACCTGACCGAGCCCGGATTTCCGGTTGTTTTGCCGTTGCGTCCGGGATTTGCGGGRCGTTTGCAAGGGCATGGGGCAGCAGGCTGTCAGACCGCGCGCGTGACGCCACCCCTGGCTCCTGCCCCTCTTTCATGGATGTTGTTCCAACGGTCCACGCCCGGCCGCATTCTGCAACCGGAAAGAACAAAATGCAACCGGCGAGATTTGTGCACAAAAAATAAGCAAAACTCTAATATGCAATGACGCCGGGCCGGTTTGGCAACGATTATGTCATTGGACATATGGCCCGAACGTGTAATTATTGCGTTGCCATACGCCTATTTTTGCATCGCACAATCTGCCTTTGGTTCAACTTGGCAGCCGTGACTAAATCGGGTAGCACATGGTCGGCGTTAATATCTGCGGCATAATTGTGTGCCAATTTGCTGCAAACGGAGGATCCCATGACAGGAAAAAGCGCAGTCGTAACCGTGGACAACAAAACGGTGGAATTGCCGGTGCGATCGGGGTCGATCGGTCCGGATGTGGTCGATATCGGCACCCTCTACAAGCAGACCGGCCAGTTCACCTACGATCCCGGCTTCACGTCGACGGCATCTTGCGAATCCAAGATCACCTACATCGATGGCGACGAGGGTGTCCTCCTCCATCGCGGCTATCCGATCGAACAGCTGGCCGAACATGGTGACTTCCTGGAAGTCTGCTACCTGCTGCTCTACGGCGAACTGCCGACAGCAGCACAGAAGAAGGACTTCGACTATCGCGTCACGCACCACACCATGGTGCACGAACAGATGTCGCGCTTCTTCACCGGCTTCCGCCGCGATGCCCACCCGATGGCCGTCATGTGCGGCTGTGTCGGCGCACTCTCCGCCTTCTATCACGACTCCACCGACATTACCGATCCGCACCAGCGGATGGTCGCCAGCCTGCGCATGATCGCCAAGATGCCGACGCTTGCGGCCATGGCATACAAGTACCATATCGGCCAGCCCTTCGTGTATCCGAAGAACGACCTCGACTACGCATCGAACTTCCTGCGCATGTGCTTTGCCGTCCCTTGCGAGGAATATACGGTCAACCCGGTGCTTTCGCGCGCGATGGACCGCATCTTCATCCTGCATGCCGACCATGAGCAGAACGCCTCGACATCGACCGTTCGCCTCGCCGGCTCGTCGGGCGCCAATCCGTTCGCCTGTATCGCAGCCGGCATTGCCTGCCTGTGGGGTCCGGCTCACGGTGGCGCCAATGAAGCAGCGCTCAACATGCTGGCAGAAATCGGCTCGGTCGACCGCATTCCGGAATTCGTTGCCCGCGCCAAGGACAAGAACGATCCGTTCCGCCTGATGGGCTTTGGCCACCGCGTCTACAAGAACTACGATCCGCGCGCCAAGATCATGCAGAAGACGACGCATGAAGTGCTGGCCGAACTCGGTCACAAGGACGATCCGCTTCTGGAAGTGGCGATGGAACTGGAGCGCATCGCGCTGACCGACAGCTACTTCATCGAAAAGAAGCTCTACCCGAATATCGACTTCTACTCCGGCATCACGCTGAAGGCGCTCGGCTTCCCCACGACCATGTTCACGGTGCTGTTTGCACTTGCCCGCACGGTCGGCTGGATCGCCCAGTGGAACGAGATGATCGAAGATCCGGAACAGCGCATCGGCCGCCCGCGCCAGCTTTACATCGGCGAACCGGAACGCGATTACGTCCCGGTTTCCAAGCGTTAAGCCCCAGAAATGCAATTGAAAAAGCCCGGTCAGAAATGGCCGGGCTTTTTCGTATTGAGAACGTCAAGAACGGTTTGGGCTGCAGTTTCGCCGGGAGGCCTTTCCGTTGCCATCCGCTCGGCGACGGTGCGAAACCCTGCGAGCATGGCCTCACGCTCCGGCGTGGCCCCGGTCAGCCGTTCCACCCAGCGGGAAAGTGCCCCGGCACGGATCGCTTCGTTCAGGTATTCCGGAACAACGGCATAATCGGCCACGAGATTGGGAATAGCCGCCGTCCAGATCTTGATGCGCTTGTGCATCAGGCGAATGATCCAATCGGCGCTATAGGTCGAGACGACCGGGATCCCCGAAAGAGCAAGCTCCAGGATGACGGTACCGGATGCGGCGATTGCAGCATCGGCCTTTGCAAAAGCCTGCCATTTCGCGGCCGCGCCAACCGTGATCTCCGGCGTGATGGTCCAGGACGCGGTGATTTCCCTCACAAGCTTTTCCTGCCTTGGCACTGTCGGCAGCAGGAAGCGCATTTTCGGATGACGCGCCCGCAGCTCTTCCGCCGTCTCGCCGAATGCGGGCAGAAGCCGGCTGATTTCACTCCCGCGCGACCCCGGCAAGAGCAGGCACGTGGCGGCGTCCGTGTCTGCACGGCTCTTCTCCGCCTGCCGCGCCCTCACCGTCAGGACGTTGACATCGCTTGCCAGCCGATGGCCGACATAGGTCGTCGGCGGCCCCCCAAGCTGCTGCATAACCTCCGGTTCGAACGGAAGCACGGCCAACACATGATCGACATAGGGGCGCATCTTGACGGCGCGCTCCGGCTTCCACGCCCAGACGCTCGGGCAGACATAGTTGACGATCGGCAGATCCGGCAGGGCCTTGCGTATGATCCGCGCAACCCGGTGAGTGAAATCCGGGCTGTCGACGATGACGAGAATATCGGGTTTGGCCGCAATGATTGCGTTAGCCGTCTGGCGGATACGCAGGATGAGCTTCGGCAATCTGGCCAGGACCTGCGATATCCCCATGATCGAAAGCTCGGAATAGTCGAAAAGGGATTTCAGTCCCTCCGCCTCCAGCCCCTCGCCGCCGACGCCAACCAGAGAGAGATTGCCGTTGACCAGAGGACGCAGCGACTTGACGAGATCGGCCCCAAGCAGGTCACCGGAGACTTCCCCGGCGACAACAGCGAGCGTGAGGCCGTTCGCGCTCATTGTTCACCTCGCAGCAGCGCTCGATCGATGCCCGTGACGAAGAGGCCGGCCTCGTTAGCCAGCGCAATCATTTCTTCGCGTTCGAGCACCAGTGCGCGGCCGGCTTCAACCGCGATACCGGCAAGCCCGGCTGCCTGCGCACCCTTGATCGTCGATGGCCCGATCGAAGGAAGATCGGCACGCAAATCCTGCTGCGGCTTGCAGAGCTTGACAAGCACGCCGCGGCGGCGGCTGGAAATGCGCCCATCGGCCTTTAGCCTGGCCACACGATCAAGCATCGCATCCGTGCCCTCCGGCCCCTCAAGGGCAACGACCCGCCCCCCGACAGCGACGGCACCCTGACCGACGTCCAGATGGCCAAGTGCTATGGCAGCCGCTTCGGCAACCTCGATATCCGCCTGATCCTCCGCTCCCGGCGTGCGGGCACCCAAAGTGCCGATATCGGCCAGAAGTTCCGGCACGATCTCCTGCACGCCGATCACCCGTGCGCCGTTGGTTTCGATGAGCTCGATCGCCATTTTCAACACTGCGTCGTCGCCGCCGGACAAAAGCGTGCGCAGAACGCTCGGGACCTTCACCAGGCTTTTCAGGGTCGGCTTGATGTCGCGCCAGTCCGGACGGCGGCGCACGGCACCCGACATGACCACCCGGCCGATGCCCGCCTCACGGAAAACGCCGCTGATGGCCTTGAAATTGCCGATCCCGAGTGTCGTGTGGTCAAAGGCCGACCAGTCGCGATCCGTTTCGTTGGCAAGCGCGATGATGAATGGATTTTCGCCGTGTTTTCGCGCAGCTTGCGCGACATGCAATGGCAGCAAGCCGCCGCCGGCGATGATCGCCAGCCGGTCTTTGATCTCTGGCCGGCTGCGCGCGTTCATCTGCCTCAGCCCCTGCCGCCCCGCTTCGGTGACGACAGCGCGCGATCGCTTTCGGCTGCGATGAAGTCGATAATCTCCAGCGCCGGCGGGCAATCGGCATAGTCGGCACGGATTGCAGCGGCATTGGCGCGGATCGATTCCGGACCTTCGAAAATCTGCTTGTAGGCGCGCCGCACGGCATGGATGACCGGCTTGTCAATGCCGGAGCGGCTCATGCCGACAACGTTCAGGCCGCCCAGCAGGCCAGGATTGCCATTGAGCATGCCGTAGGGAATGACGTCATAGGCAACAGCGGAGAGCCCGCCGACGAAGGCATGGCGCCCGATGCGCGTAAACTGGTGAACTGCCGAGCCGCCGCCGAGAATAGCGCGGTCACCGACGGTGACATGTCCCGCCAGCATCACATTGTTGGATAGAATGATATTGTTGCCGAGCCGGCAATCGTGGGCGACATGCGAGTAGGCAAGGAACAGGTTGTTGTCTCCGACGATGGTCGCGCCGCCATGCTCGACGGTGCCGGTATTCATCGTCACGCCTTCGCGGATGGTGCAGTTTTCACCGATCACCAAGGTCGTGTCGACGGCGCTGTGATGCACGCTCTGCGAATCGCCACCGATCACGGCTGACGGGAAGATCTTCGAGCCCTTGCCGACCGTCGTGCGTCCAAGCACCACCACGTGGCTGATCAGTTCGACATTGTCTGCGAGCGTCACCTTCGGGCCGACGTGACAGAACGGTCCGACAACGACGTTGTCGCCGATCACCGCTCCGTCTTCGATAACCGAGAGCGGATGGATCTTCGCAGTGGAGGCAATCATGTTCAGGCGTCTTCCTTGCTGATAATCATCGCGCCGATATCAGCTTCCGCGACAAGTTGCCCGTCAACTTTTGCATCACAGTGAAATTTCCAGATATTGCCGCGCTGCTTCTGCTTGACGACATGGAACTCGACGCGGTCACCCGGAACGACCGGCTTGCGGAAGCGGGCATTGTCGATGGTCATGAAATAAACGAGGTTGCTGCCGTCGCCGGTCTTGCGGGCACAAATCGCGCCGGCCGTCTGGGCCATGCCTTCGACCAACAGAACACCCGGCATGATCGGCTGTTCGGGGAAATGCCCGGTAAAATGCGGCTCGTTGGCCGTGACGTTCTTGATGCCGATCGCCGAATTGTCGCCGTCGATCTCGATGATCCGGTCGATCAGCAGGAACGGATAGCGATGGGGAAGAAGCTTCAAGATTTCCCGAATATCGGCCGTACCGAGAACGGTTGTTGCTGCTTCACTCATCTTTGCCTCCCGATTTCTTTTGCCTGTTGTGGGCCCGTGCCGTTATCTCCGCGATGTCGCGCAGGAAATCGCGCATCGGACGAGCCGGAATGCCGCCGTAGCGTTCACCGGCCGGTACATCCGAAGCGACGCCGCTCATGGCCGCAATCTGCGCCCTGTCACCAATAGTGATATGTCCGTTGATCGCGCCAGCGCCGCCGATCATCACGCCGTCGCCGATGCGTGTGCTGCCGGCGATACCGACTTGCGCCGCGATGCCGCAGTGACGGCCGATACGAACATTGTGGCCGACCTGAACGAGATTATCGATCTTCGTACCTTCGCCGATCACCGTGTCGTCCATCGCGCCGCGGTCAACCGTCGTGCCAGCACCGATCTCGACCCTGTCCTGCAGGATGACACGGCCAATCTGGACGATCTTGATCATGCCGCCCTTGGGTCCCGGCGCGTTGCCGAAACCATCCTGGCCGATCCTCGCGCCGGGGTGAATGATGACCTCGTTGCCAACCAGCGCATAAAGCACGCTGGCTCCCGCCGAAATCGTGCAATCCCGGCCGATGCGAACACCTTGACCGATGACGGCGCCGGCGGAGATACGCGTGCCCGAGCCGATATGCGCGCCGGCGCCAACAACCGCCGTCGCTTCGATATCGACATCGTCCTCGATCTGCGCGGTGGGATCGACGAAGGCAGCCGGAGAGATGCCGCTTGGCCCTGACAGGTTTTGCTGAGGGCGCAGCGCCTGCGGATGCAGGATTGCGCCGGCCAGAGCGAAGGCTGTGTGGGGGTAGCGCGTCAAAAGCACAGGGATATGTGGCGGCACGATTGCGGCAATCGCAGTGTCGCAAATGATCGCGGCCGCTTTCGACGTCGTAAATTCGTCACGAAAGCGCCGCTGCATCATGTAACAGACGTCGGTATCGCCAGCCCGATAGGTTGGCGCGACAGACCGGATAACCCGGTCGCCCAGTTCCGGCGCCTGTAATACCGCACCGATCTGATCCGCCAGATCGCTCAGGCGGATCCCATCATGTGGCGGGAAGAACCAGTTGTTTTCCATGACCAATACTCCAGAACAGTTTTGGCAGGCAGTTCTGGACTGCAAGGATCAGAAGGACGACGAGATACCGAACTTGAGGTTCTGAACCCGGTCGAAATCTTCCTTGGCGATCGGGAAGGCGTAATCGACACGCAGCGGACCAAAGGGCGATGCCCAGATCAGACCCAGACCAACCGACGCACGCAGCGAGCTGCTGGTACCTTCGATCCGGTCGTCAGCCGTCGTATCGACATCATTGCCATACAGCGTACCTGCATCTGCAAAGATTGCACCGCGGAAACCGGCATCGCGCGACACGAACGGCAGCGGGAACGTCGCTTCGGCAGAGGCGGTGAAGTAGGTCGTGCCGCCAATGGAGTCGCCGTACTTTCCGCTTCGCGGACCGACGCCGTTACGCTCGAAACCGCGAATATCGTTCTGGCCCAACTGGAACTGGTCGAAGACTTCCATCTTGCCGCCCGTGCTGAACACGTGGCCGGCACCGGCAGCAAGCGATGCGATAATATCGGCATCGTCATTGACGGTATAGTACCACTTGGCCTTACCGGTCAGCTTGTAGAAATCAGAGGTTCCACCAAGACCGGCATATTCCTGCGTCGCCGAAGCGAGAATGCCTTCGTGCGGCAAGGTCGAATCGTCAAGCGAATTGTATGTCAGCGTCTGCGAGATCGACGAACGTGTCCAAGGCGAACCGTTGACCACGCGGTCATAGGGGCTGGAAAGATCGGCGGTGTCGCCGCTGTAATCCATCTGCGTCAGATTGTAACGGAACGTCGTCGATATCCTTTCGGTGATCGGCGCGGTTACACGCAGGCTGAAGCCCTCGTCTTCATAGCTGTAGTTGTCGTCGTCATAGTCGTTTTCGTTCTTGAAGATATCGAAGCCTGCGGCCAGACGATACCCCAGGAAATAGGGCTCGGTAAACGAAACGTTATAGGTACGGCTGTCCTCACCGCGACCTGCGGCAAGACGGATGTACTGGCCACGGCCGAGAAAGTTCTTTTCCTCGATCGAAGCTTCCAGCAGGAAGCCGCCGCCGCTACCGGCGGAATAGCCGGCACCAATACCGAACGAACCGGTCGACTGATCCTGCACATCGACGATCACGACGACGCGATCGGAGGCACTACCAGGCTGGGTCGAGATATTGACGGTGGAGAAGTAACCGAGGGCGTCCAGGCGGCGCTTGGCCGTCGTGATCATCTCCTGGTTGAACGCATCGCCTTCGCTCATGTCGAATTCGCGGCGGATGACATAGTCGCGTGTGCGCGTGTTGCCACGGATTTCGATACGCTCGATATAGGCACGCTCGCCCTGATCGACGAGATAATCAACAGCGATCGTGCGGCTGCCGAAATCGCGGTTGCCGCGCGGCGTTACGCGAGCGAACGGATAGCCCTGCGAAGCGACACGCTTGGAAATCGCGGAAATGCTATCCTGAACGTCCTTTGCCTTGTAGATCGAACCTTCGGAGGTCTGCACCAGACCCTTCAGTTCCTCGGCATTTACACCTTCCACGGTCGATTCGACGTTGACCGGTCCGAAGTCGTAGCGTTCGCCTTCTTCGACGGTGATCGTGACGGTGTACTCATTGGTGGCTTCGTCCAGCACCGCGTCCGAGGACACGACGCGGAAGTCGGCATAGCCGCGGTTGTAGTAGAACTGGCGCAGCAGTTCTTCGTCGGCGCGCAGCTTGTCGGCGTTGTAAACGTCCTTGCGATTCAGGAAGGAGAAGATCCCCGATTCCTTCGTCGAGATCACGGCTTCGAGACGGCCGTTGCTATAGGCGTTGTTGCCGACAAAATTGATTGCGGTGATCTTGGTGCGGTCACCTTCGTTAATGACGAACGCCAGATTGACGCGGCCTTCGGCGATCGGAACGACCTGCGTCGTCACCGTCACATCTTCGCGGCCAATACCGGCATAGGCATCCTTGATGGCCTGAATATCGGATTCGGCCGTCGCTTCGCTGTAAGGGCCGAGCGAACGCGTGCGCACGACAGCCTGCAGCTTGTCGTCCTTGATCTTGCGGTTACCGTTGAAGACAACCTGGTTGACGAGCTGGTTCTCGCTCACGGTGACGACGAGCGTGCCACCGGAGACATTGATGCTGACATCGGAGAAGTAGCCCGTAGAATAAAGACGCTTCACGGAAGAATCGATATCGCTGTTGCTGAAGCTTTTGCCAGGAACGATCGTGATGTTTGCGCGGACCGTCTCGGGGCTGACGCGCGTCGCGCCGCGCACTTCGACACGGTTGATCGTTGCAGCTTCAGCGATAGTCGCACTTGCAAGCGTTACGATGCCAGACCCCGTTGCGACCATACTTGCAGACAGCGCAACCGCCGACACCGCGTTCAAAAATTTTGAACCAGCTTTCATAAATCTTACCTTCTTCCCAATGCCCCGCAGCGAACTCGTACCGACTCCGGTCAGGTTGCCGTTTTAACCGCTTTTCCTATACAAGCAAGCCAGCTCGTTAATTTCTGTTTACTTCAATTGAAACCGTGTCCTAACGGCCACTACAGAGTTGCATTATCGTAAACAATTCCTTTCGATCAACTCGTTGAGTTCTCAACGAAACCGACCGCCGCTCCTGCGCCTGCAACACCGCTGCAGACCTCAAATATCTAGCCCAAAAGCGAAGTTATGTCGTTCCATGTGGCAAACACCATCAGCATCAGCACCATGGCAAAACCGATGCGAAACGCGACGTCCTGTGTACGCGGTCCCACCGGTTTTCCACGAACGGCCTCCACCGCATAAAACATCAGATGCCCGCCATCAAGTACGGGAACCGGCATTAGATTGAGAAGTCCAATGGAAACTGACAGAACTGCCGCCAGTTGCAAAACGGCGGCAACGCCGATCGTCGCCATCTGGCCGGAAGCCTGTGCGACACGGATAGGGCCGCCCAATTGGTCGGCCTTCATGCGGCCGGTCACGAGGTTGGCGAGATAATTGAAGGTGCCGGTGACGATCTGCCAGCTTTCGACAGCACCCTGCCCCACGGCTTCGATCGGACCATAGGTCTCCAGACGAAAATTGCCGGTTTCCTGGTTGGTCAGGATACCGATGATACCGAGTTCCATCTTGTTGCCGAACTGGTCGGTGATTTCGGTGCGCTCAGGCACCATCGGCAGATCCAGCAACTCGCCCTTGCGTTTGATCTGAATGGTGATCGGTGTTTCCGGACGGACGCTCACGTAACGGCGGACATCGTCAAAGGTGGTGACGGGCGTGCCGTCGATCGACACGAGCAGATCGCCCGGCAACACGCCCGCCTTGGCGGCTGCGCTGTTTTCCTTGACTTCGGCAACGACCGGGTCTGCGATTGGCTTGCCGTAGACGGTAAACAGCACGGCGAAAATCGCAATCGCCAGGATGAAATTGGCTATCGGCCCGGCAGCCACGGTGGCGGCCCGCTTCCAGAGCTTGGCTCCCAGGAAGGTACGGTCGCGATCCTCCGGTGAATATTGCGCCAAGCGGCTATAGTCGGGGACGCTGGCCGCATCCTCGTCGCCGAAGAATTTCACGTAGCCGCCGAGCGGCACGGCACAAAACTTCCAGCGTGTTCCCTGCTTGTCGGTAAAACCGAACAATTCCGGACCGAACCCGACGGAAAAGGCGAGAATCTTGATACCGGACCAGCGGCCGACAAGATAGTGTCCCATTTCGTGCACGAAGACGAGCAGCGTCAGCACCAGCAGGAACGGCACGATATAGCCGGCAATCAGTTGAAGCGTATCGGCCAGGTAAGCCATATGATCCTCGATCAGCTATGCGGCGCGCTTTACGGCGCCAGCAGGATTGCCCCCAGGGGCACACTCTGTCCACCTGTGGACACGACTTGTGCCAAAGCAATCAGAAGCGCGGCAAAACAGGCAAAAACAAGTCCATCGACACGGTCCATGACGCCGCCATGCCCGGGAATAAGTTTGCTCGAATCCTTCACGCCGAACCGGCGCTTGATATAGGATTCGAACAGATCGCCGATCTGGCTAGATACGGAGAGCGCCAGCGCCAGGAACGGAATGCGCGCATCGTTCAGCGAAAAATAGCTCATGAACACCGCAACGCCCGCAATGACCCCGCAAACCGTGCCGCCGATCGCACCGGACCAGGTCTTTCCGGGCGAGATGCGTGGCGCCAACTTCGGGCCGCCGATCGCCCTGCCGGTGAAATAGGCAAGGATATCGGTCGCCCAAACCACGGCGAAGATGAAGATCATGGCGATCAGGCCGATATCGCCGTCGCCCCGAATGGCCGAGAGCGAAATGCCCGTCAGGCCGGCATAGACGATGCCACCCGGCAGCCACCAGCTGCCGCCTCGCAAAAACACCCAGAGCGCTGCGATGGCGGCAAACCCGGCCAGAACGAGCAGCGTGACGTGGGCGCCACCAAACAGGATGAGAGCGGAAATCACTGCCTGCGCCAGCCAACCGAAGGCGTTGCCCTGGAAATCGCGCTCGGCAAGCCGGGTGATCGTCGACCATTCGTAGTAGACGAGCACGGCAATGGCCACCGACAGAAGCTCGAACACGGTTCCGCCGGCCCAGGTCGCACCCAGGGTGACGGCAGCAAGCACGATGCCGGAAATAATGCGCAGTCGCAATTCGCTTTGCATCAGGAACCAACCGCCAGCGTCGGCTGCGAAAGGCCACCAAAGCGGCGCTCCCGCCCGGCATAGGTCTTCAGCGCATCGAGGAAAACTTCGCGGGTGAAGTCCGGCCACAGTGCAGGGACAAACAACAATTCGGAATAGGCGGCCTGCCAGAGCAGGAAGTTCGACAACCGTTCCTCACCGCTGGTGCGCAGGACGAGATCCGGGTCGGGAATGCCTGCCGTATCGAGCTTGCTGGCGATGCGCTCCGGCGTGATCTGGTCGGCCGTCAGTCGCCCCTGGGCGACCTCAACCGCCAGGGCCTGCATGGCGCGGGTCATTTCATCACGGGAACCATAATTGAATGCAATAACCAGTGTGATACCCGTGTTGCCGCGCGTCGTATCCTCGGCCTCCAGAAGCAGAGGCAGGATATCGCCGCGAAGATTGTTCTTGTCGCCGATCACCCGGATGCGAACATTCTGGCGGTGCAAGTCCGCCAGATCGCGCCGGATGAAGACTTTGAGCAGTCCCATCAAATCGGAGACTTCGGCCTCCGGCCTGCTCCAGTTCTCCGAAGAAAAAGCAAACAGCGTCAGGTAACGGATGCCGACCTCGCCGGCAGTGCGCACCGCCTCGCGCACCGCTTCCACGCCCTTGCGATGCCCCATGGTCCGGGGCAGTCCGCGCGAATTGGCCCAACGGCCGTTGCCATCCATGATGATGGCAACGTGCGTGGGAACATTTCTAGGCAATGGGTTTGACATCGGTGGCCCGAAAAACAGAGACTCGGAAAAAGGCAGACTAGACCTGCATGATTTCCTTTTCCTTATCGCCGAGCAAGCGGTCGATGTCGGAAATCATCTCATCCGTCATTTTCTGAACCTTTTCGGACTGGCTTCGGCTGATATCCTGACCGATGTCGCCATCCTTTTCGGCTTTTTTCAGACTATCCATCCCATCGCGACGCACATTGCGCACGGCGACCTTGGCCTTCTCGCTGTAGTCATGCGCGACTTTGACCAGCGACTTGCGCCGCTCTTCGTTCAATTCCGGCAGCGGGATGCGAAGATTTTGCCCATCGACGATCGGATTGAGGCCCAAATTCGATTCGCGAATGGCCCGATCGACAGCGTTGACCATCGACTTGTCCCAGATGGAAACACCGAGCATACGCGCTTCCGGCACGGTAATGTTGGCAACCTGGTTCAGCGGCACACGCGAACCATAGGCCTCGACCATGACCGGATCGAGCACGTTGGCCGAAGCCCGGCCGGTGCGCAACGATGCGATATCGTGCTTGAAAGCGGCAATGGCGCCATCCATGCGGCGCTTCAGGTCACTCAGGTCAATACCATCACTCATGGATCAAACTCCTGTTCTATCGCAGCGGCCTTGCGACCGCCCTTTGACTGCTCAATTGTCGGTTACGATGGTCGCCCGGCCGCCGCCGGTCAAGATTTCTGCGAACCCGCCCTTCTCGTGAATCGAGAAGACGATGATCGGAATGCTGTTTTCACGCGCCAGCGCCACAGCAGCAACATCCATGACAGCCAGGCCCTTCTGCAGGACCTCGCTGTGCGTCAGGCGGTCAAAGCGCGTGGCCTCCGGATCTTTCTTCGGGTCAGCGGTATAGATGCCGTCAACCTGTGTGCCCTTGAAGATGGCTTCCGCACCCATCTCTGCTGCGCGCAAGGCGGCTGCCGAATCGGTTGTGAAGAACGGATTGCCTGTGCCGCCGGCAAAAATCACCACGCGGCCGAGGGACAGATGAAAGAGCGTGGCGCGCTGCGAAAAACTCTCGCAGATTTCCGGCATGGCAATAGCCGACAAAACGACGGTATCGATATCGAGCTTGCGCAGGGAGGTCGCCAGCGCCAGCGCGTTGATGACGGTCGCCAGCATGCCCATGTGGTCGCCGGTCACCCGGTCCCCGCCCTTGGACGCGACCGCAACGCCGCGAAAGATATTGCCGCCGCCGACGACGACACCGACTTCAACGCCCATGGCGCGCGCTTGTGCGATGTCGGACGCAATCCGGTCGGCGACGGCGACATCGATCCCGAACCCCTGATTGCCCATAAGCGCTTCGCCCGAAGCTTTCAGCAGCACGCGTTTGTAGAGAGGTTCGGCCGACATCGTCACTCCTGTCCAAGAAGGCACACATGCGAGATGGTGCATAAAACTGATCCGATCATCCCCGCGCGGCCGATATCATCCGGATGTTCCCCGAAAGAGCCTGCGCCAATGTGATGATGATGCCGGATACACGAAGGGCACCGCGTTGTCACGCGATGCCCTTTTGTTTTCCCAATCAGGATGAAGAAATCAACCCTTGGCGACAGCAGCCACTTCGGCTGCGAAGTCGGATTCTTCCTTCTCGACGCCTTCGCCGAGAAGCAGGCGGGCCATGCCGACAACTTCGATCGGTGCACCAACGGTCTTTTCAGCTTCCTTGACGGCAGCTTCGACAGTCAGGTCGGGGTTCATGACGAAGGCCTGCGACAGAAGGGCGACTTCTTCGAAGAACTTGCGCATGCGGCCTTCGACCATCTTTTCGATGATCGCTTCCGGCTTGCCGGATTCGCGGGCCTGTTCGATGAAGATGTTGCGTTCGCGTTCAGCAACGGCAGCATCGACTTCCGTCGAGCGGATGGCCAGCGGGTTGGTCGCTGCAATGTGCATGGCGACCTGGCGGCCGATCGCGTTCAGAGCGTCCTTGTCGCCGGTCGACTTCAGCGCGACGAGAACGCCGAGCTTGCCGAGGCCGTCAGCAACCGAATTGTGGATGTAGGTTGCGACAACGCCGTCCTCGACAGACAGGAGAGCCGAACGGCGCAGAGCCATGTTCTCGCCGATCGTTGCAATCGCGTCGGTGATGCTTTCAGCGACCGACTTGCCGGTTGCCGGGTAGTTTGCAGCGCTGATCGTTTCGACCGAACCGTCGGTGCCGACAGCAACGGCTGCAACGCCGCGAACCAGATCCTGGAAGGCATCGTTACGGGCAACGAAGTCGGTTTCGGAGTTCAGCTCGATAACAACAGCCTTGGTGCCGTTGCTGGCGATGCCGACCAGGCCTTCAGCTGCGGCACGGCCGGACTTCTTGTCGGCCTTGGCAATACCCTTGGCGCGCAACCAGTCGATCGCGGCTTCCATGTCGCCATTGGTTTCGCCGAGTGCCTTCTTGCAATCCATCATGCCTGCGCCGGTCTTTTCGCGCAGTTCCTTCACCATTGCTGCAGTAATAGTGCTCATCTTTTTTGCCTCTTCGTTTTGTTCGGCTGGCGCGCTGCCAGAAAACCGGCGCGATACCAGGAGGATGTGGCAGGGCATGACCCCTGAATGTGACGCCGTGATGAAGGTCCATCCCGGCGATTGGCATCGTGGCAACCAGCGCTCGATGGGCCGGTCCGATGCAAAAGAACAAGGCCGTTCACTTTTTCAGTCGCAAACGGCCTCATCCTGATCTTGTCTAAAGGAGCGGCGGGCTCAGCCGCCGTCCCGCCTTATCAGGCTTCAGCGGCTTCTTCGAGCGCCGGCTCAAGCGGCAGATCGGAAGAGGCGCCGAGGTCGCGGCCCGACGAGCTCTGCTGACGGGCAATGCCGTCGAGGGCTGCACGCGAGATCAGATCGCAATAGAGCGAGATCGCGCGCGAAGCGTCGTCGTTGCCGGGGATCGGGAAGTCGATACGGTCCGGATCGCAGTTCGAATCGATGATCGCAACAACCGGGATGCCGAGACGCTTTGCTTCGTCGATGGCGATCGATTCCTTGTTGGTGTCGATGATGAACATCAGGTCCGGCACGCCGCCCATGTCACGGATACCGCCGAGGGCGCGGTTCAGCTTTTCGCGTTCGCGCTCAAGGTTCAGGCGTTCCTTCTTCGAGTAGCCGGAGCCTTCCGATGCGAGGATTTCGTCGAGCTTGCGCAGGCGCTGGATCGAGTTCGAAATCGTCTTCCAGTTGGTCATCATGCCGCCGAGCCAGCGGGCGTTGACGTAGTACTGGGCCGAACGCTTGGCAGCGTCAGCAATGATTTCGGATGCCTGGCGCTTGGTGCCGACGAACAGAACGCGGCCGCCCTTGGCAACGGTGTCGCTGACAACCTGCAGGGCGCGCGACAGCAACGGAACGGTCTGCGCGAGGTCGATGATGTGAACGTTCGAACGATCGCCGAAGATGTACGGCTTCATTTTCGGGTTCCAGCGGTGAGTCTGGTGACCGAAGTGAACGCCAGCTTCCAGAAGCTGACGCATGCTAAAATCGGGCAATGCCATGCCTTTTTCTCCTTTTCCGGTTGAACCTCCGCAAGGCAAACAGCACTTTCTTTGAAAGTGCCACCGGGTGGAACTGCCCGGATTTCTCCCGGACGGTCCCAAACCTTACGTGTGGAATGCGGTGCCCTTACCCCCTGTCGCCCGATAAATCAAGGGCAAAGGCGCGCTAATTGCGCCCCGGCGGGTCTTGAGCCCCTATTTGCACTCGCCTTCCTTGAATACTTCAAGGTCGGCAAGCTTGCCGGCGAGGACGAAATCGCCGTAGTCCATCGTCAGATCGCGGGTAATGCCATTTTCATAGAGCTTGAACTCCATACGGTAGATCGGCAAAGCGTCACCGGTGGCGTTGTCGTTGAAATAGGAGATGGTCACGGGCCAATAGGGCTTTGCCGCCATGGCGCCCGCCTTATCGACGTCGGCATCGCCAGGAACAGCCTTCTGCGCCTTGCCGACGATGGTGGTGGTGATCAGCGTCTTGTCGCCCGCATCTGAGCCGTCGAAGATGCGGGATTCAAACAGTCTCTCGCCCTTCTTCGCACGGTCGATGACATCAAGCATGTGTTCGGTTGGAAACAGGCCCTGAGCAAGATCGACCTTCCGCTTGTCCGGCGAGGTCAGATCGACGGTCAGCCCCTGCTTGGCCTCATGGGCAGAGCCGCGCACTTCCTTGTCGAGCTTCTCGTCGGTGAAGGAACGTGTCAAAAAACGGAAGTTTCCGTTCTTGAGGTCCTCGTAGGTCGTTGTCTGCTGGTCGGTCAGCTTGACCTCCTCACCCGTATCGACCTTGGTGACGAAACGGAAACTGACAGTATAGCCCTCGCAGGCGGAGCCATTGAATTCATAGACCATGCGGCCGTACATTCCGGAAATTCCGGAGCGCTCCGATGCGTCTTTCAATTCCAGGTCATAGACAGCGCGATGAGGCACGAGGATGTTGGCTGAGGCTGCGGAAGCCCCGCCGACCGTCACGCCTGAGAAACACGCCCATGCCAGAATGGCAGAGGCAAAGCTTGAACGAAACATCCGTTTCCTCCTGTTGGACTCGCCGCCGATGCTATAAGAACAGATCCGGCAAAAGCGAGGCATCGATGATCACGAAGCGGTATTTCATCACTTCATAAATCACGCTTTGCATGCAGCATTTGGCGACGAAACACAACAATGACCGGAGTTATCCATGTCCGCAGGCATCGAAGCACGCATCAAAGATCTCGGAATCACCCTGCCGCAAGCAGCAGCACCTGCTGCCAATTATGTTCCCTTCGTCATCAGCGGGTCGCACCTTTATATCTCCGGTCAGCTGCCGATGGAAAACGGCAAGGTCGCGATCACCGGGCATCTGGGCGACGAAATCGACGTTGCGGCCGGCCAGCGTGCAGCCGAGCTTTGCGCCATCAATATCCTTGCCCAGGCCAAGGCAGCTTTGGGCGGCGATCTTTCGCGCATTCGCCGCATCGTCAAGCTCAACGGCTTTATCGCCTCCAAGCCGACCTTCATCGAACAGCATCTGGTCATGAACGGCGCCTCCAACCTGATCGCCAAGGTTCTCGGTGACGCCGGTATCCACGCCCGAGCCGCAGTCGGCATGGCCTCCCTACCCTTCAACGCTGCCGTCGAAATCGACGCCGTGATCGAAATCGCTTGAGCGGACAGTATACCATGAAAGATCTGTCCTGGCTGACGGCACAACCGGTCGCTCATCGCGGCTATCATGACATGAACCATGCCATCTGGGAAAACACGCTTTCGGCCTTTGCAAGGGCGGCCGAAAAGGGCTTCGCCATCGAATGCGACCTGCAATATACCGCCGACAGCGTGCCGGTGGTTTTCCACGATGACGATATGCAACGGCTTTGCGGCATCAGCGGCGATGTCCGCGAAAAAACCGCGGGCGAGCTCGGCCTCATCACGATCGGCGGGACCGCCGACAAGGTCCCGACGCTCGGGCAGCTTCTCCGGCTGGTCAAAGGCCGAGTGCCGATCGTCCTGGAGCTGAAGGGCCGCAAGGGCGACGACGAGGGATTTGCCGATTCCGTTTTGGAAACGCTTGAAAACTATCAGGGCCATGTTGCTCTCATGAGCTTCGACCATTGGCTGCTAAAGGATCTCAAGGCTCACAATCCGCCCTATCCGCTCGGTCTGACCGCTGGCGGCAACCAGCCGGAGCAGTTCCTCGTGCACGAGGAAGCGATGCAGCTCGGGCTTGATTTCATTTCCTATTTCTACGGGGATTTGCCAAACTCGTTCATCACCAAGGAACGGTCCCTTGGCCGGGCCATTCTGACCTGGACGGTGCGGGATCAGGCTGGTGCCGATTATACCTACAGTCATGCGGACCAGATGACATTCGAGGGTTTCGATCCCAGTGAAAGGCTCATCACTTAAAGAATGACAGCCGAAGTGAAAATCCGCGTCGAGACGTCCTTTCAGGATATTTCGAAGGAAAGCTGGGACGGATTGTCAGGTGCCGCCAAGGGGCAACCCGGCGGCCTCTACAATCCGTTCATTTCGCATGCCTATCTCTCATCGCTTGAGGAGTCCGGATCAGCGACAGCGGATACAGGCTGGCTCGGCCAGCATTTACTGATGGAAGACAGCGACGGCGGCCTTGAAGGCGGGCTGATCTGCTACTTAAAAAACCATAGCCAGGGCGAATATGTCTTCGACCACGGCTGGGCCGACGCTCTCGAACGGGCAGGCGGGCGCTATTATCCCAAGCTGCAATGCTCGGTGCCCTTCACACCGGCAACAGGCCCCCGATTGCTGGCCGCTACCCATGCCGATACCACGATGGTTCGCGGTTCTCTCGCCGCCGGACTTCAGGAACTCTGCCGGCGTCACAATGTGTCATCAGCGCATGTAACGTTCCTGCCGGAAGAGGAAGTAAGCACGTTCGAACGCGCGGGCTTCCTGCATCGCACCGACCAGCAGTTCCATTTCCTCAATGAGGGCTATGCCTCTCACAATGACTTTCTCGAGACGTTGACGTCGCGCAAGCGCAAGGCGTTGAAGAAGGAACGACGCGCTGCACTCGAACACGGCATCAGCATCGACTGGCTGACCGGCAAGGACCTCACCGAGAATGTCTGGGATCAGTTCTTCGCCTTCTACATGGACACCGGCAGCCGCAAATGGGGCCGCCCCTATCTGACCCGCGCATTCTATTCGCTGATCGGTGAGCGCATGGCCGACGACATCCTGCTTGTGATGGCCAGGCGCAACGGCAAATACATCGGCGGCGCCATCAATTTCATCGGCAGCGATGCCCTCTACGGCCGGCATTGGGGGGCGATCGAAGACCATCCCTTCCTGCATTTCGAGGTCTGCTATCATCAGGCCATCGACTTTGCGATATCGAAGGGATTGAAGCGCGTCGAAGCCGGCGCTCAGGGCGAACACAAGCTGGCGCGCGGATATCTGCCGGCGACCACCCATTCGGCCCATTTCATCGCTCATCCGGGGCTGAAACGTGCTGTTGCCGATTACCTCGAACGCGAGCGCCAGGATGTCGAGCAGATGAGCGATATCCTGGCCGAACACAGCCCGTTCCGCAAAGGCGGACGGCAAGACATCGACGACTAGACAGGCCTTCTGAGGAGAGACGCAAATGACCAGCGCCGCCTATGACACCAACAATATCTTCGCCAAGATCCTGCGCGGCGAAATCCCCGCCCACAGGGTCTATGAAGACGACAACGTGCTTGCATTCATGGATGTGATGCCGCAGGCGGAGGGCCACGTTCTGGTTGCGCCGAAGGCCGCTTCCCGCAACATTCTCGACGCCGATCCGGCAACGCTTGCCGCTCTGATCGCCGTCGTCCAGAAGGTAGCCATCGCAACTCAGGAAGCTTTCGACGCCGACGGCGTGACGATCATGCAGTTCAATGAAGCCCCGGCCGGCCAGTCGGTCTTCCACCTGCATTTCCATGTCATTCCCCGCCGTGAGGGCGTGCCGTTGCGGCCGCATTCCGGCAAGATGGAGGATGGCGGCGTCCTGGCTGCGAATGCCGGGAAAATCAGGGAAGCGCTGGCAGGCTGAAATCTGTCTAGAAACCGAGTCCGTAGAGCCCCACGGCCAATACTGCGATGGCCGTGGCAATGCCGATTGCCGGTTTCTGCCGGCCGATAAAAAAGGCCAATGCGCCGGCAGCGACCGATCCCAACCGCAGCCAGAGCGGCGACTGCTCAAGAATACCGGTGGGGTAGAGGATCAGCTTGGCGATGACCGCCGCCACCAGCGCGGTAGCGACCGCCCTCACCCAGTTCAGCGCTTCGGAATCCTCACGCAGCCGGTTGCCCGCCAGGACACCGAGCCAACGCCAGATATCCGTTGCCAGCCATCCTGCAATGGCAATGAAGACATAGGCCCACCATCCTTCGAGCACTGTCACGCGCGGGCCTCCTTGCTGATGCGCCAGCTGCGTTCCACCAGCCAGGCGAGCGTGCCGCCGCCAAGGCCAGCGAGCAGGATATCGAACTCCGGCGCCAGCCAGTAGCACAACGGTCCGGCGACAAGCCCGGCGGCCAATGCCACGTAGATCACCGGATGGCGCGCGGAACTCCAGATCGACGCGAGAAAATACACCGGGGTCAGGAAAAACAGGCATCCGGCAACAATCGGCGGAAATTCGGCGACGAAACGATAGACGACCGCCACCAGCAGCATGTTGGTAAGAACGAGCGTAATGCCGAAGCCGGCGAAGAACGTGATGCGATGCTCCCGCGGCACCGCCTGCACCCGCTCCATGGCAAACACCCAGGCCGTGATCGCCACGAAATGCGACAGAAACAAAAGCAGCCAGGTGGGCGTTTTCCCGGTGCGGATTTCCGGAACAAGCGCTGCGACCATCGGCATCAGCCGGATGGACGACAGGGTGACCGCGATGAAGGCGGTGAGCAGATTGGCACCGCCAAGGATCGAGCTGACGAGGATGACCTTGGCTGGCAGCGCCCAGACGGCCCCGACCATGAATACAACCTGCTCGACGGGAATTCCGGCCTGTGCCGTGAAGGCGCAAAAACCGACGAAGGACAGCATCAGGATCATTGCCGGCAGGCTGAAAATGCCCTTCATGCCGGCCAGGAACCACTTGCCTCCCGAACCGATCGCCTGCCTCTCATCCATCCCGATATCCGCCGTTTCATGTCATAAAAAAACAGTGCCGGACCATTCCGCCCGGCACTGTCTCTATCGTGGATAGGCCTATTTCTTGCGCGGCACCTTCGGCACCGTGCTTCCCTTGCGGGGAGGTTCGGCAGCCGTGGCCCTGTGCGGCTCGTCCGCAGCCGCCTTCGCGGCCTTCTTCGGCTTGGCGCGGCTTTCCGGCTCGGCACCGACGCTTTCCATTTCCTTCGGCTTTGCAGCCTTGGAGGCCTTCTTCACGGGGGTCACGACCTCCGCCTTGGGCCTGATCCGCGCCGTCTCCGGCACATAATCGAGCAGCAGACCCTTTGCGCCATCCGGCTTGGTGCCGACGGTGACCTTGACGACACCACCCTTCTTCAGCTTGCCGAAGAGGATCTCGTCGGCCAGCGGCTTCTTGATGTGTTCCTGGATGACGCGCGCCAGCGGCCGGGCCCCCATCTTTTCATCATAGCCCTTGTCGGACAGCCAGGCGATCGCTTCGGGCTGCAGGTCGAAGGTGACGTTGCGTTCGGCCAGCTGCGTTTCCAGCTGCATGACGAACTTCTGCACCACCTGGTGGATGACCGGTGTCGGC
>NZ_JBFUBH010000021.1:0-66896 GCF_056405855.1 Pararhizobium sp. P1_E7 | reverse complement strand
CTGTTGTCTCAAATCGGCCGATCCGCTAGAAGGATGGCGCGGAGCGATGCCGACCCATCGGTCAAGCCATCCGACGCAGTGGGCGGCCGATTTCAGGCAACCCGGAGGGCCGGATGCTTTTTTGTCAGGAAGCGGGCTTTTGTCTCGAACGTACCTGCCGGGTATGCCCTTCGACAAAAGCCCGCTTCCTGACAAAAAATCCTTCCGGCAGAATGCACCTCATTTATCGTACGAGGCTCTAGATTTTGCGCCAAGACATTGATGCCGCCCACCATCGCCGCGGGCTTCTGATCACCGGCCTCGGCGGCCTCTCCCTCTCCTTCGATATTCCGTTGATCCGATCCGCCGATGGCGAGGTCTGGTCGCTGCTGGCGGTGCGCAGCCTGTGTACCTTCCTTGTGGCGCTGATCGCCTGGGGCGTGCTCAACAGGTTGCTGGGCAAGAAGATTGTGCTTGTGCCCGGCAAGGCCGGACTAGCCGCAGGCCTGTTCTACGGTCTCGGCTCCTTCACCTTCCTTTTGGCCGTCTTCAACACCGCGACGGCCAATGTCGTGTTCATCGTCGCCTTCACCTCGATGTTCGCAGCCATCCTGTCCTGGATTTTTCTCAGGGAACGCCCGTCGAACGCGACGCTTTTGACGATGGCCGTGATGGTCTTCGGCGTCGGCCTGATCGTCCAGGACGGGTTGAAGAGCGGCAATTTCTTCGGCGATGCCATGGCGGTCTCATCTGCGCTGATGCTTGCCTGCGCCATCACCGTCAGCCGCGCCAGCCGCAAGGACATGGGGCTGGTGCCTCTGGCGACCGCGATCTTCCCCGCCATCATCGGCTACCTGATGTCGCCCGCAGAAGGACTTGCAATCGCCCATCCCGGCTGGATCATGTTCGATGGCCTGATCATGATTCCGCTCGCCTTCTTCTGCCTCGCCACCGGCCCGCGCTATCTGTCCGCCCCGGAAGTCGGCATGTTCTACCTGCTCGAAACCATCCTCGCGCCGATCTGGATCTGGATCGTTTTCATGGAAGTCCCGACGTCCCAGACGCTGGCCGGCGGCGCAGTGCTGATTTTAGCGCTGGTCGGACATTCGCTATGGCAGATGCGGAAAAAATCGGCGCTGGACGCGTCGAGCGAGTTTCCGTTCACGGGCTGAAGGTTCTTGCCAATTGCTGCAGGGTAAAACCGATGTTATAACATGATTATAACATCGGAGATTTTTCCATGAAACTCACCATCCGCAAGATCGGTAATTCGGAAGGCGTTATTATTCCGAAGGAAATGCTCGACCGGCTGGGACTGAAGGCAGGCGATCAAATGGAAATTACCGCGAAGGATGGTGGTTTTCAGATGCAGCCGCTTGATGAAGCGTTTCAACGCCAGCTCGAACACGCCAATCGCTTCATGGACAAATACAAGGTCGCGTTGAAAAAGCTGGCCGAATGACTGGTTTCGTTTTTCTGGAACGACCTCTTGTTGAGGCACTCCAAGCCATCCAGATCGAGCGCTTTGGCGGTGCTTTCGGTTTAAGAGACGAAGGCGCACTGGAAACGGCTCTGGCCCGACCGGTTAACAAAGCCCGCCATGGTTGCAACGATGTTATCGAACTCGCCGCGGCGTATCTTTTCGGTCTTGCAATGAACCATGCGTTCATCGATGGAAATAAACGTATTGCCATTGTTGCGGCGGGTGTTTTCCTGATGGAGAACGGTTACGAAATCGAAACGAGCGATAGCCATCTCTTCAGCTTCGTCCTATCGGTCGCAGCCGGTGAGATCGAAGAAGAAGGCGCCATTCGCTTTCTGCGAGACGTCACCGTTCCATTGACAGAATAGATATAGCAGGCGAACTCCAACCAATCGACCGCACCGCAATCACCCCGTAAACTTGCCACTCCTCGGAAAGCCCTTCGGCACCACCCTGCCCGCCGATGCGCGGTCTCCGAGCCATTCGATCAGTTCGTCCTTGGTCTTGGTGAAGCTGCGGCCGGCGCTGTCGGCCCAGGTCAGGCCGTCTGAGATCGCAAAGCAGCGGATGTCCGAGATGCCACCGTCCTTGTAGCGCTGCAGGCGCACACCCTTGCCGCGGCCCATTTCCGGGATCTGCGCCAAGGGGAAGACCAGCATCTTGCGGTTTTCGCCAACGATGGCGACATGATCGCCCTTGACCGGAATGACGAGCTTGGCCTCATCCGGCATGGCAACATTCATGATCTGCTTGCCCTTGCGGGTGTTGGCGGCCATATCGCCCTCCAGCACCACGAAACCGTTGCCGGCAGCCGACGAGATCAAAAGCTTGCGGGCGGGATCGTGAACGAACGCCGTCAGCACGTCCTGATCGTTTTCCATATCGACGATGATACGCAACGGCTCGCCATGGCCGCGTCCGCCCGGCAGCTTGTCGCCGCCCAGCGTATAGGCCTTGCCGCCGGTGGTGACGACCAGGATGCGGTCGGTGGTCGAGGCCGGAAACGACAGTTTCAGCCCGTCGCCTTCCTTGAACTGCAGCGTCGAGACATCGGAGATATGGCCCTTCAGCGCGCGGATCCAGCCCTTTTCCGAGATGACGACGGTGATCGGTTCCTTCTCGATCATCGCCTGCTGGATCGCTTCCAGATCGGCTTCCGGGGCATTGGAGAACAGCGTGCGGCGGCGGCCGATCTCGGTGGCCTTGGCGAATTTCTTCTTCACCTCGCCGATTTCCCAGGCAACGGTCTGCCACTGCTTTTCATCCGACGCCAACAGGGCCTCGATTTCCGCCTTCTCCTTCGACAAGGCGTCGAATTCGGTGCGGATCTCGAATTCTTCCAGCTTGCGCAGCGAGCGCAGGCGCATGTTGAGGATCGATTCAGCCTGCAGATCGGTGAGCGTGAAGCGCTCCATCAAGGCGGGCTTGGGCTCGTCCTCCTCGCGGATGATGCGGATGACTTCATCGAGGTTGAGATAGGCGACGAGATAGCCGCCAAGGATTTCCAGGCGGCGGTCGATGGCTGCCAGACGGAAGCGCGAGCGGCGCTGCAGCACTTCGCGGCGATGGTCCAGCCATTCGAGCAGGACCTCGTTCAACGCCATCACCTTGGGAACGCGCCCCATGGACAGCACGTTCATGTTGAGCGGAATGCGGTTTTCCAGCTCCGACAGCTTGAACAGCGATTCCATCAGGATCGTCGGATCGACCGAGCGACTCTTCGGCACCAGAACGAGGCGGACATCCTCGGCCGATTCGTCGCGCACGTCTTCGAGCAGCGGAAGCTTTCGGGCAATCAGCAGTTCGGCGATCTTTTCGATCAGCCGGGATTTCTGCACCTGGAATGGGATCTCGGTGACGATGATCTGGTAGCCGCCGCGGCCGGTATCCTCGACTTCCCATTTGGCGCGCACGCGAAAACCGCCGCGGCCGGTCTTGTAAGCCTCGATGATGCTCTCACGGCTGTCGATGATGATGCCGCCGGTCGGAAGGTCGGGGCCTTCGATACCGCCCCGTTCGGGATTGTTCGGATCGAGCATCAGCTCTTCGATCGTCGCGCCCGGGTTCTTGATCAGGTGCAGCGCCGCGTCGCAAAGTTCGTGGGCGTTGTGCGGCGGGATCGAGGTCGCCATGCCGACGGCGATGCCGGAGGCTCCGTTGGCCAGAAGGTTTGGGAAGGCGCCCGGCAGCACGACCGGCTCCTGGTCTTCCTCGTTGTAGGTCGGCCGGAAATCGACGGCGTCCTGTTCGATGCCTTCAAGCAGGAGGCTCGCGACATCGGTCATGCGCGCTTCGGTGTACCGGTAGGCGGCGGCGCTGTCGCCGTCGATATTGCCGAAGTTGCCCTGGCCGTCGACGATCGGGTAACGCTGCGAGAAATCCTGCGCCAGACGCACCAGCGCGTCATAGACCGACTGATCGCCATGCGGATGGAACTTACCGATGACATCGCCGACGATACGGGCGCATTTCTTGAACGACGAATTGGAGCGCAGCCCCATTTCGCTCATCGCATGAACGATGCGGCGATGCACCGGCTTCAGGCCGTCGCGCACATCGGGCAGCGCCCGGTGCATGATGGTCGATAGCGCATAGGCAAGGTAGCGCTCTTCCAGCGCCGCCTTGAGGTCAACCGGCAGAATGTGATCGTCTCCGCCCGACGGCGGCAAAAGGCTTTGTCCCATGATTTCTTGCTACCTCAACAAGCCCTGAACGGCAAGGATTGCAGGGCATTGCGCTGTGGAGAACCGGCGCAGCCGCCAACCAAACTCTCTCGACTACCGATTTTGAAAATACACAACTCAACTACTACTCAGGATTTCATTTGTGCTAGATGCTAGCTGTAGAGCTTCCACGATTCCCTAGCAAAAGGTACATACATGCACACTCTGCCGAAATCCGCCCTCGCCACCGTCCTCGTCCTTCTTTCGCTGCAGACAGCCGATGCCCAAGAGATAGCTATTCCTGCCAACCGTGAAACCGCAGTCAATTTCGTGACTGGCGTCACGGAAAATTGCCACAGTATCGGCAAGCCGAAGATGAAGGTCGTCAAAGCGCCGGAGCACGGCACCGTCCGGTTTCGATGGGTGAAGTACAAGATCCAGAACTTTTCCCGGATCTGCAATGGAAGGCCCGCCTGGGGCATGGCCGTGTTGTTCATCCCCACCGCTGGCTATCGCGGCAAGGACGGCTTCACCTTCGGCATGACCATGCCGAAATACGAGGGCAGCACCCTCACCCAATACAAACAGGGCACACTGAATGTCCTCGTAAAGTAGCTGAAGCGGTCGTCGAACAGCATTTTTCATCCCAAAAATGGATGCCTGTAGGAAACATGACGCGGCGAAGCAATTCGAATATATTTCGGCCTTAATCCGTATTAGAAATGCGTTCGAAATTAAACCTTTACAACAAGGAACCGCTCCATGATGCCTACCCGCAACCTCCGTCTGATGTTGGCGAGCGCCGCTTTTATCGGCCTTTCCGGTCCGGCCTTCGCGCTCGACGGCGCGGACCTCGTCACCAAGCTCAACGCCGCCTATGCGCTCAACGGCGCAACCGTTGCCTATGAGAACGTTGCCGTCGACGGCACGACCGTGACGCTCACCGGCGTCAGCGTCAAATCGACGGCCGCCCCCGGCAAGGATTTCAAAATCGGCGACGTGACCCTCGAGGGCGTCGAGGAAACCGACAATGGTGGTTACTATGCCGAAACCGTCACGCTGCCGGATGTCGACGTCAAGGAAGACGAAACAGCGTTCACGGCCAAGGATATCACCATCGGCGGCTTCAGCATCCCCGGCAATCCGGCAGGCGGCACGGTCAACGATATCGTCCTTTACGAGACCGCCGGCACCGGCCCGGTGACGGTCACCGCCAAGGGCAAGCAGGTGTTTTCGATGGAGGAATCGGAAGTCAACCTGACGAAGCAGGAAAGCGATGCCGGTTTCGACTTTGACGCGACCTTCTCCGGCATCAAGGCCGACCTCTCCGATGTCCAGGACGCCAAGTCGAAGGATGCAATCGAGAAGCTTGGCCTTAAGAACCTTGACGGCGAAATGACGATGAAGGGCAGCTGGGAAGTGGCCACCGGCAATGTCTCGCTTGAGGAATATGCCTTCGACTTCGCCAATGTCGGCCGTCTTGCGCTTGCCTTCGATATTTCCGGCTACACACTGGACTTCATGAAATCGGTCCAGGAAGCCATGAAGGCCGCCGAAGCCAATCCGAACAAGGAAGAAGCCAACCAGGCCATGGGCCTTTCGATGATGGGGCTGATCCAGCAGCTGACCTTCAACAGCGCCTCGGTCCGCTTCGACGATGCGACGATTACCAAGCGCGTTCTCGACTATATCGGTTCCCAGCAGGGCGTGTCCGGCGATCAGCTGGCGCAGTCGCTGAAGGGCATGGTGCCGTTGATGATGGCACAGCTGAACGTGCCGGAACTGCAGAACCAGGTCTCGACCGCGGTCAACAGCTATCTGGATGCACCCAAGAGCCTGACGATCTCGGCCGAGCCGGCCAACCCGGTTCCTTTCCCGATGATCATCGGTGCCGCCATGGGCGCTCCAAACACGGTGCCGGGTGTGCTCGGCGTCAAGGTGACCGCGAACGACTAATTTGACGGCTCAGCATTTGGAACATGGAAAGGCCCGGCGAGCCATCGCCGGGCCTTCTCTTTTTCCGCGACCTGACCGCTTCGAGAGCTCTTTCAAGCGAATTGCGGATACGAAAAACCCGGCGATCTGCATCGCCGGGTTGATCAAATCCAATCGGGACAGAACCGCGTTCAGTCCTTCTTCATCGGCGGGATGACACGCAGCGACAGTTCCAGCAGCTGCTTGGGCATGGCGGGCGCCGGTGCGTTCATCAGGAGGTCCTGCGCCTGCTGGTTCATCGGGAACAGCGTGATCTCGCGCAGGTTCTTGGCGCCGAGCAGAAGCATGACGACGCGGTCGATACCGAAGGCGCAGCCGCCATGCGGAGGCGCACCGTACTGGAAGGCGCGATACATGCCGCCGAAGCGCTCTTCAACGTCCGTCTGGGACAGGCCGACCAGTTCGAACGCCTTGACCATCAGCTCCGGCGACTGGTTACGGATCGAGCCGGACGCGATTTCGAAGCCGTTGCAGACTGCGTCATACTGATAAGCCTTGAGCGTCAACGGGTCCTGCGTCTGCAGCGCCTCAAGCCCGCCCTGCGGCATCGAGAACGGGTTGTGGGCGAAATCGACCCTCTTGTCTTCCTCGCTCCATTCGTAGAACGGGAAGTCGATGATCCAGCACAGCTCGAACCGGTCGCGATCGACGAGGTTCAGGTCCTCGCCGGCCTTGGTACGGGCCTCGCCTGCAAACTTGTAGAATTTCGACGGCTCGCCGGCGACGAAGAAGCAGGCATCGCCCGCCTCAAGGCCGAGCTGGGCGCGAACCGCATCGGTGCGCTCTTCGCCGATATTCTTGGCGAGCGGCCCGGAGCCGGCGGTCTTGCCCTCCTCGTCCTTCCAGAAGATGTAGCCGAGACCGGGCTGGCCAAGGCTCTGCGCCCAGGCGTTCATCCGGTCGCAGAACGCGCGCGAACCACCGGTCTTGGCCGGGATCGCCCAGACTTCGACCTTGGGGTTGGCGGCGATCATGCCGGCGAACACCTTGAAGCCGGAACCGGCGAAATGCTCGGTGACATTCTCCATGACGATCGGGTTGCGCAGGTCCGGCTTGTCGGAGCCGTATTTGCGGATGGCTTCGTCATAGGGAATCCGCGGCCATTCCTTGGTCACGGGCTTGCCTTCGGCGAACTGCTCGAACACGCCGGTCATGATCGGCGCCATCGTATCCCAGACGTCTTCCTGGGTGACGAAGCTCATTTCCAGGTCGAGCTGGTAGAATTCGCCCGGCAGGCGGTCGGCGCGCGGGTCTTCATCGCGGAAGCAGGGCGCGATCTGGAAGTAGCGGTCGAAACCGGCCACCATCAACAGCTGCTTGTACTGCTGCGGCGCCTGCGGCAGCGCAAAGAACGTGCCGGGATGAATGCGGCTCGGCACCAGGAAGTCGCGCGCGCCTTCCGGCGAAGAGGCCGTCAGAATAGGCGTCGAGTATTCGGCAAAGCCGGCCGAGTTCATGCGTGAGCGCATGTCGGAAATGATCTGGCTGCGCTTGATGATGTTCTTGTGCAGCGTTTCGCGGCGCAGGTCGAGGAAGCGATACTTGAGGCGGATGTCTTCCGGATAGTCGGGCTCGCCGAACACCGGCAGCGGCAGTTCCTTGGCAGCGGAGAGCACTTCGATCTCCTGCGCGTAAAGCTCGATCTCGCCGGTCGCCATGTGCTTGTTGACGGTCTCGTCCGAGCGCGCCTTGACGGTGCCGTCGATGCGGATGACCCATTCGCCGCGCACCGTCTCGGCGGCCTTGAAGGCCGGTGAGTCGGGATCGACGACGATCTGCGTCATGCCGTAGTGATCGCGAAGATCGATGAACAGCAGGCCGCCATGGTCGCGAACGCGGTGGACCCAGCCGGAGATGCGGACAGTCTGGCCGACATCGGCTTTGCTAAGAGCGGCACAAGTGTGGCTGCGGTAACGATGCATGATATTATCCTGAAACCAAGGGCCGCGCGGCCACGCCAAAGCGCGCTGCGGCAGCGTCAAAATCGGGCGGAAAAGCGCATGGTAGGGCCGATTTGTCAAGGCCGGAGCTCTGCTGCCGGATCGCGGGAAAGCTGCACGACGAGGTTACGCCCCCGGAGAGATGCCGCAAGCGCTCATCCGGGAGCTTACGCCTCGCACCTTGGACGGGCCGCTCTTGTTGTGCCCAACGAGCGCCACCCGTTCGAATTCCGGCGATAATGTCACCCCCGTTGCCCCTCGTCGGCAAGGCAACCGCGCAGATTGCCGGTGCCCTCAAAAGGTGCATTTCAGCACGCCCGGATTTTTGCCCCGATCGATGACGGCACCGCCAGGTCTGGGCGCAAGCACCTTGATTTTTACGCCATATTACCGTCAAGCAGGTGGTAAACGAGGGAAAGCCTGGATCCGATGGCAAGCATCGCAGAAAAACCGCAGCGAGATCGCCCCCGTATTCCGGCGGGCGTCTGGGCGCTGGGCTTCGTTAGCATGCTGATGGATATCTCATCGGAGATGATCCACGCCCTTCTGCCCGTTTATATGGTGACCGTTCTCGGCACCTCGACGCTTGCAGTCGGCATTATCGAGGGCATCGCTGAGGCGACCGCCTCGGTGGTAAAGGTGTTCTCCGGCGCGCTGAGCGACTGGCTTGGCAGACGCAAGCTGCTCGCCGTCGCTGGATATGGACTGGCGGCCCTTACCAAGCCGATCTTCCCCTTGGCCGCGACGCTCGAATGGCTTGTCGTCGCTCGCTTCCTCGACCGCATCGGCAAGGGCATCCGCGGCGCGCCCCGCGATGCGCTTGTCGCCGACCTGGCACCACCGGAAATGCGCGGCGCGAGTTTTGGCCTGCGTCAATCGCTGGACACGATCGGAGCATTCATCGGGCCTCTCCTGGCGGTCGCCCTCATGTGGCTGTTTGCAAACGACTTCCAGGCAGTATTCTGGATTGCGGTCATTCCGGCCATCCTGTCCCTGGCCGTGCTCGTGATAGCGGTAAAGGAACCAGCAACGGCCAATAGACACCGCCCTCCAGCAAAGCTGCCTTTGCGCCGAAGTGAACTGGCGCGCCTTGAAAGACCCTACTGGGAAGTCGTCACGGTTGCCGCCGTGTTCACGCTCGCGCGCTTCAGCGAAGCATTCCTCCTTTTGAGGGCGCAGCAATTTGAACTGCCGCTGTTTCTCATACCCTTCGTCCTCGTGGTGATGAGCCTTGCCTACGCTCTGTCGTCTTACCCCGTCGGCGTGTTGTCCGACCGGATGAACCGCACAGCGCTTCTTGCCGTTGGGCTTGTGCTTTTGTTCCTTGCCAATCTGGTTCTCGCCTTTGCGACGAACCTTGCCGTTGCCGGCATTGGCGTCGTCCTGTGGGGGCTTCACATGGGTTTCAGCCAAGGCCTGCTTGCGGCTCTCGTCGCAGACACGGCACCACCGGATTTGAGAGGAACCGCTTTTGGCATGTTCAATCTTGTGACGGGGTTGGCTTTGCTGCTGGCAAGCGTGATCGCCGGTGCACTTTGGCAGGTCGCCGGTCCGGTAGCAACATTTGCGGCGGGCGCTGCGTTCAGCATATTTGCATTGGGCGGATTGCTGCTGATCAATCGCCGCTCGAACAAAGCAGATCCATAGGCGGCCGGATGCGCCGCAAGCTGCGCTCCAGCGCGACGCGGCAGTCCACGCTGACGTCGGCAGCACCGAAGCGCTGAAAGTTTCCATTCCAGCCGAAATCCGTCAAAAGCGACCGAAAAAGCCAAAATCTGAGCTGTTTTCCGAGCCATTGCACGGCTAGAACGGACTGCAGGCCACATATGTCCCCGAGTCGCCGCCGCAATCCGGATTTTCCCCTCCATGTCCCAGATACGCCCGCTCATCCCTCTCCTCATCACCGCTGGCATCCTGATCGGCGGCAACGGGCTGCAGGGGACGTATATTTCGCTGCGCGCCCTGCAGGAGGGATTTTCGACGTCGCTGATCGGCCTCGTCGGCACCGGTTATAATATCGGTTTTGCCATCGGCTGCATTTACGTGACGCGCATCCTGCGCTCCATCGGCCATATCCGGACATTTTCGGCAATGGCGGCGATTGCGTCGGCAGCCTCCATCGCCATGGTGCTCCTGATCGATCCGTGGTTCTGGTTCCTGATGCGGCTGATTGCCGGCATCTGTTTCGCCAGCCTGTTTGCCACCGTCGAAAGCTGGCTGAATGCGCGGGTGACGAATTCCAACCGGGCCCGCACGCTGTCGATCTACCGCCTGGTCGACCTCGGCTCCGTCACGGCAGCGCAGTATCTGATCCCGACCGTCGGGATCGAGGGCTTCCAGCTGTTTGCCATCGTTTCGATGGCGCTCACCTTGTCGCTGGTGCCGATCGCCTTTGCCGACCGCTCCAGCCCCGGCGCGCCCGAGGCGATCAAGTTCGATATCAAGGCGCTGTGGAATATCTCGCCGCTCGCCACGATCGGCTGCATCGTCGTCGGGCTGACCAATTCCACCTTCCGTTCGCTCGGGCCGATCTATGCCGAGGGCATCGGCCTGTCGATCACTGCGATCGCCACCTTCATGAGCGTCGGCATCATCGGCGGCGTGGTGCTGCAATATCCGCTCGGGCTCTATTCCGACCGGCTGGACCGGCGGCTGATCATACTTTTCGCCACCTTCGGCTCGCTGCTTGCCGGCCTCTATCTCGCCTTCTTCGCCGGCAGCGACGAATGGCTGAATTTCATCGGAATCTTCATCTTCGGCGCCTTCGCCATGCCGCTCTATTCGCTCTGCTCAGCCCATGCCAACGACCATGCAGCCGAAGGGCAGCACGCGCTGGTATCGGCCGGCATGCTGTTCTTCTGGTCCTGCGGCGCGATTATCGGGCCGCTGTTTGCCTCCTTCATGCTGGATATCTTTGGGCCGCAGGCGCTGTTCATCTATACCGCCGCCGTGCTTGCCGCCTTCATGCTCTATACGCTGCAGCGCATGATGGCCCGAGGTGCTGTGCCTGCCGGCGAGCGCTCGATGCGGTTTCGCAATCTGCTGCGTACCTCCTTTTTCTTCAACAAGCTGGCGGCAAAACCCGAGGACAAAAAATAAGGCGGTTGAATGCAGACTTGGCGGCTGCGGCAAGATGCACGCAAATGCCAATTGATGAATGCCGCCATCAAGTTTAAACGGAAGCATCTCAATCTGCGGAATCCTGCCCATGCCGTTCATCAGCCGCCGCACAATCCTGAAAGGATCGGCCGCAGCCGCAGCCTCCTTCGCAATCGGCGGGGGGCTTGCGGCGCGAAACGGGATTGCGGCGGCAGCACCGCTGCTGCTCAAGGCGCAGTTTACCGAGGCGGCACTGGCCAGCGACGGCATCACCCCGAAAGTCATGACTTACGGAACAGGCGAAGCGGCTGCGACCGGCATGCCGCCGGTCATCCGCATGAAAAAGGGCGAGCCCTTTGCCGCCCGGCTGATGAACGCGCTCGACGAGCCGACCACGATCCACTGGCATGGCCTGCGCATCGTCAACGCCATGGATGGCGTGCCGGAAATGACACAACCCTATGTCTATCCCGGCGACGGCTTCGACTATGCCTTCACGCCGCCCGATGCCGGCACTTTCTGGTATCATCCGCATTGCAACACGCTGACCCAGATGGGTCACGGACTGACCGGCGTGATCGTCGTCGAGGATCCGGCAGATCCTGTCTTCGATGCCGAGATCGTGCTGAACCTTCGAGACTGGCGGCTCGGCACCGGCGGCGCCTTCATCGCGCCGTTCAAGCCGCGCGATGCGGCCCGCGGCGGTACCTACGGCACGGTCCGCACCACCAACTGGCAGCAGCAGCCGAGCTATGACGCGCCGGCCGGCGGTCTGGTCCGCATCCGGATGGCGGCCACCGACGTGACACGCATCTATACGCTCGCAGCAGAAGGAGCGCCTGCGGTGGTGATCGCGCTTGATGGCAACCCGGTCGATGCGCCCTTCCCGCTCGATCTTCTGGATTTCGGCCCCGGCCAGCGCGTCGAATTGATTGTGCGCATGCCGGACCAGGAAGGCACCGAGGTCAAGCTCGGCAACGTCCGTGGCTCAAGTCCCTTCACGATTGCGACGTTGCGGGCGGCCGGCGCCTCGCTGAAGCGCGATATCCGCGATGTGAAGCCGCTGCCGGCCAACCCGGTTGCCGAGGCGGATCTTTCGACGGCTAAGCGCATTCCGCTCGATTTTACCGCAACGGCCGAGCATGCGCCGGTTCCCAGCATCTGCGGCACCATCGGCTATACGTTCTGGGCGATCAACAAAGTACCATGGCAGGGCGATACGCCCGATCCCGGAGCGCCGGTTTCCGAGCTGAAGCTCGGCAAAAGCTATGTGCTGCAGGTCAGGAACCGCACGCCGCATGCGCACCCGATCCACCTGCATGGCTTAAGCTTCCGCATCCTCAATTCCAACAAGCGGACCGTCCTGCCGCCGCCGACCGACACCATCCTGCTTCTGCCGGACGAACAGGCCGAACTCGGTCTCGTCGCCGACAACCCCGGCGACTGGCTGCTCCATTGCCATATCATCGAGCACCAGAAGACGGGAATGTCCGGATATTTCCGCATCGTTTGAGCTTTTTTCATTGTGACACCCGGCGCGAAGAGATACATCGGGTGAGTTTTTAACGGCCGCATTTCCGCCACAGTGATTGAAGTTTGATGATAGAGACAACCGCCGAACTTGCCGCCGCCTGCGAAACGCTGGCCAGCGGGCAATACCTGACTATCGATACGGAATTTCTCCGTGAAACGACCTTCTGGCCGCAGCTCTGTCTGATCCAGATGGCCGGGCCGGACATTGCCGTCATCGTCGATCCGATGGCAAAGGACATCGACCTTGCGCCGTTTTTCGAACTGATGGCCAATACGGCTGTCGTCAAGGTGTTCCATGCGGCGCGCCAGGATATCGAAATCATCTACAATCTTGGCAAACTGATCCCGCATCCGATCTTCGACACGCAGGTTGCTGCCATGGTCTGCGGCTTCGGCGACAGCGTCTCCTATGACCAGCTCGTCAGCCGCATCAAGAACGTCCATATCGACAAGTCCTCGCGCTTCACCGACTGGAGCCGGCGGCCGCTGTCGGAAAAGCAGCTTGATTATGCGCTGGCCGACGTCACCCATCTGCGCGATGTCTACCTGCACCTGAAGGCCGAGCTTGAGCGCGAAGGCCGCTCGCTGTGGCTGACCGAGGAAATGGCGATCCTCGAAGCCAAGGAAACCTACGATATCCATCCGGATGATGCCTGGCAGCGCTTGAAGATGCGGCTGAAAAAGCCGGTGGAACTCGCCGTCCTGCAGAAGGTGGCCGCCTGGCGCGAGCGCGAAGCCCGCAGCCGCAACGTCCCGCGCGGCCGCATCATCAAGGATGACGGCCTCTACGAGATCGCCCAGCAGCAGCCGAAGGACATGGAAGCCCTCTCGCGCCTGCGCACCATCCCCAAGGGCTGGGAGCGCTCCTCTGCCGGAACCGCGATCATCGAGGCGGTCAATGCAGCGCTCGAATTGCCGAAATCCGAGATGCCGAAGCTGCCGCGGCAGAACCAGGCACCGGAAGGCGCCCAGGCTGCCAGCGAAATGCTCAAGGTTCTGCTCAAGCTGATCGCCGAAAAGCAGGGTGTCGCCGCCAAGATCATCGCCAATAGCGAGGACCTCGAACGGATCGCCTCTGAAGGCCCTAAGGCCGATGTCGGCGCCTTGAAGGGCTGGCGGCGCGAGCTGTTTGGCGACACCGCGCTGAAATTGATCAACGGCGAAGTCGCCTTGCGTTTCGTCGATCGCAAGATCGAGGCCGTCGAGCTTTAAGACTTTTTGATGGAGCTTTTCCGCTTTTCTTCGAATCGCGAAAACGCTCTATCTTTTTTGCTTCGCCGCAATTCCGGACGCAAAACCGCTGCGCACGTTTGCTGGATTTGCTCTAGGGGTGCATCTTTGCGCCCTTGGTGATCTTGTCGGCGATCTTCTTGTCGGCGTGAAGCGCAATGCCGACAACCCTGGCATCGTCTGGACCGAACCGCGAAAACACCTCGCGGTTTGCTGCGTCATGGCCGGTCGCAAACATTTCTTCGACATAGAGCGACGTCTTCACGTCGCGCTCCAGTGCGCGGCGATGAATGGTGCTCATGGTCTTTTCGTCGGCGGATAGCACGATCACCGGCTGGATGCTCAAGGGATTGTAGACGTTGCCATCCGCATCGCGGTAGACTTCGCCGATGATGCCCGGCTTATCGGCAATGATGCCGCTGGTCAGGAACGCTGTAACGTTCAGCTTTTGCCAAACGGCCAGGTCCTCACGTAGCACGATTGCAAATTTGGTATCGAACATGAATGCCAACTCCACTTTAGGAAACAGGACGCTTGAAGCGTCCGGGGGTCCCATAGCCCAAGCCGGAGGCGGCGATCTTGAACGTTTGTGCACACCGGCAGCATCAGACAGCATCAAGGTCGCGCCCGCCTCGGGTGGCATCGAGCGGATCGAGGCGCATTTTCACGGCAATGCCTTCGAACCGCATCGTCACGATACGTATGCGCTAGGCCTGACGCTGCAGGGCGTCCAGGCCTTCCACTATCGTGGAATAGTCCATTACAGCCAGCCCGGTAACATCATCGTGCTGCATCCGGACGAGGTCCATGATGGCGGTGCGGGGACGGACGAAGGCCTGCGCTACCGGATGATGTATCTGCCGCCGGAAATGCTGATCGACACACTTGGAGAAAGGCCGCGCGGCCTGCCCTTCGTTCCCTCGCCCGTTATTGCCGACCGGGCCTTTGCCGCAAACCTTGCGGACGTGATGCGGGATCTCGACGAAGATATCGGCGAATTGCAGATCGACGGTGTGCTGGCCGGGATCGCCGACGCCCTGATGCGGCATGCGGACGCTCCGGGTACGGTGTCCGGCCGGAAATACGACCACGCCGCCATCCGCCGCGCCTGCGACTATCTGCAATCGCGGTCAGACCGGCAGATAAGCTCTGGCGAACTTGAAAACGTCAGCGGCCTCGACCGCTTTACCCTTGCCCGGCAATTCCGCATGAGCCTCGGCACCAGTCCGCATCGCTATCTGGTCATGCGCAGGCTGGAAAAGGCGCGCGCGATGATCGGCAGCGGCAGGAGCCTCGTCGATATCGCGCTCGAAACCGGCTTTTCCGATCAGGCGCATTTCACCCGGCATTTCAAACGAACGCACGGGATGACGCCGGGCCGATGGGCCAACCTGTGTGGCCGGGCCTGAGCAGTCACAGACCGTTACACGAAATACCTTGACCCACAGCCATCGAGGGAAACAATGCCGTTGAACCACCGAGGTGGGCGGAGCTGATTCATGAGAGAAATATCCGCAACGGAAAATTGGCTGCTGATCACGCTCGGCATGGCGCTGAGCGGCGTGATTTATGGCCTGATCGCCTTTCCGGGCGAACCGATCATCATCGGTGCGGTCTTCGCGGTTTTCATGGGCGTCCCGATGATTGCCTTCGAACGGCGAGTTCTTCTCCGTCCGCTCTACAGGCGGATCGAGCGGCTTCCCACATTCGCCTATATCGTCGTGGCATTGGTGATCTACGAGATCCTGATGAGTGTTGGCTATGCGGCGGCCGCGCTTCTGATGTGGTCGCTGAAATTTATCGAGCCGGAATCGCTGACAGATATCCTCATCATGCCGTTTCATGTTTTCCTCTACGCACTTGCCGTTTGCGCCCTGATTGTCTTCATCCTGCGCGTGCGTGACCTGCTCGGCCGTGACGTCTTCACCAGCATGCTGATCAGCCGATACCGGCGTCCGGTGAGGGAGGAGCGCGTTTTCCTGTTCATCGACCTCGCCGATTCGACGACTTTTGCCGAAAGGCATGGCGACCTGCGTGCGCAGGAATATCTGAAGGCCCTTTTTGCCACATTCGCCGAACCGGTTCGGCGCCATAAGGGCGCGATCGATGACTATGTCGGCGATGCGGCGATCGTCACGTGGCCGCTGGAACGCGGCGTCAAATTTGCACGCTGCGTCCGTTGTGTCTTCGATATTCTCGACGAGATCGAAAAGAATGCGGCGACGTGGCGCAAGAACTTCGGTCAGGTTCCCCGGCTGCGGGCCGCCCTTCACGGCGGTTTCATCATCACCGCCGAAATCGGCGTAGACCATCACAAGATCGCCTTTTTCGGCGATACGGTGAACACCACCGCACGGTTGGAAGCCCTATGCAAATCTCTGGGCAAACAGGTGCTGATCTCCACCGAACTTGTGCAACGCATCAAACTGCCGAAAACGGTCGAAATCGAGGACCTGGGCACCCACGCCGTCAAGGGCCGCGGCCAGACGCTTGGCGTCATGGCGTTGAAACAGCAGGAAAAAGTCGAAATGGCGCCGGCGTTCGACCTGCGTATCCCCGCCGAATAGACGGCTTGCCTCGTTACCGTCACCAAAGCTTCATCCAGGCGTCAATTCGCCGACATCAATGCCCTGCTACTGCATAAATTCCTTAAATCGGAATCGATTTAAGGGAAAATTATGCAGCAGATTTAAAGCGCTACGGCGCCGCGCGGCATGAATGACGCGCGCGCCGTAGGCGGAACGTCTCGTTTCAACCGCTCAATGGGGACATGATGAAAAACGCTCTTTTCGCTTCCGTGGCATTCAGCCTTCTGATGACATCCGCAGCTCTTGCCGAAGACACGGTCTTCCCGGCCAAGCTTGCCGCCCATGCCATCCTGCCGGCCCACACGATCATCGCGGCGCCTGCTGACGCGGCCGATTRCCTGAAGACCTCCGGCAAGTTCACGACCCCGGACCGCAAGCGCACGGAAGCTCTAGGCACCGTTCCCGGCAAGGATGGCGTGCGCCTCACCGGCCTGTCGCTGCCCTTCGACGGCCAGCCGATGCAGGGCTTTTCCGGCATCAAGACAATGGCCGACGGCACCTTCTGGAGCATGTCGGACAACGGCTTCGGCTCGAAGCTGAACTCGTCCGACACGATGCTGATGCTGCACAACATCAAGATCGACTGGGATGGCGGCAAGGTCGAGGCGTTGAAGACGCTGTTCCTTTCCGATCCCGACAAGAAGGCGCCCTTCCCGATCGTCATGGAAGGTGCGGCCAAGCGTTACCTGACGGGCGCTGATTTCGACGTCGAATCCATCCAGCCGGTTGCCGACGGTTTCTGGGTCGGAGAGGAATTCGGCCCCTATATCCTGAAGTTCGACCTTGACGGCAAGCTGACCGACGTCATCGCCACCACCGTCAACGGCAAGCCGGTGATGTCGCCCGACAACCCGACGCTCACTGTTCAGGCTGATCCCTCCAAGCCGGTGCCGGCGCTCAACATCAAGCGGTCCGGCGGCTACGAAGGTCTTGCCCTGTCGAAGGACGGCACCAAGCTTTATGGCCTGCTCGAAGGCCCGCTCTGGACCGACGCCGAAACCGTCGAACAGGCCGAAGGCCGCCCGGCCCTGCGCATCATCGAACTCGACGTCGCATCGAAGGCCTGGACCGGCCGCAGCTGGCTCTATCCGCTCGCTGAAGGCGGCGAAGCGATCGGCGATTTCAACATGCTGGACGACAAGACCGCTCTGGTGATCGAGCGCGACAATGGTGCAGGCACCATCGACAAGGCCTGCGCCAACCCGAAGGAACCCAAGCCGGATTGCTTTGCCGTCGGCTCCAAGGTCAAGCGCGTCTACAAGATCGAGTTGACCGACGACAATGCCGGCAAGGCTGTGCGCAAGATCGGCTATATCGATCTCCTGAAGATCGCCGATCCGGACAACAAGAAGCGCCAGGGCGGCGGCGAAGGCTTTTACGACATGCCGTTCGTCACGATCGAGAACGTCGATCGCGTCGATGACACCCACATCATCGTCGGCAACGACAACAACCTGCCGTTTTCAGCCGGCCGGTCGCTCGACAAGGCCGACGACAACGAATTCGTCCTGCTCGAAGTTGGCGAATTCCTGAACGCCAAGTAAGTCACTGTAAAAATAWGTCACTGCAAACGACGAAGACCCCGCAACCGGGTTGCGGGGTCTTCGCTGCATTTTTGAACCGATGCTGGCGTGACCAGGCGCCCTAGCCGTCGCCGGGTCATCTACTGATTACTCGAACCGAAACCCAATCCGCTTGCCCGTCAGCTTGGCAAGCTGCTGCAATCGGCCGTCGAGCCGTTCGCCGGCGAATTCCGAATAGGCGGATGGAACGACGAATTCGAGATCCAGATCGGGCGAGTTCGATGGCCGGATATCGAGATTGCGCACGACGCCGGGCATCGAGGCCGACAAGAGATAGACGACCCTGAGAAGGCCGCCCAGAAGCTTTGCCAGTTCCAAGAGGCGCGGCGTTGCAATGGCAGCGAGCGGCTCGGTGGCGCCGTCGTCGTTCAGGCCCTCGAAACGGTAATAGTTGGCAAGGGCGATATAGGCGCGGCCGGCATGGGTGATGCCGGAGAAGGTGCTATGGGCGATGATGTTGAGCGCCTGCAGGCCCCGATAATCCGGATGGGCGCGCCAACTGATATCGGCGAGCAGACAGGCAGCCTGACGGTAGCGCCCCTCTTCCTCGGTTTCGGTGATGCCGAAATGCGGCACCATCTTGCCGCTCCAGTCGGCAAGCTCGCGGGCATGTTCGGGCGAGCGGGCGCGCAGGATGGCGATTTCACGCGCCGCGGCGAGCAGCGGATCCTGAGCGCGCACAGTGTCAGACAGCAGCGAATAGAGATAGCCTTCGCGAACGCCGAGCGCTGAAAACGAAATCACTGCCGGCTTCATCTGGGCAATGATTTCCTGCACGGCAACGGCCCCGAACGGCAGGAGCGCACGGCGGCTTTTCGAAATGTGGGCATAAGCCGGCGACTTGACATCCTTGGGCTCGATCACCTCCGGCAGGAAGGCCATGGCTTCCTCGAAGGTGATTTCATAGCCCTGCATCATGTGCAGCGGATAGTTGCGCAGTTCCATATGCAGCTTGGCGATCGAGCGCCAGGTACCGCCGACGGCGTAGAAGGTACGGCCGCTGACGTTCTGCAGGACCTGTGCGCCCTTGATGTAGCGGCGCACATGGCTGCGGGCCTTGACGATCGATCCCTCGGCATGTTCCGACAGCCGGATACCGCCAAGCGGTAGGGTGATGCCCCGGCCGATCTTGCTGCCGGCGACATCGACAAGCTCCAGCGAGCCGCCGCCAAGGTCGCCGACGACGCCATCGGGATCATGGTAGCCGCTGATGATGCCGAGCGCGGAGAAATAGGCCTCCTCCTCGCCGGTCAGCACGCGAACTTTCTGATCGAGGATGATTTCGGCCCGGCGGATGAAATCGGGGCCGTTGGAAGCGTCGCGGGCAGCCGCTGTCGCCAGCACGAAAACCGTGGAGGCGCGCGCCTGCGTTGACAGCGCCCGGAACCGGTGCAGCGCTTTGAGCGCCCGCTCGACGCTCTCGGCGTCCATCCGGCCGGTCGCATCGATGCCCTTGCCGAGGCCGCACATGACTTTTTCATTGAACAGAACGGCCGGAGACCGGCTCAGCCCCTCATAGATCACCAGTCGAATCGAGTTCGATCCAATATCCACGACGGAGACCGGGGCAATTCCAGGCAAACGCCCCTGGGCTTCAGACTCTACCATGCAATTCCAGTTTATCTTCTACGGCCGCTATCCCAGCCGGCAATTACCTTCGGCGTGCTGGATTTCAAGGCCTCTCCCCGGCCCGACAGGCTAGGATTGGTCATGAAGTAGACCTGCGCATTGAACGGCTCGGAATCCTTGGCGACTTCCATACGCCGCGACGTTCCGTCAGGAAGGATCTCGTAGCTCTGCTGGTTATCGATGAGATTACCCAGCATGATCTGCGACAGAACCTGTTCATGCACAGTCCGGTTGATGAGAGGCACAAGGGTCTCCACCCGCCGGTCCAGATTACGCGGCATCATGTCCGCCGATCCGATATAGACGAGCGCATGCTCGGAGGGAAGCCCATAGCCGTTGCCGAAGCAGAAGATGCGGGAATGCTCGAGGAAACGCCCGACAATCGATTTGACACGAATATTGTCGGATAGTCCCCGGACCTGCGGCCGCAGGCAGCAGATGCCGCGCACCACCAGATCGATCTCGACGCCGGCGCGGCTGGCGCGGTAGAGCGCATCGATGATCTCCGGGTCGACCAGCGAATTCATCTTCATCCAGATCGATGCCGGGCGGCCAGCCTCTGCATGGGCGATCTCTTCGCCGATATGCTGCAGGATGCGCGGCCGCAGCGTGTGCGGCGAAATCGCCAGCTTCATGCCGGCCTCGGGCTCGCCGTAACCGGTGATGAAATTGAAGATATTGGCCATGTCATGAGCAATCTTCGGATTGCAGGTGAAGAAGGACAGGTCGGTATAGATCTTCGCCGTGACCGGGTGATAGTTGCCGGTGCCAAGGTGACAGTAGGTCCGGAGCTTGCCTTCCTCGCGGCGCACCACCATCGACATTTTCGCATGCGTCTTCAATTCGATGAAGCCGAACACGACCTGCACGCCGGCGCGCTCCAGATCGCGCGCCCAGCGGATGTTGGCCTCCTCGTCGAAGCGGGCCTTCAGTTCAACCAGCGCCGTTACCGACTTGCCAGCCTCGGCGGCGTCGATCAGCGCACGCACGATCGGGCTGTCGTTCGAGGTGCGGTAAAGCGTCTGCTTTATCGCCAGAACGTCAGGATCGCGCGCAGCCTGGAGCAGAAACTGGACCACCACGTCGAAGCTCTCATAGGGGTGGTGGACGACCATGTCCTTTTCGCGGATGGCGGCAAGGCAGTCTCCGGCGTGTTCGCGGACACGTTCGGGAAATCGCGCATTGTACGGCTCGAAACGCAGATCCTCCCGCGGCGCCTTGGTGATTTCGGAGAGCGTGTTGAGGGCCAGAAGACCCGGCAGAACGGCGACGCGGTTTTCCGGCACGCCGAGTTCGCCGACGACGAACTGGCGCAGTTCCAGCGGCATTTCCGAATCGATCTCGATGCGGATCACCGAACCGCGCCGGCGCCGTTTCAGGGCCGTCTCGTAGAACCGGACAAGATCTTCGGCTTCTTCCTCGACCTCGATATCGCTGTCTCGAATGATGCGGAACGTGCCGGAACCCTTGACCTCATAGCCCGGGAACAGCCGCTCGATGAACAGGCTGACGGCATCCTCCAACGTGATGTAACGGATCACCGATTTTGCATCGGGCAGCCGAATGAACCGGTCGAGCGCCACCGGCAGGCGCAACAGCGCCGTCATCGGCTCGCGCCCGCGCGTGCTCACCAGTTGCAGGCCCATGGTGAAACCAAGGTTGGGGATGAACGGGAACGGATGAGCGGGATCGATCGACAGCGGCGTCAAGACCGGAAAGATCGACTGCTCGAATTCGTTGGCGAGCCAGCCGCGGTCCTGCACGGAGAGCGAGATCGGCCGGACGATCAGAATGTCTTCCTTGGCGAGATATTGCTGCAGGACGGCGAGAGAGGCCTGCTGCTCCATCTGCAGATTGTCGATTTCCTTGAGGATGTCTTCCAGCTGTTCGGCCGGCGTCTTGCCGTCCGGGCTGCGAACAACGACTCCCTGGCGGACCTGGCCCTCGAGGCCGGCGACGCGCACCATGAAGAATTCGTCGAGATTGGCGG
The DNA here is from genome assembly GCF_056405855.1 of Pararhizobium sp. P1_E7. NCBI lineage: Bacteria > Pseudomonadati > Pseudomonadota > Alphaproteobacteria > Hyphomicrobiales > Rhizobiaceae > Pararhizobium > Pararhizobium sp. P1_E7. The sequence goes on along the minus strand of NZ_JBFUBH010000021.1, from coordinate 45,184 downwards.
CCGAGATCGACAGGAAACGCACGCGTTCCAATAGGGGATGCGCGGTGTTGAGGGTTTCTTCAAGGACACGGCGGTTGAACTGCAGCCACGAAAATTCGCGGTTGATGAAGCGCTCCGGGCTGGTCATCAGGTCGATGTCGTCGGCGACCGGCGCGTTTGCGATCGTTGCAGATGTCACAGTATCCATTATCCCCGGTCCGCCTTTTGCTTTTCTCGAAGCTGCTAGCGCAGTTTGACGACCTAACTATGACAGTCAATCGATTTCGCGTGTCTTTCCAAGGGTGTTGAGCACTTCCAGCGCCAACGCCCTGTTGATGCGGGTCCCCCGTGCAAGCGCCAGGTGATCCAGCCGCTCGACGATCGTCTGGGCGGATTCGAGCGAACGCTCCATACGGGCAACGATATAGCCGATCAGCCGGTCATCGACGGCAAGCTGGCGGTCGGCCAGAAGCTTGACCAGAACCTGCGCCAGCAATTCGTCATCCGGCTCGCCGATCTCGACCACTGTCGCCGCCTTTAGGCGCGAGCGCAGATCCGCCAGTTCGACCGGCCAGGACATCGGCCAGAGCCGGCTGGTGATCAACAGGCTGGTGCCGTTTTCGCGGACGCTGTTGATGACATGGAACAACGACCTGTCGTCGAAGCCGCGCCGGTCGGCGTCCTCGAACAGCACCGGATTTGCCGCCGCGATCCCGGCCGCATTGCTATCCACCGTCGGGTGAATGGAAACGGCTTGACTATTTTCCCGCCAGATCGCCGCAAGGTGCGATTTTCCCGATCCCACCGGTCCTGCCAGGATCACCACGGGCGACGGCCAGCGCGGCCAGCTGTCGATAATGGAGACGGCTGCCTTCAAGCGCTCGGACACGAGCAGGTCGTCACGACCCGTCTGCGGTTCGTGCTCGAAAACGAGCGGCAACTGTTCGAACTTGCGGACCATTACGCTGTTACTCTGGAAGCTTGTACTCGGGGCTCTTGTATTCCGGCTCGACCATCGGCCTGTGGCGGTGGCCGTGGTAGAGCGTGCTATCAAGGTACCGGCCGATGCCGAAGCGGACAAGCACGCCGATGGCAGCAGCGCACGGCACCGCCACCAGCAGCCCGACGAACCCGAACAGCGCGCCGAAGGCCAGAAGCGCAAACATCAGCCAGACGGGATGCAGGCCGACGCTCTTGCCGACAAGCCGCGGCTGGAGGATATTGCCCTCCATGAACTGCCCGGCGAAGAAGATCGCCGCGACGATGCCGATATGCAGGTAATCCGGCCAGAACTGCACAAGCGCCACGCCGACGGCAAGCACCAGGCCGACCATCGAGCCGACATAGGGAATGAAGCTGATCATGCCGGCAAACAGGCCGATCAGCAGGCCGAAATTCAGGCCGGCCAGGGTCAGGGAAATACCGTAGAACAGGCCGAGAATGATGCAGAGCGAGCCCTGCCCGCGCACGAAGCCAGCAATCGTCGTGTTCATGTCGCGGGAAATCTGGCGGACGGTCGCAACATGGTCGCGCGGAATCCAGCTGTCGACCCTATCGACCATCCGGTCCCAGTCCAACAGCAGATAGAAGGCGACCACCGGCGTGACCACGAACAGCGAGATGATATCGAGCAGCGCCATGCCCGAATTCCACAATTGCTGGAACAGCGTGCCGAGGAAACCGGCACTTTGCTCAAGCAGCTTGGCGGAATTCTGCTTGATCGTGTCCATCTGCCCGGAAATCCAGTCGGGCAGCCAGGCGGCATCCGGGCTGGTCAGAAACGCCTGCAGCATGGAAACATAACCCGGCATCTTCTGGATGAATTCGGACGCCTGGGTAAACACGATCGGGATGATGAGGACCAGCGACAGCGCAAAGACGACGATGAAGGCGACCAGAATGACGACCGTTGCCATCAACCGGCTAAGACCAATTCTTTCCAGACGGTCAGCGACAGGATCTAGGAAATAAGCGAGCGCCATGCCGGCGATGAACGGCAGCAGAATGGTAGAGAACACCATCAGGAAGGCAATGAATGCGGCAAGGAAAAGCAGCCAGAAGACGATCTGGCGCTGCAGCCCGCTGCCGCTCAATTTGTTGACCATGCCGCTGTTCCGATGCCCTGTCCGGTGTCTTGCCGCTGGCGCTGCCCAGCGCTGCTTTCGTTACTGGAGATAGGATGTGGCAGCGACCATGGTCAAGCCTGTGGCGTAAAAGGGCCGACAATGGCTGGCAAAACATCAAAAAAGCGGGAGTATCGTGGGCAATATGCTTGCACTTGCGCCACCACCATGCCAATCGCAATCCAAATATGACGAGCCGGCGGAGATCAAGCCATGAGCGAGCCAGGAAAGAACGGTCTGACCTACAGCGATGCGGGTGTGGATATCGACGCCGGAAACCTTTTGGTGGAGAAGATCAAGCCGCATGTGCGCTCGACACGGCGCCCGGGCGCTGACGGCGAGATCGGCGGGTTCGGCGGCCTTTTCGACCTGAAGGCGGCCGGTTTCAAGGATCCGGTCCTGGTTGCCGCCAATGACGGCGTCGGCACCAAGCTGAAGATCGCCATCGACGCCAACAAGCACGACACGGTCGGTATCGATCTCGTCGCCATGTGCGTCAACGACCTGGTCGTGCAGGGCGCCGAGCCGCTGTTCTTCCTCGACTACTTCGCCACCGGCAAGCTCGACCCCGACCAGGGTGCATCGATCGTTGGCGGCATTGCGGCCGGCTGCCGCGAGGCGGGCTGCGCGCTGATCGGCGGCGAGACCGCCGAAATGCCGGGCATGTATTCCGGCGGCGACTACGATCTCGCAGGCTTTGCCGTCGGTGCCGCCGAACGCGGCCAGCTGCTGCCGGCCGGTGATATCGCCGAAGGCGACGTCATCCTTGGCCTCGCCTCCTCCGGTGTGCATTCCAACGGCTACTCGCTGGTCCGCAAGATCGTTTCGCTTTCCGGTCTCGCCTGGGACGCTCCGGCACCGTTCGGTGAAGGCACCGGTTCTGAAACATTGGCCGACGTTCTGATGACGCCGACGCGCATTTATGTGAAGCCGCTTTTGAAGGCGATCCGCGAAACCGGAAAGCTGAAGGCGCTCGCCCACATCACCGGCGGCGGTTTTCCGGAAAACATTCCTCGGGTCCTGCCAAAGCATCTGGCGGCAGAAATCGATCTTTCCGCCATCAAGGCGCCAGCCGTCTTCTCGTGGCTTGCCAAGACCGGCGGCGTCGCGGCGAACGAGATGCTACGCACATTCAACTGCGGCGTCGGCATGATCGTGGTCGTCGCCGCTGAAGATGCCGAACAGGTCACCTCGGTGCTGACGGCCGAAGGCGAGACCGTCTTTGCGCTCGGCCGCATGGTTGCCCGCGAAGAAGGCGCTGCCGGCACGGTCTACAAGGGCACGCTTGCTCTATGAACGATACGGTGAAAGCGGCCCGCAAACGGGTCGTGGTGTTCATTTCCGGCGGCGGCTCCAACATGCTGGCGCTGGCAAAGGCCGCCAGCGAACAGGACTATCCCGCCGAAATTGTCGCCGTCATCTCCGACAAGGCGGATGCGGGCGGACTGGCAAAAGCGGCGGCCCTCGGGATTGCCACGTTTTCCTTCGTGCGCAAGGACTATGACAGCAAGGACGCGCACGAGGCGGCGATCCTTTCGGCGCTCGAAAACCTGTCGCCCGACATCATCTGCCTGGCCGGGTATATGCGGCTGCTCACCGCCACCTTCATCAATGCCTATGAAGGCCGGATCATCAACATCCACCCGTCCCTGCTGCCCCACTTCCCGGGCCTGCACACCCACCAGCGGGCAATCGACGCCGGCATGACGAAAGCCGGCTGCACCGTGCATTTCGTCACCGAAGGCATGGACGAAGGGCCGGTCATCCTGCAGACCAAAGTCCCGGTGTTGCCGAACGACACGGCGGAAACGCTAGCTGCACGGGTGCTGGTCGAAGAGCACAAATCCTATCCGGCAGCACTGCGGCTCGTGGCCGAGGGCAAGGTGCGGATGGATGGTGGGCGGACCTTGCACTATCAAGGCGACCTCACGGAAGACCTATCGTAAATCCGGTCATCACCTTGACCCTTTTTACGGTCATTTTTATCCCGTTGAAACCAAAGTCGGTCAACGTAGAAGCCAAAGTTGCGCCCTTGCTGTGGCGCGCAGCACTGCGCTGGTTACCCTGGACCGCAAGCTTGATGCAGCAGCGCGTGTGGCAGGGTTGAAAACGTTTGGTTAGCCGAGCCTCTCCCGATTCAGCATCGCCCACTGCAAAAGCATGATGGTCTTGCCGTCGCAGATTTCGCCCGTGCCGATCATCGCCATCGCCTCGGTGAGCGGGACCTCCAGAACCTCGATATCCTCATCCTCGTGCAGGGCGCCGCCGCCATCTTCGGCGCGGACCGTTACGTCGATGATCGCGGCGAAGAAATGGACTGTCTCCGTCACCGCGCCGGGTGACATGAAGGCGTGAAAGAGCGGCCGGACGTCCGTCACCAGATAACCGGTTTCCTCCATCACCTCGCGCTTGATCGCCTCGGCCGGATGGTCGCCATCGAGCAGTCCGGCCGGAGTTTCGAGAAGCCAGCCGGAATGGCCGTTCAGATGTGCGGGCATGCGGAACTGGCGCACCAGGATGACGCTGTCGCGGCCGGGATCGTAGAGCAGGATGGTGGCGCCGTTGCCGCGATCATAGACCTCGCGCTTCAGCGTCTTGGTGATCCCGTTCGAGCCGGTATAGTTGAAGGTGACGTTGCGCAGATGGTACCAGTTTTTCGAAAGCGTCTCGTCCTTGAGGATGTCGACTTCCGCATTTGCAAATTTCGTCATTGATCGTTCAACCCTTGCGCAGCCATACGTGATTGTCGTGGAAGGCAGCACCGCCATAGGGGGCTGCAGCGTCGGCGCCGGTCAGCACATTGATGCCCTCGCCGTCCAGATGCGCGTCGTTCGGCCAGAGGCCTTCGGCGATGACCACGCCACGCCGCGTGCCGCCGCCGATTTTCGCATGCAGGCGGATCTCGCCGCGCTTATTGCCGATCCGCACGATATCGCCATCGGCAATTCCCAGAGCGATCGCATCGTCCGCCTGGATCATCACTTCCGGCCGAACCTCCTTCTGCAGGGAAGATGGCGTCTCAGTGAAGGTCGAGTTCAGGAACGACCGCGCCGGTGAGGTCGCCAGCCGGAATGGATGGGTCTCGTCGGCCACTTCGATCAGATCGACATGATCGGGAAACTGCGGCAATTGACCATGGGGTCCGAAAACGCCCAGCGCCTTCGGTGGCCGGTTCGGCGCCGGCGTGCCGGTCCAGTCGGCCTTGAAGCGGAATTTGCCATCGGCATGGCCGAAGCCGTTGATGAAATGCGCCGTGTCGAAATCCGGCTGGACATCCAGCCATTTCTCGCGTTTCAGCCCTTCGTAGCCGATGCCGTAATTCACCAGGATATGGTCGATATGCTCGCGCTCGCTCAAGCCGAAGCCGGGCCGGTCTGAAACGCCGAGGCGCTTGGCCAGCTCCTCGATAACGAACAGATTGGTGCGCACGGTCGAAGGCGGTTCGACGACCTTGGGACCGAGCAGGATGTGCTGGTGGCCGCCGCCGCGATAAAGATCGTCATGTTCGAGGAACATGGTGGCGGGCAGCACGATGTCGGCGAGCTTGGCCGTATCGGTCATGAATTGTTCGTGCACGGCGACGAACAGATCGTCGCGCAGAAAACCCTGCTTCACCAGCCGCTGCTCCGGCGCGACATTGACCGGATTGGTATTCTGGATGAGCAGCGCCGTCACAGGGCCGCGATGGCGCAGCGCCTCGGCATCGCCGGTCAGCACCCGGCCGATCTGCGATTGATCCAGCATGCGGATATCCGGATCCAGCATCACTGAGCCAACCAGTTCGCGCTTGTCGAACTTGAAGATATCGTTGTTGGAATGGAATGCCCCGCCGCCCTCATGCTTCCAAGAGCCGAGCACGGTCGGCACCGAGGCTGCCGCATGGATTGCGACCGCACCGTTGCGCTGGCGGGTAAACCCGTAGCCGAGACGGAAGTAGGTTTTCGGGGTGGTGCCGACGAGTTTGCCGAACGCTTCGATCTCGTCGACCGGCAACCCGGTAATGACTGACGCCCATTGCGGCGTGCGCGTCTTCAGGTGCTGTTCGAGACCAGCCGGATCATCGGCATACTGGGCCAGATAGGCGCGGTCCGCATAACCGTCGCGAAAGGCGATGTGCATGACGGCGCAGGCAAGTGCCGCGTCGGTGCCCGGCTTCAGCACCAGGCCCATATCGGCCTGCTTGATGGTTGGATTGTCGTAGATGTCGATGACGACGATCTTGGCGCCGCGCTCCTTGCGAGCCTTTACCGCATGGGTCATCACGTTGACCTGGGTGGAAACCGCGTTCGTCCCCCAGATGACCACACAGTCGGATTTGGCCATCTCGCGCGGATCGGGACCGCGCAGCGAGCCGGTCGCCATGCTCATTCCGGTCCAGGCAAGGTTGGTGCAGATCGAGCCGAAGAATCCGGAATATTTCTTGGCATGCCGCAGGCGATCGATCGAATCGCGCTGCACCTGCCCCATCGTACCGGCATAAAAATAGGGCCAGACGGCCTCGGAGCCATGGCTCTGCTCGGCCCTGACGAAGGCCGACGCGATCTCGTCCAGCGCGTCCTCCCAGGAAAGCTCCTGCCAGTTGCCCTCGCCCTTCGCACCCTTGCGGCGCTGCGGCACCATCAACCGGCCGGGATGGTAGATGCGCTCGGAATAGCGGGCGACCTTGGCGCAAATGACGCCCGCCGTATAGCTATTGGCGCCCGAGCCGCGCACCCGGCCGATCCGGCCCTCGGGCGTCACATCGACCTCCAGCGCACAGGCTGAAGGACAATYGTGCGGACAGACAGTGTGGCCGACGGACTTTTCTGGTTTTATGGGGGTCGCAACGTTCATGGCTTTTCTATATGGCATCGCGAAAGGGTCTCAAAGTCCCAACCGCCATCCATTCAAACATTTCATCCGGACGATAAGGGACGCGAATGAATTACCGTCACATCTACCACGCCGGAAATTTCGCCGATGTCCTCAAGCACGCGGTGCTTGCCCGGCTGATCGTCTACATGGCGCAGAAGGACAAGGCGTTTCGCGTGCTCGATACGCATGCGGGCATCGGGCTCTATGACCTCTCCAGCGAAGAGGCGCAGAAGACCGGCGAATGGGTTGACGGTATCGGCCGCATTCTCGATACGGACATTCCGGCCAAGGCAAAGGCGATCCTTCAGCCCTATCTCACCGCCGTTCGCGATCTCAATCCGGATGGCGGCCTGACGCTCTATCCCGGATCTCCGAAGCTGACGCGCATGCTGATGCGGCCGCAGGACCGGCTGTCGGCGATGGAACTGCATCCCGACGACTACGAGACGCTGCACCGCCTGTTCGACGGCGATTTCCAGAGCCGCATCACCGAGCTCGACGGCTGGCTGGCGCTCGGCGCCCATCTGCCGCCGAAGGAAAAGCGTGGCGTCGTGCTGGTCGATCCGCCGTTCGAGATCGCGGGCGAATACGAACGTCTGGCCGATGGCCTCGCCAGGGCCTGGCGGCGTTTTTCCGGCGGGACGTTTTGCCTGTGGTACCCGCTCAAGCAGGGCGCGCCGATCGCCGAGTTCCATACCGCACTAAAGGCACTGGAAATCCCGAAAATGCTCTGCGCCGAACTCTCGGTCCGCAGCGACCGGGATACAACCGGCCTGTCGGGTTCCGGCCTGATCATCGTCAATCCGCCTTTCACGCTGAAGGACGAACTGGATATCCTCCTGCCCTTCCTCAAGGACCGGCTGAAGCAGGACCGCTACGCCTCCGCCCGCGCCTTCTGGCTGCGCGGCGAGGAAGTGCTCGAACGTGATTGAACAGGGGCGCGATTGAACAGCGGCGCGATTGAACTGGGGCGAACGGGGCTTGACGCTCCGCCCGCAAGGGACGCAATCTGCGATTAGCCAGGAGGGGATCATGACAGGAATGCTTGTGCGCACCGTTCTTTTCTCCCTGACCGCCATGGCGTGCAGTGCGGTGCCGCTAAAGGCAGCCGACCATATCAATTATGGCATGGTGCGCGTCACGGATGCCTGCCATAGCCCGCAAGTGCTCGGTTTCATCACGTCCGGCTTTAGCGCACGGGCCACCCACTATCTGAAAATGGATATAGCCATCGCCGAAATCCGCGACATGCAGCAAAACCGCATTGTCCTGCGCGACACAACCCGCCCGGTCCAACGCGAATATTGCCGCGCCACCGCCGTTACCACCGACGGAGAAAAACGGGCGCTCTGGTATCTGATCGAACGCGGCTTCGGTTTTGCCGGCATCGGTTCGAACATCGAGTTCTGCCTGAGCGGCCTTGATCCCTGGCATGTCTACGGCGCGCAGTGCGCGTCGTTGCGGTGAGTGGCGTAATGTCTGGTCTGCGCGGCCTGATCGTCGCCCTTGCCGGCCTTCTGGCGCTTGCTGCGTGCGGTGGCGAGGAAAAAGCCCCGCAGGCCAAAAAAGACGCGCCCGCCTCAAACACCGCGACCGCCAACACGCCGATCATCGGCACTCCGGCCACCGGTGGGCTGAAGAAACCGCAGGCCGTTCCGCTGGGCAGCGGTTTCGATTTCTATGTCCTGTCGCTTTCCTGGTCGCCAAGCTGGTGCCTGGAAAACGATCCGTCGGGACGCTCGATGCAATGCGATCCGGACAACAATCACGGCTTCATCGTCCATGGGCTCTGGCCACAGAACGAACAGGGTTTTCCGGAATTCTGCCGCACGCGCGATCCGGACCGGGTGCCGGAAACGCTGGGACGCTCCCTGTTCGACATCATGCCGTCGATGGGTCTGATCGGCCATGAATGGCGCAAGCACGGTTCCTGCTCCGGGCTGAGCCAGAAGGATTATTTTACCGTCCTGCGCGCTGCCCGCGAAAAACTGACGATACCGCCGGGTTTGCGGTCGGTCGGACCGAACCGGAAAACAAGTGCGGCCGACATCGAAACGGCGCTGACATCGGCCAATCCGGGCCTGCGCACCGACGCTGTCGCCGTGACCTGCGCTGCGGGACGCGTTGGCGAAGTGCGCATCTGCTTCAACAAGGATCTCAGCTTCCGTGCCTGCAGCGGGATCGATCGTGGCGGCTGCAAGGTGAAAAGCCTGAGCCTGCCAGCCACCCCCTAGATCAACCGAAAGAATCGAACATCCAACGAAAGAAAACTCGCATGAAGATCTTCTATTCCCCCACCTCACCCTATTCCAACAAGGTGCGCATGGCAGCGCGGCACGCCGGTATCGCTGCTGAAGGCGTGTTGACCGACACCAACGGCAACCCGCAGGAGCTGATCGCGCAGAACCCGCTCGGCAAGATCCCGACGCTGGTGACCTCCGATGGCAAGGCGATCTACGACAGCCGCGCGATCATGCATTTCATCGACCGCGAGACCAAGGGCAAGCTCTATCCGCGCAATGCCGAAAAGCGGACCGAGGTGGAAATGCTGGAAGCGCTGTGCGACGGCATCTGCGACTGCCTGCTGGCGATCGTCTACGAAAAGCGCTTCCACCCGCCGGAAAAGATCCATCAGCCCTGGATCGACAGGCAGTGGGAAAAGGCCGGGCGCGGCCTCGATCATCTCAATGCCAATATGCCGAAGACCGGCGCCAAGCTGCATGCGGGCCATTTCGCGCTCGCCGCACTGCTGCGTTATCTCGAACTCCGTTTCGCCGGCGAGTGGCAGAAGGGCCGGCCCAAGCTGAAGAACTGGCCGACGAAGTTCGAAAAATTCTTCCCGGACTACGTCCAGTTCAAGGTGTGATCCCTACTGCACCGCGTGTGGATCATGGCGCGACAGTATACGCCACGGCGTATTTTAGCGCTGGGTTGCCCCTCACCCTGGCCCTCTCCCCGCTTGCGGGGTGAGGGCTGACGGAGGTTGCCGCTGGTCCCTTCTCCGTCTGCGGCGAGAAGGTGGCCGCCCTTCTTGTCAAGCAAGCAGGGCCTGATGAGGGGCCATTGCCGTGTATGGCGTGATCGACGGCATTCTTTGCCCCACATTCGAGACGTCGCAGGAACGCTTCTGAAACGCAAAAAGGCCGGATCGCTCCGGCCTTTTTGTCATTTACAATCCGATGGATCAGAACTTGACGCCCATACCGACGCGGACGCTGTGTTCGTCGTAGCCCGACGAAACGTTGCCGCCCTTCAGGCTGAAGTCCTTCGAACCGTAATCGGAATAGCGGTATTCGACGCGCGCCGTGACGTTGTCGGTCACGAAGGCTTCTACACCGGCACCGGCGGTCCAGCCGAGCAGCGTGTTGGAGTCCGTGCTGCCCTTCTGGGCGGCCTTGACGTTGGACGCTGCAACACCGGCCGTACCGTAAACCAGGACCGGGTTCAGATCGACACCGACGCGGGCACGGACCGAGCCGTTTGCACGCTGCTTCAAGCCGACATCGCCATTGCTGCTATCGTTGTCGCCGTAGTTGATATCGGCTTCACCGCCATAAACGATCTGGCCGCTCTGCATGTTGTAACCACCGTAGAGACCACCACCGAGGCCGGCAGCCGTACCATTGCCGTTGGCGTCGAACTGGCCGTGGCTCCAGTTGGCCGTACCACCGACATAGGCGCCCGACCAGTTCTTCGCAGCCGGCTCGGAGTATTCGGCGGCCGGAGCAGCCGGAACTTCGTCGATTGCGTCGGCAGCCTGAACGGCGGAAAAGGCGATGAGGGATACGGCAGATGCCATAAGGGTGCTGATGAGAGTACGCATTAAAGTCTCCTTTACAAACCGATGTTCCGGACCCTCGCGGTCCTAAATTGATACATCGGGGAATTTCAATTAACCCGCCCGGTTGACGAGGAAATTGACGATCAAATGCGGATTCACAAGAGCCAAATTGTGAAATTTTAGTGGCACGAGCATGGCCAAAATTCGATGTTGCTTCAGCGCCACAGGGTAATTATTAACCACAAAACAATATTAATGAAATATATACTATAACATCTCAAAACAATTCAATTTACCTCTTTCCTATTAATTTTTCCGAAACGAATGCGTGGGCTGTTTCGCAATATCGGGCGGCCTCCTATATCCTTGCAGCATGCAGGACATCGAATCGCAAAACGGGATGCCGAGGGCTCCTTTGAAAACAGCACTGGTGACGGGCGGCGCCCGGCGCATCGGCAGGGCTATCGTCGAGGATCTCGCAGCCCATGGCTTTGCCGTGGCCATTCACGCCAATACATCGCTGAGCGAGGCCGAAGCGCTTGCGGCGGATATCCGTGCAAGAGGCGGCAAGGCTGCTGCGATCACAGCCGATCTTGCCGATACCGCTTCGGTGCTGACAGTCATGGACAAGGCCGTCGCCTCGTTGGGGCCGATCGGCCTTTTGGTCAACAATGCCTCGCTGTTCAAGAAAGACAGCCTTGAGGAATTCGACGAGACGATCTGGGACCGGCATTTTGCTCTTCACGTCAAGGCCCCCTCCCTGCTTGCCCGCGACTTCGCCGCGCAATTGCCGGGTGAGAATTCCGGACTGGTCGTCAATATTATCGATCAGCGGGTCTGGGCTCCCAATCCAAGATTTTATTCCTATATGTTATCGAAGTCGGCTCTTTTGACGGCGACAAAGACGATGGCGCAGGCTTTGGCCCCGGCAATCCGCGTCAACGGCATCGGCCCCGGCCCAACGCTGCCGAACGAACGGCAGAACAGAGACGACTTCGAAGCCCAGGTCGAGGCGCTGATCCTGAAAAGAGGTCCGCACCTCAACGAGTTCGGCCGGGCGATCCGGTTCCTGTTCGACACGCCGTCGATCACCGGCCAGATGATTGCGCTTGATGGCGGCCAGCACCTTGCCTGGGAAACGCCGGACATTTTGGAGATTGTGGAATGAGCGGGCGCGTGCCCAACGATGGCGGCATTCTCTACGACGAAAATGCCAGCGACGACGAAGACCTGGCCGACGTGCCGGACGTGGCTGTGCCCGCACCTATCGTCGACTGGGCAGAGACCAGCGCCATTCCCGACGGTTTGCGCGGTGCGGACCTGATTCAGGCCTTCGTCAAGCTTTTGCCCAACAGCCCCGGCGTCTACCGCATGTTCAACGAGGCGGGCGACGTGCTTTATGTCGGCAAGGCGAGAAGCCTGAAGAAGCGTGTCAGCAACTATGCGCAGGGCCGGCTGCACTCCAACCGCCTGACCAAGATGGTGCGCGAAACCGCCAACATGGAATTCGTCACCACGCGCACCGAGATCGAGGCGCTGCTGCTCGAAGCCAACCTGATCAAGCGCTTGCGGCCGCGCTTTAACGTGCTTTTGCGCGACGACAAGTCGTTTCCCTATATTCTGGTGACCGGCGATACGCGGGCGCCGGCACTTTACAAGCATCGCGGCGCGCGCAGCCGCAAGGGCGATTTCTTCGGCCCCTTCGCCTCGGCCGGCGCCGTCGGCCGCACCATCAATTCGCTGCAGCGCGCCTTCCTGTTGCGCACCTGTACCGACAGCGTCTTTGAAAGCCGCACCCGCCCTTGCCTACTGCACCAGATCAAGCGCTGCGCTGCACCGTGCACCCATGAGGTCAGCGACGCCGATTATGCCGAGCTGGTCACCGAGGCCAAGGATTTCCTGTCCGGCAAGAGCCAGGCGGTGAAGGCGACAATCGCTGCGGCGATGAGCGAAGCCTCCGACAATCTGGATTTCGAACGGGCAGCACTTTATCGCGACCGGCTGGCGGCGCTGTCGCATGTCCAGAGCCACCAGGGCATCAACCCCTCCGGCGTCGAGGAAGCCGATGTCTTTGCCATCCATCACGAGGGCGGCGTCTCCTGTATCCAGGTGTTCTTCTTCCGCACCGGCCAGAACTGGGGCAACCGCGCCTATTTCCCCAAGGCCGATCCGACCTTGACCTCCGCCGAGGTGCTGAGCGCCTTCCTTGCCCAGTTCTACGATGACAAGCCCTGCCCGAGGCAGATCCTGCTCTGCGAGACCGTCGAGGAACAGGATCTGCTCGGCGAAGCGCTCAGCGAAAAATCGGGCTACAAGGTCGCCATTCTGGTGCCGCAGCGCGGCGAGAAGAAGGACCTGGTCGAGCACGCCGTTGCCAATGCCCGCGAGGCGCATGGCCGCAAGCTGGCCGAGACCGCCTCGCAATCGCGCCTGCTCGAAGGCTTTGCCGCGACGTTCAAGCTCGAGCGCACCCCGCGCCGCATCGAAATCTACGACAACTCCCACATCATGGGCACCAATGCCGTCGGCGGCATGGTGGTGGCCGGGCCGGAAGGTTTCGTCAAAGGCCAGTACCGAAAATTCAACATCAAATCGACCGACATCACCCCCGGCGACGACTTCGGCATGATGAAGGAAGTGATGACGCGGCGGTTTTCACGGCTGCTGAAGGAAGAGGGAAAACCCGACCGTAGCGTCGAGACAACCGAGGATACCGCTTTTCCGGCCTGGCCGGACGTCATCCTGATCGACGGCGGCCAGGGCCAGATGACGGCGGTGCGGGCCATCCTCCAGGAACTGGATATCGAGGATTGCGTGGTCGCCATCGGCGTCGCCAAGGGCGTCGATCGCGAAGCCGGCCGCGAGCGGTTCGTCCCGCCCGGCGGCAGCCGCGACGGCTTCTCGCTGCCGCCACGCGACCCCGTGCTCTATTTCATCCAGCGCATGCGCGACGAGGCGCACCGGTTTGCCATCGGCTCGCACCGGGCGCGGCGCAAGAAGGAAATGGTCAAGAACCCGCTCGACGAGATCGGCGGCATCGGCCCGACGCGCAAGCGCGCGCTTCTCCATCATTTCGGCACCGCCAAGGCCGTCTCGCGGGCGGGGATCAACGACCTGATCGCCGTCGAAGGCATTTCCGAAGCGGTGGCGCGGCTGGTCTACGATCATTTCCATGAGGATGGCGCGAAGTAGACCCGTTGCGGCGGGCGCAATTACCCGCCGCTATTGCCATCAAGGCCGGAGATTGAAGCCGGTTGCTACCGGTCCTTTGCGGCCTCATCGATCAAGGCAGCGACCTCGGCGGGCATCGAGGCCAGCGAGGCGTGGCTCGCTTTCAGCGTAATGACCTTCTTCGCGTTGAGCCGGCCGGACATCCAGCGCTGGTTGTCCGGATGGATCATCCGGTCCTCGCTGGAAATCTGGTACCAGCTGCTTTTGGTTTTCCATGCCGGATTGCTGATTTCGTTGCCGAAGGTGCTGGCGAGCGGCGCCTTCTGGGTAATACCCATGACAAGCCCTTCGTCAGCGCTTAGGTCCTGGCAGAAGCTCTCGTGAAACTTGTCCGGCTTCACCCAGAGATAACCATCGCTGTCCGGCGCCAGATTGGCGGCGGCGGCGGGTGGATTTTTCGCCGTGATGCCGCCGGGGCTCTCGCCGGCATCAGGCGCAAATGCCGCGATATAGACAAGACCTGTGACATTCGGCTGGTTGCCCGCCTGGGTGATGACGGCGCCGCCATAGGAGTGACCAACCAGAAGAACAGGCCCGCTTTGCTGGGCAATCATCTTGCGGGTGCGCTCGGCATCGTCGGCCAATGAGGTCAGCGGCAATTCAACCGCCTTGATGGACTGATGGCCTAAACGGGCCAGTTCCACGATGACTTTGCTCCAGTGGGCAGCCCCGCCCCAGAAGCCGTGAACGAGAAGGATCGTCGGAACAGATGTCATAGGCGTTCTCCCTGGCTAAGATGGATCAGAAGCAGAGGACATGCCCAAGTTATAGTCCCACTTCGGGATCCATCAAAGGTCAAACGCCGACCGGCACCGGCCGCAACGCAGGTGGCAGCCGCCCAGACCGGACAGCAGGCGGGTCAGCTCCGCCTGACGCCACGTTCCGGTCTTGAGGACGATGCGCTTCAGGTGGGTGCGGATCTGGTTCACCGTGCGTTCAGACGAATTCCGCCATAATTCAGGCCGATCTCTCAATGACCGGTTGACCTCGCTGTCACAAAGTCTTTCATCTGTATCCAAGAACTCGCAGAGAACCCGAATCGATGTCCACGACGCCTACCACCTACAGCATCCCCAATCTCCTGACTTATGGACGCATTCTGGCTGTTCCGCTGATCGTTCTGTGCTTCTTCATCGAAGGTAAGCTGCAGAGTTCCGACTTTGCCCGGTGGACTGCGCTTGTGCTGTTTGCGATCGCCTCGATCACCGATTTCTTCGATGGCTATCTTGCGCGCATCTGGCAGCAGACCTCCAATATCGGAAAAATGCTCGACCCGATCGCCGACAAGCTGCTGGTCGCCTCCGTCCTCTTGCTCGTTGCCGCCGACGGCACGATCGCCGGCTGGTCGATCTGGGCTGCGATCATCATCCTGTGCCGCGAAATCCTCGTCTCCGGCCTGCGCGAGTATCTCGCCGCATTGAAGGTCAGCGTACCGGTGACGCGCATCGCCAAGTGGAAGACGACGATCCAGATGGTCGCCATCGCCTTCCTGCTCGCGGGCCCTGCCGGCGACAAGGTGCTTCCGTACACAACGGAAATGGGCATCGGCCTGCTCTGGCTTGCGGCGGCCATCACGCTCTATACCGGCTACGACTATTTCCGCGCCGGCCTCAAGCACATGGTCGACTGATGGCGAGCGTCAATCTCGTCTATTTCGCCTGGGTGCGCGAACGGATCGGCAGGGCTGAAGAAACGCTGGAGCTTCCGGAACACGTCGTCACGGCCGGCGATCTGCTTGCCTATCTGAAGACGCGCGGTGAAGAATACGAGGCGGCGCTGGAGCACGAAAATGTCATTCGCGTCGCCATCAACCAGGAACATGTCGATCACGACGAACCGATTGCCGGCGCGCGGGAAATCGCGCTGTTCCCGCCGATGACCGGGGGCTGACGCGGTGACTGGCGTACCCATCACCGTTCGCGTCCAGCCCGGCGATTTCGATCTCGCCGCGGAGGTCGCGGCACTGTCGGCTGGCCGCCACGATATCGGTGCGGTCGTCACGTTCTGCGGACTTTGCCGCGACGAAGCCGGCACGCTGAGCGCCCTTGAGCTTGAGCACTATCCGGGCATGGCCGAGGCCGAAATCACCCGCATCTGCAATGAGGCCGTCGTCCGGTTCGGCCTTCAAGCGGTGACCGCCATCCATCGCTACGGCAAAATATTGCCTGGCGAAAACATCGTTCTCGTCGTCACTGCCTCGCCGCACCGGCAGGCAGCCTTCGACGGCGCCAATTTCATCATGGATTTCCTGAAAACCGCAGCCCCCTTCTGGAAGAAGGAACATGCCGCCGATGGCAGCACGGGTGGCTGGGTCAGCGCCAAGGATGAAGACGACAGCGCAAGGGACCGCTGGTCGGAGTGATCAGGATCGGTCAGGGTTGAAACTGTTCCTTGCGGGTGAGCACCAGAAGCAGGACCAGGAACGAGAAGATCGCAAAGTCCCGCCAGAGCATCGGCCCATAGGCGCTCCAGAGCGTTTCGCTCAAGCCCATCGCTGCGGCCYCGGCCGCTGCCAGGAGCGGCGCCGTCTGCCCACCGATGGCGGCAATGAACAGCACCTTGACCCCGAACACGATACCGGCGCCGAAATCCATCGTGCCGTAGTAGGACGTCGCCAGAATGCCCGCGATCGCCGCCAGCAGCGCCGAAAACCCATAAGCCGCAAGAAACACGCGCCTGCCATCGACGCCGCAAAGCGCTGCCGCTCCGGTATCGTCCGATACCGCCCGCCACGAGCGGCCCCAGGCGGAACGCGCCAGAAACAGATGCCCTCCCCCGACCAGGGACAGCATCAGGGCGGTGTTCAACAGCTGGATCACCGTCAGCGTCACCGGAAATCGCGGATCGGGAAAGAGTGTCAGCGGTGTGTTGAGGAAAGGCGGCAGCCAGAGGCTGCGGGTCTCCGCCGCAAGCCGCGACAGTTCCATCAGCACCAGCGCCACGCCAAGCGAGGCCACCACCACCGTATTGGCGGATGTGGCGGCGAGCCCGCGCATCACTGAGCGGCCGATCAACAGGCCGGCGCCCAGCGTATAAACCAGCGACAGAACGGCCCCGAGCGCCAGTGCCGCAGGCAGCACCAGCCACAGATGGTTCCAGGCGAAATCAGAAAACAAGAGAAAAATCTGGCCGGCGAACCCGAACAGCGCGCCATAAGTCAGGTCCGCCCGCCGGGTCACGGAAAAGGCGATCGAATAACCGAAGGCAAGCAGCGCATAGAGAGCTGCGATAGGCAGGGCACTGGCAAGCTGCTGCAGAAAATAGGCCATGACACATCCACTGATGACAAAATCATTATAACTGGTAAAATGCGTTTGACCAGTTAGGATATTGCATGACGTTTTCCTGGACCCAGCATCGCTTTGCCGGTGGCGCGCTTGCTCTCGATGTCGCCAATTCGGTGATCCTGCGCTTCGACGCCGAACGGCGGATCGACCGTTATGCCGATCCCCTTGCCATGAGCGACTTTGCCGCCGCGGCCAACCGCTTCTCCGCCGAAAGGGAACTGTTCGGGCCGCTCGAACCTGTCGCATGGGAAAACCAAAGCGCGTTTCTGGATTTGCGCGAGGCGACCGACCGGCATTTTCGCGCCGCAATACTCGGCACAGCATCCAGCGAACACCTGGCCGACCTGCTCGATGCGGCATCCACCATCATCCGCAGGCATCCGGTGAAAAGCCCGCGCACGCCGCTCGATGCCGCCACGGCCCGCTCGGCGCTGATGCTGGCGATGGTCAGCGAGCCGGAGCGGCTGAAAATCTGCCCCAACTGCCAGTGGCTGTTTCTGGACCGAAGCCGCAACCGCAGCCGCACCTGGTGCGACATGACCGTGTGCGGCAACCGCGTCAAGGCGAACCGCCATTACCGGCGCCAGAAGAAGGAGTTGACCGCATGAACAGCAGGCGCCTCACCCTTGCCGCCACGCTTCTGACAGCCATCACCGTTCTTTCCGCCTGCCAGCGCGAGACCGGTCCGGACCCGCTCAAACTCACCGGCAAGATGTTCATCTTCAACTACCGCCTCGCCTATGCCACCTACATGATCACGCTGACGAAGACCGAACCGGTCCCGGATGGCAGCACCGTTACCGCCACATTCGAAAATCCGGYGGGCGGCCCACCCCTGACGCTTGACCGCAAGCTGTTTCCAAAGCTCGACAAAGTCGTGCTCGAAAGCCCCGACATCACCTGCGTCAAGAAGCAGAAGCCCTATGCGGTGACGATCGAGGTCAGGGGGCCGGACGGCTCCGTCCTACAGACGCTCAAAACCACCGTCGTTTCCAATCTCGACGAGGACATCCTGCCGGCACAAGCGCTGGTGGTCGGCCCGGCCTATGACAAGAACCCGGGCGTCTTTAGGAACGGCAAGGCCCCGGAGCATTTCGAAACGGCCAAGTGCCCGACTTAAATTGGGTGCGGTGCCGCCAAAACGCAAAAAGCCGGAGCGTTTGCGCCCCGGCTTTCACTGTGTCTTTTCAAATCCTTCGGGCCAAAACCCTCAGAGATTGATTCAGCCGACGATTTCGGTGTCGGAGAACCAGTACTTGATTTCCTGGGCAGCGGTTTCCGGAGCGTCCGAACCGTGAACCGAATTTTCGCCGATCGACAGAGCGTGGGTCTTGCGGATCGTGCCTTCGTCGGCGTTTGCCGGATTGGTCGCACCCATGATTTCGCGGTTCTTCAGGATGGCGCCTTCGCCTTCGAGAACCTGAACGATGGTCGGGCCGGAGGTCATGCCTTCAACCAGTTCGCCGAAGAAGGGGCGTTCCTTGTGAACGGCGTAAAAGCCTTCAGCTTGACGCGTGCTCATCCAGACGCGCTTGGAAGCCACAACGCGCAGACCTGCGTCTTCGAGCATCTTGGTGATGGCGCCCGTCAGATTGCGCTTGGTTGCGTCCGGCTTGATCATCGAAAATGTGCGTTCAATCGCCATAGTCTCAATTCCCTTGGTTTTTCGTGGATTTTTCCGTGAATTTGGCGGTTCAATAGCCGCCAATTCCGCGCAAAACAAGGGGGAGATCCAAGCAGGTGCTGAAAAGTGTGACAGCGCGGCGAAGTTTCACGCCGCTGTCACAGAACGTCCCACACCGTCGTAGAGGTCGAGGCAACGCTCGAACCATTCCTTCACCGGGTCACCGTCTTCGAGAATCCGCTTTCGCGACGTGATGCGCGCCCACTGCAGCGGACCAAAGACGATATAGTCGGCAAACAGCGGTGTCTCCCCACCGATGAAGGGCTGTTTTTTCAGCATGGTGCGCAGCGGCTCCAGCTTGCCGGCAAAGGCACGCAATTCCTCGTCGCCCGTTTCCGCAACCGCCTCCAGGCTGGTGCCGAAACGGACTTCGCGCGACGTGCGGAAATAGGCCTGATCGAGCGGTTCGAGGCCATCATGGATATCCATCAAGATGATGCGCACCAGCGATGTATGCAGCGTCATCAGCGACCAGCTTTCGATAAACCGTGCCATGGCCTTGCCGCCCTCGCCGCCAAACAGCGACGGGCGATCCGGATAGGTCTTCTCGAGATACAGCGCGATTTCGAAGCTGTCGCCGACCAGTTGGTCCCCGTCGCGCAGCAACGGCACGATCTTGGTTGCCGCGTTCTCGATCACCGGTATCTGTGTAAAGCCCACCGGCTTGGTATCGTGATCCAGCCCCTTGTGGGCAAGCGACAGAACGGTCTTCCAGGCATGGGGGGAAAACGGACGGCTCCGGTCAGCTCCGCAGAGCGCATAAAGGATGCGGTTCATCTCGTGTCCTTATCTTCGTTTCATCAGCAAAGGCCTATTCCAGACCAGCGGTCACGAACAATCAAATCAGTAAATTTCATGGGTTCCATCACCCACCGCGATGCTATTGCGCTACTGCGTAATTGAAGTGCTACAGCGCCGCGTGTCATGAATGACGCGCGGCGCTGTAGACTGCCGAAAACTTCAAAGGAGGCTGCGATGCTCGATCACTACCGGATGTTTGCCGACTACAACCGTTGGGCCAACCGCCTGCTCTATACTGCTGCCGCCAGCCTCAGCGACGCGCAATATCGCGAGAACAAGGGCGCCTTCTTCGGCTCGCTGCACGCGACATTCAACCATGTCCTTGCTGCCGACCGGATCTGGATGAAGCGGTTCACCGGCACCGGCGAGGCTCCCGCCTCGCTCGACGCCATCCTGTTTGACGATCTCGCCAGCCTCTCATCGGCGCGGGCGGCCGAAGACGAGCGTATCATCGCCTGGATTGCCGGTCTCACCGAGGACGGCCTTGCCGGCCGTTTCACCTATTCGCCGGTCACCAACCCCGCGCCCGTCACCCAGCGCCTCGCCCCGCCGCTCGCCCACTTCTTCAACCACCAGACGCACCATCGCGGCCAGTGCCATATGACACTGACGGCGCTGGGCGGTCCGAGCCTTGCACTGGACATGAGCTATTTCCTGCGGACACCGGAACACCGGCACTATGCCGACTGAGTAAACGCCGGAAATCATTTGGTTCTTCGCGACAGTCACATCATCGTCACAAGGTTTAAGCAAGTCAGGCGCGCCATTATCCTCCGTGATTTTTGATTGAGGAGGAGGATGACGCCATGGATTRGTATCCCATCGAGGCACTTGAAGCTGGAAAGCTTGCCGTGCTGCATTTTGCCAATCAGGACGAGCAGCGCTGGGTCGGATATATCCATGGTGACGGCGTTTGCCATTGGCCGGAAAACGTTTCAGGGCGCCGGCCGGATGGCTGGCAGGATCTCTCGGCCCTCTTCGCCGCCCTGCCGGACAGCGCAAAACAGATCGTCTCGAAGGCGCTATAGGTGCAGCACCTGAAACTTCGCAGCCCTTTGTCAGTCTTTTAATCCCGATGCGGTATCAGCTGTGTCTTGCAACCGCAGCACTTCAAGCGGCCTTGTGAGGGATATACGATGACGGACAAGCCACAGAACGACGGCAATCAGGCGCAAAATGCCGCGATCCTGCTCAAGGTCGCCCAGACCATGGCAAAGCTCGGCGTTGCCGCCTTTCCGCGCAATTACGAGCTGTTTTACGAGGCGCTGTCCGGCAGCACTCCACAGCTAACACGGGACGTTGCAGCCCTTGGCGCCCACCCGGCGCAAAACCAGATCGAGCAGATCGGCGTCAAATACCACCTTTCCGGCTTTGCCGCGATCAAGGCGGAGACGATCCGCGCCGATACCGCCCGCTCGATCTCCGCAGTCAGCCATGCCTTGAAGGACAGCATTGCCAAGAAGGAAGTCTTTGCCGCGATGCTGCGCAGTTTCATCACCCGGCTGGAGACCGATCCGGTCGCCGGCATGTCCGACTTCGCCGATGACGCCGCGCGCCTGCGCGATGCGGTCGCCGTGTTCGAGCGCGAGGAAAAGGCCTTTGCCAATGCGATGAACGAGACGGTGGCCCAACTCGGCGGTATCGACGGCGATATCGAGACGATGCGCAAGGCAGCGACCCGCGATCCCGTCACCGGCCTTGCAAACCGGATCGCCTTCTCGGCCAAGCTGACGGCACTTTACGACGACGGCAAGGCTGTCGGTCCGGCAGCGCTGGCGCTCGTCACCGTCGAGGGCCTGCGCGACATGGGCGAGCGCCATGGCGCCGCAACCGTCGAAAAGGCGCTGAAGAAGCTGGCGCCCGAGTTCCGCAAGTCCGTCAAGAAGAACGATTTCGTCGCCCGTATCGGCACCGACGAGTTTGCCTTCGTCTTCCATGATGTCTCGGCCGACAATGCCGAGGCGATTGCCCAGCGTATCTGCGCGTCGGTCGAAGGCGTACAGGTCGCCTTGCCGAACCGGGCGTTCACGACGCAGACCCTGTCGCTATCGACCGGCATCGCCATGGCGTTTACCGCATCCGGCGGCATCGATCTTTTCACCCAGGCCGAACTGGCGCTGCGGGCCGTTCGCAGCGGTGGCAAGCCCGGCACATTGGTGTTTTCAGCCGCGATCGGCGGCCGGACGAAAAAAACCTACTCTCCCCACGCCGCCTGACCATACCGCGCTGCGGCAAACCCTTGCCTTCTGGGCTGAGTTCGGCCAAAACGCGGCCATGATCACGCTCAATAACGTTTCGGCCCGCATTGTCGGACGCCTTCTCATCGACCAGGCCACCGTCGCGCTGCCGGCCGGCATCAAAGCCGGCCTCGTCGGCAAGAACGGCGCCGGCAAGTCGACCCTGTTCAAAATCATCACCGGCGACATGGAGGCCGAGACCGGCTCGGTCTCGATCCCGAAGAACGCCCGTATCGGCCAGGTGGCGCAGGAAGCCCCCGGCACCGAAGAGCCGCTGCTCGAGATCGTGCTCAAGGCCGACAAGGAGCGCGAGGCGCTGCTCGCCGAAGCCGAGACCGCCACCGACCCGCACCGGATCGCCGATATCCATATGCGGCTTGCCGATATCCAGGCGCATTCGGCCGAATCGCGCGCTGCCAGCATCCTGGCCGGCCTTGGGTTTGACGCAGCTGCGCAGCAGCGCCCGGCCTCCTCGTTCTCCGGCGGCTGGCGCATGCGTGTGGCGCTGGCTGCGGTGCTGTTCTCCGAGCCGGATCTGCTTCTGCTCGACGAACCGACCAACTATCTCGACCTTGAAGGCACTCTGTGGCTTGAGGATTACATCAGCAAGTATCCGCACACGGTCATCATCATCAGCCATGACCGCGATCTTCTGAACACCGCCGTCAATGCGATCATCCATCTCGACCAGCAGAAGCTGACTTTCTACCGCGGCTCCTACGACCAGTTCGAGCGCCAGCGCGCCGAGGCCAACGAGCTGCAGGCCAAGGCCAAGGTGAAGAACGACGCGGCGCGAAAACACCTGCAGTCGTTCATCGACCGCTTCAAGGCCAAGGCCTCCAAGGCCCGCCAGGCGCAGAGCCGCGTGAAAGCGCTGGAGCGCATGGGCACGGTCTCGGCCGTCATCGAGGATCACGTCCAGGGTTTCAAGTTCCCCGATCCGGAAAAGGAAGCGGCCTCGCCGATCATCGCGCTCGAAAGCGGTTCCGTCGGCTATACGCCGGGCAAGCCGATCCTGCAGCACCTGTCCCTGCGCATTGACACCGACGACCGCATTGCGCTGCTCGGCTCGAACGGCAACGGCAAGTCGACCTTCGCCAAGCTGATCTCCGGCAGGCTTCCCGCCACCGGCGGTTCCGTCCAGGTGGCGCCGGGCCTGAAGATCGGTTTCTTCGCCCAGCACCAGCTGGACGACCTGATCCCGGAACATGATGCCGTCGAGCATGTGCGCCAGCGCATGCCGGGTGCGACCGAAGGCAAAGTGCGTGCCCGCGTCGCCCAGATGGGCCTTGCGACCGCCAAGATGAGCACGCCGGCAAAGGACCTCTCCGGTGGCGAAAAGGCCCGTCTGCTGATGGGGCTTGCCGCCTTCGATGCGCCGAACCTGCTCATTCTCGACGAGCCGACCAACCATCTGGATATCGACAGCCGCAATGCGCTGATCCAGGCCCTCAACGAATATACCGGCGCCGTCATCCTGATCTCGCACGATCGCCACCTGATCGAGGCGACGGCCGACCGACTGTGGCTGGTCAAGGACGGCACCGTCTCCAATTATGACGGCGATCTTGAGGACTATCGCAGCACCATCGTCCAGAGCTCGCGCGGCAAGGGCGGCAAGGACAAGGGCAACGGCGCAGACGACAACCGCTCGAAAGCGGAGCAGCGCAAGGCCAATGCCGACAAGCGCGCAACCTTCGCGCCGCTGAAGAAAAAGATCAACGATGTCGAATCCTTGACGGCAAAACTGCACAAACAGATTCAGGCCCTCGACAAGGAGCTTGAAGACCAGGACCTCTACGAAAAATTCCCCGCCAAGGCCGCAGCCAAGGTCAAGGAACGGGCCGAGGTCTTGGCCAAGCTGAACAAGGCCGAGGAACATTGGATGGAGCTATCCAGCGAATACGAAGAGGCGATGGCGAGTTGATCTCGCCATCTTCCTTCTGCCTCCGCACCAACCCGCTTGGCAAAGCGCCCCGGCCGAACGCCTGATTAGGCCCCTCATTCTTCTTCACGTGGACAGCGCAGGCTTGCGGGCCGGGATGGTCATCGCCGCGACCCCGGTGATGACGCAGGCAAGCCCGGTCAGTGCGGTGCTGCTGATGCTCTCGCCCAGAAAGACGACGCCGATGGCCACGCCGATCGGAACGCGGATATAGGCCTGTGCCGTCGTGCCGACCGAGCCCAATGTATGCACCAGCCGGAAATAGATAACGAAGGCAAGCGCCGTCGAAAACACCGAGAGGCACAAAAGGGCAAGAAGCGACGATGCCGAGGGAGACAATGTCCAGGGCCGGTCAATCGCAAAGCTGAGCGGCATGAGAATCACAGCGCCGCAGATCAGCGAGCCCGCCGCCGGCATCATCGGATCGAGCGTCTTGAAACCGCGGCCGTAGATGGCCGCCCCCGCATAGCAAATCGTCGCGGCGACGATGGCCAGCTGTGCCGGCAGCGCCTCCCCCGCCCCGTCAAACGCCTCAACGCCGACGACAAGGCAAATGCCGGCAATCCCCGCAATGACGCCGAAAAGCTTGCGTCCCGTCACCGGTTCATGGCGCGTCAAAAGAGCGGTCAGCAGAAAGGCAAAAATCGGCGTGGTCGAATTCAGGATGGCGGCGAGGCCCGCATCGACGGTTTTTTCCGCCCAAGCGATCAGCGTGAAGGGGATTGCGCTGTTCAGGCATGCCTGCAACAGGAACCTGCCCCAAGTCGCCATATCCCTTGGCAGAAAAAGCCCCCGGACACGCAGAACCGCCAGCAACAGCAGACCGGCAATCAGGGTGCGGGTGGCAATCAGCGTGACCGGCGGGATGGTTTCCACGCCAATTTTGATGAATGTGTAGGATGCGCCCCAGAGCGTTGCGAGCCCGATCAAAAGCGCGATTTCCTTTTTCAAGTCTATAGTATCCGGTGTCATGATTATCTCGCATCGGGAGGATTGCCTAAATCGTCCTCCGGTTTATCGCCAATGGCGCCCGCAATGCTTCGATGAAGACCGAAGTGAGGACGTTTCTGCCCTGCATCTCATTCCGGAAGACCGGCCTTGCGATAGCCATCGACGAAATGCGCAAGGGTCGCTGCGTCGCGGAACGGCTCCGTCGCGGCCCAGTGGCGGGTGGTGAAGTTGGGGTTGCCGACGAGGAACAGTTCGGCCTCTGCATGCGCCTCGTCGAGCCGGCCGAGCTGCGCAAGGCTTGCCGCCAGAAAACGCCGCGAGCTTGTCCGATAGGTCTCATCCCGGCGCAATGTCTCAACGGCGGCTTCGTACTCGCCGGCCGCATATTGCGCCTGGCCGAGCGCAAGATAGTACCAGCTTGCCGGATAAGGGTTCAGCCGGAACGCCTTGGCGATGTGCTCAAGGCCCTCCCCGACACGGCCGGCCAGCACTGCGATGTCGGACAATGCCGCAAAGGTATCGGCCTCGTTCGGGTCGAGCTCGATCGCCCGGGCGAATTCAGCGTCCGCCTCGGCGAAGTGGCGCTCATAGGCAAGCAGGTAGGCGAGGACCCAGCGGCAGCCTGCATCGTTGGGATCGATCGCGACCGCCTTGCGCGCCAGTTCCAGCGCAACGTCGCGGCTGGGCTCCGTCGGGCCGCCGGAATGGACCCACCCCATCCAGTGGTTCATGGCGAGCCAACGATAGGCCTCGGCATAGTCCGGATCGAGCAAAACCGCGCGCGTCAGCATCAGATGCGCTTCTCTTGCGCTCTGCGGCGTGTCGTCCATCAACTTGCGCGCCCGAACGCACAGATCGTAGGCCTCGATGTTTTTGGGCCGATGGCGCGGCGGCGGGGCACGCAGCTGGCCGAGCAGCGCCTCAACGATCTTGGCCGCAACCTCATCCTGAACGGCAAAAATATCATCCAGGCTACGATCGAAGCGTTCCGCCCAGAGATGATCGCCGCTTGCCGCATCGACCAGCTGGGCGTTGATGCGCACGCGCCCGGCGGCACGTCTTGCGCTGCCCGTAAGCAGGTAGCGCACGCCAAGATCCCCGGCGATCCCGCGCACGTCCATCGCCTTTTTCTTGTAGGCAAAGGCCGAGTTACGGGCGATGACGAACAGGCCGGGTACTCTGGACAGGTCGGTGATCAGGTCCTCGGTCAAACCGTCCGCAAAGGATTCCTGCTTCGGATCCTTGCTGACATTGACGAAGGGCAGCACGGCGATCGATGGCATGTCGGGCAGTGGCAACGGTTTTTGCGTTCGCCCACCGGACTGCTCGACGGCACCTGTGAAGCGGTAACCGACGCGCGGCACCGTGGAAATCCATTCACCGCCGGCGGCGGGGCCAAGCAGTTTCCTCAGCTGCGCGATCTGGACGGTCAGGTTGCCTTCCTCGACAGCGGTGCCCGGCCAGCCGGCATCCATCAACTCGGCCTTGCCCAGGACTTCGCCGGGCCGTCCAACCAGCGCTGCAAGCAGCTTGAGCCCGCGGTGGCCGACGGCAACGGGGATATCGTTCCGAAGGAGCGTTCCCGCACCGGAATCAAGCACGAACGGACCAAAGGCAAAGCGCGATCCCTGCATAGGCCGAATCGATAGCCGGTTTGGAAGTTTTTGGAAACTCTTTGGGCGAGCTTAAGGACGTCGCTGACCGTATCCGGCAGACTTCATCCTCATTCAGGTCGCGGGCCTCCGGGCCTCAAACCATAGGGAGGTTGCCATGAACGATACTCGCACACTTGCGTCGGCCCCGCATCAGCCAGCACCCCTGGAAACGCCCCTGGCGCCGGCGGAGCTGTTGCGCCCGCATCACGATCCGGCGACCCTGCAAAGCATTTTTACGACCTGGGAAGAGCGGAGACGCTTTCGTCGAGACCTCGAGCAAATGTCGAGAGACAGTCCGCATTTGATCGGGGACATCGGGCTGACGCGCCGGCAGGCCGAGGCAGAGATCGCCAAGCCCTTCTGGCAAATATAGGGCGAACGCTGCAATGACTGCCGAAAGCACGATATCGCCGCAAGATGATCGGCTCCCATGGGCCGCGATGGCAGGCATCATCGCGACCATCACGGCGTTTGCCGTGGCACAGGGGCTGACCTATCCCCTGCTCAGCTTCATCCTTGAACGAAAAGGGACGACGTCAGGCCTGATCGGCCTGTCGGCGGCGATGACGCCGCTGGGCTTCATCATATCCGCGCCCTTCATTCCCGCACTCGCCCGGCGCGCCGGCCCGGCGCGGCTTGCGGTCCTGTGTTCAATCCTCGCCCCGCTCACCCTGGCTGCAATCGCCTGGACGCAGGACATCTGGGCCTGGATGCCGCTGCGCTTCCTGCTCGGCTTTTTCGCCAATCCGCTGTACGTGGTCAGCGAAACCTGGCTGATCTCGATCACGCCCGCGTCACGCCGGGGCCGTATCATGGGGCTCTATTCGTCGATTGTTTCGGCCGGCTTTGCCATCGGCCCGCTGTCGCTCGGTCTGGTCGGCAGTGAGGGCTGGCCGCCTTTCGCGATCGGTATCGCGGCCCTGCTGTTCTGCGGCATGATCGTGCTTGCGGTCGCACCGCGCATGCCTGACATGCCGCATGAAGGCGAGGCAGCCTCTGTCGGCGGCTTCTTCGCTCTGGCGCCGCTCCTGTTGTTTGCTGTTTTCACGGCAGCTGCCTTCGAGCAGACCCTGGTTTCCCTGTTCGCGGTCTATGGCGCAGCATTCGGCAGCGCTGAGCAGCGCGTCGCCTCGCTCATCACCTGTTTCGTTGCAGGCAACGCCGTGCTGCAGATCGTGCTCGGGCGCGCGGCCGAACGGTTCGGCTCGGCGCCGATCATGCTGCTCTGCGCCCTGGCATCGCTCCTCGGCTGCCTGGCCCTGCCGCTGAGCTTCGATTCGTGGCTCATCTGGCCGCTTGTCTTCGCCTGGGGCGGGGTCTCGTTCGGGATCTATACCCTGGCGCTGATCCAGCTCGGCGAGCGTTTCACCGGTCAGGCCCTGATCGCCGGCAACGCGGCCTTCGCGCTCGCGTGGGGCATCGGCGGCATCGCCGGCTCGCCCTCAGCCGGGCTGGCGATGCAACTCACCGGCCACGAAGGACTGCCAGCGTCCCTCGGCCTGCTGTCCGGCCTCCTGGTGGGGTTCCTATTGGCGCAGAGACGGCGGGCCTGATCGGGTAACGCTATCCGGTTCTGATCTACCGCGCGAACTTTCGCGCTCCGGCCACGCACAGGATAACGGCGACGGTGAGCGCAAGCATGGTCCAGGTCACCGGTTCATGCAAAAGGGTCGCCGCCAGTGCCAGCCCGAAGAACGGTTGCAGCAATTGCAACTGGCCGACAGCGGCGATGCCGCCCTGCACAAGGCCGCGATACCAGAAGATGAAACCGATCAACATGCTGAACAACGACACATAGGCAAGGCTGAGCCAGGCAGGCAGCGCGATGCCCGAAAAGGTTGCCGGCATGACGGCAATCGACAGCGCGATCATGACCGGCAGCGACAGGACCAGCGCCCAGGAGATTACCTGCCAGCCGCCAAGCGTCCGCGACAGCCTTGCCCCTTCGGCATAACCGAGCCCGCAGACGACGATGGCGGCAAGCATCAACCCATCGCCGGCGGGGGAAGCCGTTCCTCCCTGCGCAAGAGCAAAACCGGCCACCAAGGCGCTGCCGAGAGCAGAGAATATCCAGAATGCCGGCTTCGGCCGCTCGCCGCCGCGCAGCACCCCGAAGATTGCCGTCGATAGCGGAAGCAGGCCGATGAAGACGATCGAATGGGCCGAGGTAACATGCTGGAGCGCCAGTGCCGTCAGCAGCGGAAAGCCGGCCACGACGCCAAGGGCAACGACCACAAGCGAGACGATATCATTGCGCGACGGCCGCTTCTGCCGGAAGGCGAGAAGCAGGCCGAGCGCGATCATACCGGCGATGGCTGCCCGTGCGACCGTCAGGAATACCGGGTCCAACTGCATCACCGCCACGCGCGTGGCCGGCAGCGACCCGCTGAAGATTACCACACCGATCAATCCGTTGATCCATCCGCTCGCCATTTTGTCCATTCGGGCACTCCTTCATTTTTGCCCTTATCGGTGGCGGCGGCTGGAAATTCCAGCCACAGTCCGATACAGTTTGGCAAAACTGTTATGGCATCGGATCAAGTACAGATGTTCGACGAGACAAAGAGCGGCACCCGTATCACGATGGTCACCGCCGCAATAAAACAACGTATTTCGGGCCGCAGCCTGACGCCCGGTGACAAGCTGCCGTCGATCCGCGCCTTTGCACGAACCATGCAGGTATCCACCTCCACCGTGGTCGAAGCCTATGATCGCCTCGCTGCAGAGGGTGTGATCCAGGCCCGTCCCGGCTCCGGTTTCTACGTGGCAAGCCAGGCAGCCCCTCTCGCCTTGTCGGAAATCGGTCCGAAACTGGACCGGGCGGTCGATCCCTTCTGGGTCTCGCGCCAGTCGCTCGACGCCGGCGGCAGCGATCTCAAACCGGGATGCGGCTGGCTCCCGCCATCCTGGCTGCCGGACGATGGCGTGCGCCGCGCCTTGCGGACATTGTCGCGCGCCGATGGCCCGTCGCTGGCCGATTATGGCACGCCGCTTGGCCTGCCGCCCTTGCGTCAGCTGATCGCGCGCAGACTGGCTGACCACGGCATAGACGCCTCGCCGGACCAGATCATGCTGACGGAATCGGGAACCCAGGCCATGGATCTCCTGTGCCGGTTCCTGCTTGAGCCGGGCGATACCGTCATGGTGGACGATCCCTGCTATTTCAATTTCCATGCGCTGCTGCGCGCCCATCGCGCCCGCATCGTCAGCGTTGCCTATACGCCCACCGGCCCGGACATCGACCTTTTCGCGCAAGCGCTTAAGGAGCACAGGCCCCGGCTGTACATTACCAATTCGGCCATCCACAACCCGACGGGGGCAACGCTCTCGCCGGTGACGGCGCACCGGATGCTGAAGCTTGCCGAACAATTCGGCCTCACGATTATCGAGGACGATATCTTTGCCGATTTCGAACATGTGCCCGCGCCCAGGCTCGCCGCCTTCGACGGTCTTGACCGCGTCATTCACATCGGCAGTTTTTCCAAAACCCTGTCGGCATCGGCGCGCTGCGGCTTCATCGCCGCCCGCCCGGACTGGATCGAGGGGCTGATCGACCTGAAGATCGCCACCACGTTCGGCGGCGGTCGCCTCGCGGCCGAACTGGTGCTGAATGTGCTGCGGGACGGCAGCTACCGCAAACATATGGAGGGACTGCGCCGGCACCTCTTTCGTGCCATGGGCGAGGTGAACGTCCGGCTGAAGAATCTCGGTATCGAACCGTGGATCGAGCCCCAGGCCGGCATGTTTCTATGGAGCAGGCTGCCGGACGGACTTGATTCGGCTGATGTTGCCCGGCAAGCCCTTGCCGACAATATCGTTCTCGCGCCCGGCAACGTCTTCAGCCTGTCGCAATCGGCAACCAGCTTTCTGCGGTTCAATGTCTCTCAATCCCTGGATGACCGCGTGTTTACGGCGCTGCGCAAGGCCATGGCGGGAAAGCGATAGCCGGCGGAGGAACGTTCATCCACAAGCAAACCCTAAAATTTTACCAAAACCTTTAAGCCACCGTTCAAATGGAGGCTTTAATTTTGCCATCATGAAACACGAAACCCAAAATGTCTTCCGGTTCCGGCGCGTCAAATGGGGCGATCCCCGGCACGCGATGAACGCGCTGCGCAACAAGGAGCCGGTTTTCGTCGATGAGACGCCGGCACCCGGCAGGCTATTTTGGGTTCTCGTCGTGCTCCTTGTGATCGCCGTCTTCATCAGCATCATGATCTTCGGCGGCCATCGCAACCTGCCGTTTTGGCACTGACCTCGGCCTTACCCCAGCTCGAATGTCGTAATCCCGTAAATCTGCCCGAGCGGCAATTCCGGCACCGGACCGCGATACATCCGCGCGGTTTCGAAAACCGGCTTCAGATTGTAGCGATCGCTAAGCGCCCGGGCCGCAGCGTTGGGTTCGGGGATATCCAGATAGACCTGGCCGCCGCCGACGCTCGTCACCAGCTTGCGGAAAATCAGGTCGGCGCCGGTCTCCGTATCGGCAAACAGCGGACCGATCTTGTGGCCCTCGCGGCAGGCGCGGATGGTGCCGTAACCCAAAACCTCGGCGTTTCGCACCAGGGCAAAACTTTCGCGCGTGCCCATTGATTTCAGCCATTCACGCAGGAATGCGTCGCGCCGAGCCGGATTGAACCTCGCATCATAGTCGGCCAGCATCGGCACGAGCACCGGAGAGACCGAAACGAGCTCCGTACCGGGCGGCTCAATGCACTGGACCTCGCCGCCATACCGGAAGTTGGCATGGGCATAGGCAAAGCCCGACTTGCGGTAATTGTCCTGCTGGGCCACCACGCCGTCGAGCCCGACCGTCCGGCCTTCCGCCTCCGCCAGCGCCCTTTGCCAGAGTGCAAGGCCGATCCCCTGCCCGCGATAATCGGGATGCGCCATGTAGAATCCGAGAAAGGCATAGTTTTCGCCGTAGCGTACCAGCGACAGAGCCGCCGCCATGGTGCCGTCTTCCTCGGCAATCCAGTAGCCGTCCGGATCCGCCGCCCAGAATGCCGGCGCATCGTCGAGGCCAGGGTTCCACCCCTCTCTGGCTGCCCAGTCGATCAGGACATCGAGATCGGCGCGGCTGGCTTTTCGAAGGAAAGGGGGCATGGAGACTCCTGTTTGTCACTGCAGACTATCCAAATAGCGCAGCTTGGCTATTGTCCACACCTGCGGTGACGATTGTCTGCAGGTCGTCGTTGACGGGCAGCGACTGCCGCTTGCCCGCTTTTCGCTTTCTGCTACAAAGCCCGTCATAAAGTCATACAAATCGAGCGAAACACCATGAGCCCCATCCATATCTCGATCGTCGGCGTCGGCAAGATCGTCCGAGACCAGCATCTGCCCGCCATCGCCAGGAATGCCGATTACAAGCTGATTGCCGCCGCCAGCCGCCACGGCGTCGTCGACGGCATCGACAATTTCAAGTCGATCGAGGCGATGCTCGAAGCGGTTCCGGCCATCGATGCCGTGTCGCTGTGCATGCCGCCGCAGTTCCGCTATGCCGCAGCCCGCACGGCTCTGGAAGCCGGCAAGCACGTGTTCCTTGAAAAGCCGCCGGGCGCGACGCTGAGCGAAGTGGCCGACCTCGAAGCGCTCGCCGCCTCCAAGGGCCTGTCGCTGTTTGCCAGCTGGCATTCGCGCTATGCGCCGGCCGTCGAGGCTGCAAAGGCGTTCCTCGCCTCGACCAAGATCAACGACGTCAAGGTGATCTGGAAGGAAGACGTGCGCCACTGGCATCCGAACCAGGATTGGATCTGGGCCGCCGGGGGCCTCGGCGTCTTCGATCCGGGCATCAACGCCCTGTCGATCGTCACGCATATCCTGCCCAATCCGCTGTTCATCACCTCGGCAACCTTGGAATTCCCGGAAAACCGCGACGCGCCGATCGCCGCCTCGATCGTCTTCAGCGACGCCCGCAATCTGCCGGTTTCGGCCGAATTCGACTGGCGCCAGACCGGCCACCAGAGCTGGGACATCGTCGCCGAAACCGATGCCGGCCTGATGGTTCTCTCCGAAGGCGGCGCCAAGCTGTCGATCGACGGCAAACTGGTGCACGACGAGCCGGAACAGGAATACCCGGCCCTCTACGCCCGCTTCGCAGAGATCATCAAGGCGAAGACATCCGATGTTGATCTCTCGCCGCTCAGGCATGTCGCCGACGCCTTCATGCTGGGGCGGCGCAAGTTTGTGGATGCGTTTTTCGATTGAGCGTTTCGATGTGACGTTCAAGGCCGCGCACTATCCGGTGCGCGGCCTTTTTTGTATCAGTGCCCGATATGATTAAATCGTACTGCGTGGTAAAATCCTGCATCGAATAATCAGGGAAAGGAGGATCCGGCAATGCGAACGACCCAAGCCCTCAGCATAACCCTTCCCATCGAAATGGCTGAAATGGTCAAGGCAAAAGTCTCGTCGGGCGAATACGCAAGCGAAAGCGAAGTTATTCGTGACGGGCTGCGCACGCTCGCTGCCCGCGATGCGGCGATTGAAAAATGGCTGATTGAGGAAGTCGTGCCGACCATCGACGCTCTGGACAAGGATCCCACTAGGGTCCGGTCGGTCGCCGAGACCCGTGAAGAGCTGCGGCTCTACATGGACGGTGTTAAGAATGGCAACAAGGCGGGCTGATGAGCTACGTCGTTGGTTTTGACGTATCTGCGCGAGCCGACATAAAGGATTTGTATCGTTACATCCTGGCCAATGCGGGCGAGCAAGTCGCAGACGCTTACGTCGATAAACTTCTTGAATATTGCGCCGGCTTCGAAACATTTCCCGAACGCGGGATCTGACGTGAAGACATTTCTCCAGGATTGAGACTGGTCGGCTATCGTCGGCAAGCAACTATCGCCTTTCGCATCTACGGCAACACCGTCACCATCGTGCGAATATTCTACGGCGGCAGAAACGTTATTCTCTAGACCGTCCTTCTACGCCTTCTTCACCCAGCGCCCATCCTGATTCTGCTGCCAGTAGGTCAGCGCATGGCCCTCGCCCTTCAGCACCTTCCACTGCGCCCGCGCGCCTTCCAGCTGCGCCTGATCGTAGCCGTCGAACATGAACACCACGCGCTCATAACCGCCGACCGGCGGCGGCACTGCGCCATCGATGATGAAGCGGACGGTGGCGTTGTTATCGTTGCCCTCGCCGGCGGTCAAAAGGATCGGCTGGTCGCTTGAAAATTCCGCTGCATCGGTGCCATGCGGCAAAAAGCTGTCGTCGCGATAGGTCCAGAGATGATTGTCGAGCATGTCCCGGCGCTCATCGTCTAAGGTCTGAACGACCACGCGCCAGCCGCGCTCGACACAGCGGTCAAGCAGCGGCGGCAGCGCGTCTTCGAGCTTGGATTCCGTCAGGTGGTAGAACAGGATTTCGGTCACGTCTCAGGTCAGCTCTCGTAATTGGCGCGGATCAGTTCATCCAGCAGCCTCACGCCGAATCCGGAAGCCCAGGACTGGTTGATCTCGTCGGTCGGCGAGCCCATTGCAGTTCCGGCGATGTCGAGATGCGCCCAGGGCGTATCCTTGACGAAGCGCTTGAGGAACTGCGCGGCGGTGATCGAGCCTGCATAGCGGCCGCCGGTGTTTTTCATGTCGGCGAACTTGCTGTCGATCATCTTGTCATATTCCTTGCCGAGCGGCAGGCGCCACAGCCGTTCCTGGGTCGTCAGCCCCGCCGCCGTCAGCTGGCCGGCAAGCCGGTCGTCGTTGGTGAACAGGCCCGCATGATGGCTGCCAAGCGCCACCATCACGGCGCCGGTCAAGGTCGCCAGATTGATCATGAACTGCGGCTTGAAGCGGTCGTTACAGTACCACAGCGCGTCACACAGGACGAGCCGGCCTTCGGCATCGGTGTTGATGATCTCGATGGTCTGGCCGGACATCGAGGTGACGATGTCGCCCGGACGCTGGGCGTTGCCATCCGGCATGTTTTCCACAAGACCGATGATCCCGACGACATTCGCCTTGGCCTTGCGGGTTGCGAGCACGTGCATCAGGCCGGTGACGGCGGCCGCACCGCCCATATCGCCCTTCATCTCTTCCATGCCAGCGCCAGGCTTGATCGAGATACCGCCACTGTCGAACACCACACCCTTGCCGACGAAGGCGACCGGCCTGTCCTTCGGCTTGCCGCCCTTCCACTGCATGACCGCCAGACGAGGCGGCCGCACCGAGCCTTGCGCCACCCCGAGCAGCGCGCCCATGCCGAGCTTCTTCATTTCACGTTCGGTCAGGATTTCGACTTCGACGCCGAGCTTTTCCAGCTCCTTCGCCTTGGCCGCGAATTCGACGGGGCCGAGAACATTGGCAGGCTCATTGACCAGGTTGCGTGCGATGAAAACGCCCTCGGCGATCGCCTGCGAATTTGCCGCCGCTTTCTTGGCGGCGATGACGGCGCCCGTGACGATCGTCACTTTAACCGGCTTCGGCGGTCCCTTCTGGTCGTCATCGTCCTTCTTCGCCGTCTTGTAGGTATCGAAGCTGTAGGCATTCATCTCCATGCCGAGGGCAAAATCGGCCGCCGCCTTGCCGGAAACCTCGACGCCCGGCGCATCGAGGAAAATCGCAACCTTGTCGGCACCGCGGATCTTCGATGCCGCAGCTCCTCCGGCCTTCAGCCAGTCATGCGCCGTCAGATCGGCACCGTCGCCGATGCCGAGCACCAGGATGCGATCGACAGGCGCGCCCTGCGGCGCAACGATGTCGAGGGCCCGCAACGATTTCGCCTTGAACTTGGCGATTCGCGCGGCCTTGGCAATAATTGCATCCGGATCGGCTTCCGAAGCCCCGGCCGCCTCTTTTCCGTCAAGAGTCTTGAGCAGGATCGCCAGGCCGCCCGACAGGCGTGCCGACTTGCTGAAACCGATT
This sequence comes from Pararhizobium sp. P1_E7, assembly GCF_056405855.1. Taxonomy (NCBI): domain Bacteria; kingdom Pseudomonadati; phylum Pseudomonadota; class Alphaproteobacteria; order Hyphomicrobiales; family Rhizobiaceae; genus Pararhizobium; species Pararhizobium sp. P1_E7. The sequence goes on along the minus strand of NZ_JBFUBH010000021.1, from coordinate 9,792 downwards.
TCAAATTTCAATGACATGAAGAAACTCCAGAATTGCCGTGGGCCGGCGCCGGTCTGTTACATGGCGGTTACAGTGGCAAACATTCGCCATCAACCGCAAGCCCGGAAACAGGTTCATGCACCGTTGTTGGTTTTGATGGCCTTGGCAAGGCGCACCCTTATGTTTAGATGCTGTTAACTATCATTCTTTGCCGAGCCTTAGCCCTGCTCTTTTACAATTTGGTTGTCGTGGAAAACTTGCAAACCGGTTCATTCAAAGCGATACGGGCATCCCGCGCGGCCATGTCCAGGCCCGCGATGCCAAACCGGACAAACGGCAGGAAGATGGGCCAGGACCCCGCATGAAGTTGATCGAGCGCTATATCCTGAAGCGGGCAACGGGCATGTTCCTTGCCACGCTTTTGCCGCTGATGGCGATCGTCTGGACGACGCAGGCGCTGACCAGCGTCAATCTGGTAACCGATAGCGGCCAGTCGGTGCTGGCTTTCCTGCGCCTTGCGACGCTGATCCTGCCGTCAATCATTCCGCTCATTCTTCCCTTCGCGTTGGTGATTGGCGTGGCGCAGACGCTGACGGCGATGAATGCCGATTCGGAGTTGACGGTTCTGAATGCCGCCGGCAGCTCGCGCATGACGATCATCCGTCCGGTGATCTATCTCGGTCTTGCACTCAGCGTCGTGTCGTTCGCCGTCGATAACTTCGTCGAGCCCTATTCGCGCATGGCCGTGCGCAAGATGATCGCCACCGCCCATGCCGACCTTCTGTCGTCGGTCGTTCAGGAAAACACCTTCCGCAAGATCGCCGATGGCCTCTATGTCCAGGTCGCCTCCCGGCGCAGCGGCGGCGTCCTGCACGGCATTTTCGTCGCCGATTCGCGCGACCCCGCGTATGAGCTGGTCTATTACGCCCGCGAAGGCGCTGTCGACGAGAACGGCTCGGCGCTGGTGATGAAGGACGGCGAGGTGCATCGCAAACTGCCCGATGGCAATGTTTCGATCATCAAGTTCGACAGCTACGCCTTCGATCTGACCGACATGACGAAGATGGCCGGCGAAGCGACGATCCGCGCCAAGGACCGGGATCTGCCCTTCCTGATCAATCCGGACCCGAAGGACCCGGTCTACGAGAAAAATCCGGAGTCCTTCACGGCCGAACTGCATCGCCGCTTCACGGAATGGACATACCCTTTGTTGTTCGCCCTGATCGCGCTGGTCGTCAGCAGCGATGCCCGCTCGCACCGGGAAGCCCGCGTGCATCCGATGATCACGGCGCTTTTGACCTGCCTGTTCATCCGGTGGATGACCTTCTATGCGGCCAACAGCGCCGAGGAATCGCGTTTCTTTATCCCGATCATGTATCTGATCCCGCTTGGCACCGGCTATCTGGCGATACGCCAGCTGATGGGCAACAGGCGGCTTGAAATTCCGCTCACCCTGGAGCAGAAGGTCAACGAGATTCTGGTTCGCCTGCGCCTGACCAAGGTTGCCCCGGCATCTGACGGGAACCAGACTCCATGATTTTCACCACGCTCGGGCGTTATTTCTTCAAGCGCTACGCGATAACCACCTTCTGGTTCCTCGCGGGCATTTTCTCCTTGATCTTCATCATCGATTTCAGCGAACTTTCCAACCGGATGTCGCAGCTGCCGCGCTATTCGGTCATGGGCGCTCTGTTGATGACGACCTTTCGCATACCGATGATCCTGCAGCAGACCGTGCCGTTCGTCGCTTTGTTTGCCGGCATGGCGGCCCTGATCTCGCTCAATCGCCGGTATGAGCTGGTGGTGACACGCGCCGCCGGCATTTCCGTCTGGCAGTTCCTGCAGCCCTTCGTCATCGGTGCCTTCCTGTTCGGCGTCCTGACGGTGATCGCACTCAACCCGATCGCCGCCTGGGGCACCAAGCAGGCGGAGGCGCTGGAAGCGGAATGGGGCAGCTCGTCTTCCGCCACCTCCGCGATCTCCATCCCGTGGCTGCGCCAGATCTACGGAAACGACGATACGATCATCGGCGCCCGGTCCGTCCAGGACGAAGGCAAGACACTGGTCAATGTCACCGTGATCCATTTCGATCCGCTCGGCACGATCGTTTCGAGACAGGATGCCGCGTCGGCAAAACTGGAAAATGGTTACTGGCTTCTTAACGACGTAACGGAAACGCGCAACGGGCAGTTGCCGCAACGCCTCGCAACGGTACAATTGCCGACGCATCTCAAGCCCGAATTCGTTCAGGAAACGTTGACGAAGGCTGATTCCATTCAATTTTTCGATCTGGGACGCAAGATCGAAGTGGCGAAGTCGTTCGGCTTCCCGACCAATGGTATGGAAACCCAATTCCACTCCATGCTGGCGCTTCCACTGCTTCTGGTCGCAATGACGCTGATCGCCGCAAGCGTCTCGTTGAAATTTAGCCGGTTTAACCAATCGAGACCGGTAATTCTCGGTGGAATCCTGTCGGGCTTCGTGCTTTATGTCGTCACCGTGCTTGTCAAAGCATTCGGGAGCAGCGGCATAGTGCCTCCGTTCGTTGCAGCCTGGTTGCCAGTTGTTGTAGCGATGGCGCTGGGCTCGACGATTCTATTGCATGAGGAGGATGGCTAGTGGCGGCAAGCAACCGCAAACATATCAGGCTGCTGGCGGCCATTCTGCTTTCCGGTGTTGCGTTGCAGGCGCTGACGCCGGCGGCTTCCGCATGGGCACAAGACACCAATATCGATTCGTTCAATCCGAAGCTCCCCGAAGACGCCAAGATGCTGCTGTCGGCCAACGAGCTCGTCTACAACAAGGATGCAGAGCGCGTCATTCTGCGCGGCGCCGTCCAGATCAATTATGGCGGCTACCAGATGGTGGCCCAGCAGGTCGAATACAGCCAGAAGACCGGGCGCATCATTGCGACCGGCGAGATCGAGCTGATCGAGCCCGGCGGCAACAAAGTTTATGCCGATCAGATGGACGTGACCGATGATTTCGGCAACGGCTTCATCGAGCGGCTGCGGGTCGAAACCACCGACCTGACCAAGCTGGCCGCAGTCAGCGGCGAGCGCCGCAATGGCGAGGAAATGATCCTCAACAACGCCGTCTATACGGCGTGCACGCCATGCGCGACCAATCCGGACCACAAGTCGCTCTGGCACGTCAAGGCGCAGCGCATCGTCCAGAACGGCAAGACCCATACGATCCGCATGGAGAACGCCAAATTCGAGCTGTTCGGCAAGCCGATCCTCTACCTGCCGGTGCTCGAAGTTCCGGACCAGACGATCAAGCGCAAGAGCGGCTTCCTGGTTCCGAAATTCGGCTACACCCAGAAGCTCGGCGCCGGCGTCAGCGTTCCATATTACTGGGCGATTTCGCCCTATATGGATGCAACCGTGACGGCAACAGGCCTGACCCGCCAGGGCTTCCTGCTCCAGGGCGAATTCCGTCAGCGCTTCGAAAACGGCGAACATATTCTCAGCATGGCCGGTATCAGCCAGCTGAACCGCGGCAGCTTTACCGGCAACACCGTCGATGCCCAGGAAACCGCCCGCGGCATGATTGGCTCCAAGGCCAAGTTCGAGATCAACCCGCGCTGGACCTTCGGCTGGGACGTTCTCGTTCAGAGCGACAACAACTTCGCCAAGACCTACGAGCTTTCGACCTTTGACGGCACGACCTACACGAACCAGGTTTATCTGTCCGGTCTCGGCAAGCGCAATTCCTTCGACGCCCGCGCCTTCTATTTCGACATCCAGGATGCGGACCCGGACAGCATTGCCGAAAATCAGCAGGCCGTGGCCCAGGTTCTCGACTATTCCTACACGCACCCTGAGCCGGTGCTCGGCGGCGAGCTGACAACCGACATCAACCTGACAAACGTCAATCGCAACCGCGAAGACGAGTTGGAAATACCGGGCATTGTCGATCGCTTTCCCGGCCTTGAGGGCACCTATCACCGCTTGACGGCCGACGTTGAATGGAAACGCAACTTCATCGTACCGGGCGGCCTGTCGCTGACGCCGATACTTGCTGCCCGCGGCGATCTGATCGGATCGTCGATGGCCAATCCGGGCATCGACTATACCGGTGACTTTAACAGCGACGACACGGCCACGCGGCGCATGCTGACAGCCGGTATCGACGCGCGCTACCCCATTCTTCTGACGACCGACTACAGCAGCCACATCATCGAACCGGTCGCGCAGATCTTTGCCCGTCCCGACGAAGAATATGCCGGCGGCCTGCCGAACGAGGACGCGCAGAGCTTCGTCTTCGACGCGACATCGCTGTTCGATCGCGATAAGTTCTCCGGCTATGATCGCATCGAAGGCGGAACGCGGGCCAATCTTGGCGTCCGCTATACCGGAGCGCTTGGCAACGGCTACGCACTGCGCGCCATTGCCGGCCAGTCGTTCCATCTTGGCGGCCTGAATTCGTTTGCGACCGACGATCTGGTCAAGGCCGGATCCAATTCGGGTCTCGAAAGCGACCGCTCCGACTATGTGACCATGGTCGGTATCGACGCCCCCTCCGGCATCACGGCAAGCTTCAGCGGCCGTTTCGATGAGCGCAATCTGGACATGCGCCGCGCCGATGCGACGCTCGGTTATCAAGGCATCCTCTGGCAGACGGCCCTGACCTATACCAGCATTCAGGCGCAGCCGCTCTACGGCTCGACCAGCGACCAGGATGAAATCCAGACGGCCGCGGCTTACAAATTCGCCGATTACTGGTCGGTGTTCGGATCGGTCACCTACGATCTGAACAGCAACGTCATCACCCGCAACGGCGTCGGCATCACCTATGACGACCGGGACACGATCTTCTCGCTGGTCTACAAGGAAGAACGCGACACCGACCAATCCATCGCCAACGACTGGTCGATCGGCGCACGCATAAGCTTCCGCACACTCGGCGATATCAATGTTGGCGACACGGATTTCGACGGTTTGAACTGAGGCGCTCCGTCCCGGCGGCGCGCTCCTTACCTCTGCGGCGCTCGCGCCTCGGAAGTATTGCTTCAGGTGATTGACGGCCCGGCCCGCTATTTTGCGGCGACTGGAAGGTCTTGTCATTGTTCGGCCGCATGTATTATGCATCTTCGCGCAGAAATGCGCAGGATGATGGCGCTTGGCATGAAGACCATGGCCCCGGATACGCGGGCCCCGGACACACGATGTCCGGTGGAAAATGAAAAGGACAAAGAATGGGCGGGAAGCTTTCGATCACGCGCACGGTTTTGGCAATGATCCTTGCCTGCGGCCTGGCACTTTCCTCCGCGCCGGCCACTTACGCCGCGAGCAAGGTTGTCGCTGTCGTCAACGGTGCACCGATCACATCCGGCGATATCGCCAAACGTGCCGCCTTCATGCGCCTGCAGAGGCAAAGCGGCGGCACAGCGGCGGCCCGCGAGCAGATGATCGATGAAGCCCTCAAGCGCGAGGAAGTCCTGCGCGTCGGCGCCTCCGTCAGCACAACGGAAGTCGAAGGCGCCGTCGGGCGCTTCGCGGCTGGCAACAAGCTCTCCATTCAACAGCTCTCGCAGGTGCTTGACCAGGCAGGCGTCGGCATCGACCACTTCAGAAATTATGTCGCCGTTGCCATGAGCTGGCCACGGGTCGTCAATGCCCGCTTTGGCAGTGGCGGCGGACGGCTGTCGAACCAGGACCTCGTCCGGCGCATGCAGGAAAACGGCGGCACCAAGCCGGTGACCACGGAATACTTCCTGCAGCAGGTGATCTTCGTCGTACCGGCCTCCAAGCGCAACGCCATCATCGGCAAGCGTCAGGCCGAAGCCAACGCCTCTCGCTCGAAATATCCGGGCTGTGAGCAGGCAAAGGCGTTTGCCGCGACGATGCGCGATGTGTCGATCCGCAATCTCGGCCGCATGATGGCGCAGGAACTTCCGGCCGACTGGAAGCCACTGATCGAAAAGGCCGGCGACGGCACGACGACCGGAACCCGCGTCACCGAACGGGGCGTCGAATATCTCGCCATCTGCAAGAAGCGCGAAGTGTCCGACGACCTGGCCGCCGAAATCGTTTTCCGCGCCGAAGATCTCGGCAAGAAGACTGACGGCGAAGACCCCAACAGCAAGCGCTATATCGAGGAACTGCGCAAGCGTGCGCAGATCGTCGAAAAGTAACTTAAGCATCATGAGCCCGACACGCGACAGGCCGCTCGCCCTGACCATGGGCGATCCGGCCGGGATCGGCCTCGACATCAGCCTTGCCGCCTGGGTGAACAGGCAGGCCTGGCGGACACCGCCGTTCATCTTCGTCGGCGATCCCGCAGCCCTTCAGCAGCGCGCCGATACTCTTGGCCACGGCATCGCGATCCGCGAGACGGATTGCGCTAAGGCCGTCTCCGCCTTCAAGGACGCACTGCCGGTGCTGCCGGTGGCCTGCGCCTCGCCGGTCAAGCCAGGCGTGCCGGATTGCGCCAATGCGGGCGCGATCACCGGCGCCATCGAAACTGCCGTTAGGCTGACGATGGAGGGCTCGGCCTCTGCCGTCGTCACCAATCCGATTGCCAAGTCGGTGCTCTACGACGCCGGTTTCAGTTTTCCCGGCCATACCGAATTTCTCGCCGATCTCGGCCAACGCCTGACCGGCGAGGAACTGCTGCCGGTCATGATGCTCGCCGGACCGAAACTGATGGCCGTGCCGGTGACGATCCACATCCCGCTGAAGGATGTGCCGGCGCAACTGACCTCCGGCCTGATCTACCGGACCTGCACGATCACCGTGCGCGACCTCAAGAATCGCTTCGGCCTTGCCTCTCCGCGCGTCGCCGTTGCCGGTCTCAATCCGCATGCCGGTGAAAATGGCGCGCTGGGTCTGGAAGACGATGCGATCATCCGTCCCGTCGTCGAGCGGCTGAAAGCCGAGGGCGTCGACATCACCGGTCCCTTGCCCGCCGACACGATGTTCCATGACCGCGCCCGCGCAACCTATGACGTGGCAATCTGCATGTATCACGACCAGGCGCTGATCCCCGCCAAGGCGCTCGGCTTCGACGACAGCGTCAACGTCACGCTCGGCCTGCCGTTCATCCGCACGTCGCCGGATCATGGCACGGCGTTCAGCCTTGCCGGCAAGGGCATTGCCCGCGCCGACAGCCTGCTGGCAGCCCTGCGCATGGCACAGAAGCTGGCCGGCAACGCCGCTCAAGGGAAAAACTGATGGCAGCGATCGACGGTCTTCCACCCTTGCGCGATGTCATTGCCCGCCATGGCCTCGACGCCAGGAAAGCACTCGGCCAGAACTTCCTGCTCGATCTCAACCTCACCCAGAAGATCGCCCGCACGGCCGGTCCGCTGGAGGGCGTGACGGTGATCGAGGTCGGTCCCGGACCCGGTGGCCTCACCCGCGCCATCCTGTCGCTTGGCGCCAAGAAGGTGATTGCGATCGAACGCGACGCCCGCTGCCTGCCTGCCCTTGCCGAGATCGCCGATTTCTACCCCGGCCGTCTCGAGGTGATCGAGGGCGACGCGCTGAAAACGCCATTCGAGGACCTCGTTACCGATGGCCCGGTCAGGATCATCGCCAACCTGCCCTACAATGTCGGCACGCAGCTTTTGGTCAACTGGCTCCTGCCGAACGCCTGGCCGCCCTTCTACCAGTCTATGACGCTGATGTTCCAGCGCGAGGTGGGCCTCAGAATCGTCGCGGAAGCCGATGACGACCACTACGGCCGCCTCGGCGTGCTCTGCGGTTGGCGCACGAATGCACGCATGGCCTTCGACGTACCGCCACAGGCCTTCTCGCCGCCACCGAAGGTGACATCGTCCGTGGTTCATCTGGAACCGCTCGAAAACCCGATCCCCTGCTCGGCTGCCAATCTGGAGAAAGTGACGATGGCGGCCTTCGGCCAGCGCCGCAAGATGCTGCGCCAGAGCGTCAAATCGATCGGCGGCGAAACCTTGCTGGCCAAGGCCGACATCGACCCGAAGCGCCGCGCCGAAACACTTTCGGTGGAGGAATTCTGCCGGCTGGCCAACTGCCTTTGACGGCATCCAAGACGCTCGCCTGAGGGGCGTCGCCCCTCGTCACCGATCGTGTCTCACAGGTGGTGGTATTGAGATTTCGTGCGCCCGCTCCGATTTCCCTCTTCTCCCCCGCGGGAGAAGTGCCGAGCGCATGCGAGTCGATGAGGGGGGGCTTTCCGCAAGTTCACAGCCAGCGCCCCTCATCCGGCCCTACGGGCCACCTTCTCCCCGCTGGGGAGAAGAGGAGGAGCCATGCTGTCAAAGCTTCGGCGTTTCCGTCAAAAGCCCGTTGACGAATTCAAACAGGCCGGGGCGTCGGTCGCGGCGCAGGCGTTCGGCTTCGACGATGGCCTGCACCGAGGCAAAGGCGCTGTCGAGGTCCTCGTTGACGACGATATAGTCATATTCCAGCCAGTGCTCGATCTCCGAGCGGGAATTGGCAAGCCGCGTGGCGATGACCTCTTCAGTATCCTCGGCGCGGCGGTGCAGACGGGACTGCAGTTCGGCCATGGTCGGCGGCAGGATGAAGATCGAGACGACATCGCCACCCATCTTTTCCTGCAGCTGCTGGGCGCCCTGCCAGTCGATATCGAACAGCATGTCCTGCCCTTCCGACATGGCGGCCTCGACGGCGTCGCGCGGCGTGCCGTAGAAATTGCCATGAACCTCGGCCCATTCCAAAAGCGCATCGGTCTGACGCAGACCCTCGAATTCCCGGATCGACTTGAAGAAGTAGTGGCGTCCTTCAATCTCGCTCGGGCGGCGCTTGCGCGTCGTGACGCTGACCGAGATGCTCATATGCGGGTCGGATTCGAGCAGGTTGCGCGCAATCGTCGACTTCCCGGCACCCGATGGCGACGAGATCACCAGCATGAGGCCGCGGCGCTGGATGGTTTTGGTAGAGGTTTGGCTGGCGGGGCTCATGGTCACTCCAGATTCTGGACCTGTTCGCGGAACTGGTCGATGACGACCTTCAGTTCAATGCCGGCGGCGGTGACCGTAGCGGCATTCGACTTGGAACAGATGGTATTTGATTCGCGGTTAAATTCCTGGGAAAGGAAATCGAGTTTGCGGCCGACGGGGCCGCCTTTTTTCAACAGATCGCGGGCGGCCACGACATGGGTGCGCAGGCGGTCGATCTCCTCGCGGACATCGGCCTTGGCTGCAAGCAGCGCCACTTCGCCATAGAGGCGGTCCTGATCGACCATCGAGCCTGCGTCCATCACCAGCGCCACCTGGCTGGCAAGGCGGGCGGTGATCATGGCCACGCTGCGCGACGGGTCCGCCTCGATCTCGCCCGTCAGCATTTCGATCCTGTCGATCTGCTCGAGCAAAACCCGGTAGAGCGCGACACCTTCGCCCGCGCGCATCGCTGTCATCTCGTCGAGCGCCAGCCGCAGGCCGGTGAGGATGTCGGCGTCACGTGCGGCGCGCTCGCCGTCCTGTTCCTCCGGCTCGCGAAAATCGACAATGCCGCGAATGGATAACAGCGTATCGAGACGCAGCGGCGCCGGATCGATGACATCGCGCAGCTGATCGCGCAACGACAAGACGGCGGTCAGTGCATTCTGGTTGATCACGGTTTCGACGCCGGCCTCGCTGGCACTGACGTTCAGGTTCATTTGCATGTTGCCGCGCGAAAAGCACTCGGCCGTCAGCCTGCGCACGTCGGTCTCCAGATGCTCGGTGCCGGCCGGCAGCCGCAGCCTGAGATCGAGGCCCTTGCCGTTGACCGAACGTAATTCCCACGCCCAGCGATAGCGCCCGCAGGTCCCTTCGCGGCGGGCAAATCCCGTCATGGATTGCAGCGGCATCGTCTTGTCCCCCGA
>NZ_JBFUBH010000020.1:0-69945 GCF_056405855.1 Pararhizobium sp. P1_E7 | reverse complement strand
GCCTGCTCCAATGTCTATTCAGGTCTTTCATCTAGGAAACATTATTGGGGAGATTTGGTACCAAAGGCCAATGGCCGCCGATTAGACTTGACTGTAATACCGACAATACCGTCATTTGACATGGCACCTCATAATATCCATATGAAACACATGAAATCCACATTCGAAGTCTCCGACAAGCTCTTTGAGCTCTACCATCGCGTTCACCGCCTCATCAACGAATCGATGACGGAGGAAGGCGTATCGCTGGCGCGCAGCAAGTTCCTGTTTTTCCTGAGCAAACTAGGCCCCTGCCGCTCGACCGATATCGCAGGCGCGCTGAATTTTGCGCCGCGCACGGTGACCGAAGCCATCGACGGACTGGAGCGCGACAAGCTGGTGGTGCGCAAGCCCGATCCGGAGGACCGCCGGGCGAAGATCGTCTCGATCACCGATGTCGGCCGGGTCGTGCTCGAGGCGGCCGAGCATCCGCGAAAACAGCTGATCGAGGAAATTTTCTCGGCGCTCGATGACGAACAGCTCGACCAGATGCACGATATTGTCAGCCGGCTGGTCGCCAAGGCCGATGAAATCCGCAAGCGCAAGGAAGTCGGCGAAGGTCCTGGCGAAACTGCAGCCGAGTAACGCGCGCCTTCCCCAATCACTTCAGGACCAAATAGAAAAGGCCGGAACATCATGTCCCGGCCTTTTCCGTTACCGGTACGAACAGCAATTACATCGCGTTCATCGTACCGATCGGGAAGAACAGCGTTTCGCCCGAGGAATCGTCGACGCCGTCATTGTCGGTGACGACATAGCCGTTGCCGGCGGCATCGACCGTGAACCCCTCGACCTTGTCGACGACATAGCCGCCCAGAGCCTTGAGGTCAGGAATGAGGTCGCGGACCTCTTCCTTCTTGACGACGGGCAATTCGCCACCGAGCTTGGCCGGTTTCAGATCGGCAAGCGCCACGCGGTAAATCTTCTTCAGCTTGGCAGCCTGACCGATCAGGTTGTCGCGCTCGATGATATAGGCATAGTCGCCGTAGACGGTGATTTCGGACAGGCCGACCCAGCCTTCCTCGGTCTTGTCGAGCGGATAGCGCACGGCACCCCATTCCTCGGACGCCGGATTGTAGGACACGAGCTTGACGAAGCCCTTGTCGTCATCCTTCCAGGGCCGCTGCATTGCCATCCACAGCGTCGTCGCATCGCCCTCGCCAACGCTGGTCACACCTTCAAAACCCCAACGCACTTCATTGGCACGCAGTTCTTCGGGAATGGCGATCTCTTTCTTGATCACGCCTTTGGCGTTCACATGGATGAGTGCGTTTGCATAGAGCTTGGCCGCATCGCCTTCCGAAGCCAGCCAGAAACCACCCTCGCCGTCATTGGCGATGCCTTCGATGTCAAGCTTCTGCGCTGGGGCGCCATCACGGGTAATCGTGAGCGCTTCGGTGATCAAAGCCGGCTTCTGCGTGGCGTCGATCGTGAAGATACGCGGCTGCGAGGAATAGACCGAATCGTTGACGGCGTAGAGCTTGCCGGGCTGATCCTTGACCGCGGCCAGACCAGAGAGAGCGCCGAAACCGAGCGGAGCGCCGTCCTGTTCTGCCGAGGTAATCTGCGGATAGGCGGCAACGCCTTCTGCCCGCTCGTAGATCATGACATGCGAGCGAGCGCCGCCGTCTTCCACCAGGTCCACCTCGTTGGCGGTTGCCAGCAGATTGCGCGCGGGAATAGCGACGCCGCCTTCCGGCGAGACACCGGACGGCAGGATCTGCTTGAGTTCCGGATCGGCGCCGGTGTCCTTATAGACGCCGACGACGGAAGCTCGCTCAGCCAGAACGAAGAACAGCTTGTCTTCGCCGAAAGTTGCGGCTTCCAGACCTTCCGGTTCGATACCCTTGGCAGCCGAACGTTTCTCGGGATAGTGGCCGATCGCGGCAACGGCGTGCTCGAAGCTGGCGCCTGATTCGAACAGGACCTTGCCGGTCTTGTCGAAGATGGTGAAGCCGCGCGAACCGCCTTCGTAGTCGCCTTCATTGGCAACCACCAGACGGTTATCATCAAGCCATTTCACGGCATCCGGCTCGCGCTTGACGTCTTTCAGCTCGGCCGTGAAGGACAGCTTGCCGTCGCGCTTGTTGTCAACGCCTGCAAGGTTCGCGGTGCCAGCCGGAAAATGCGTCTTCACCGCACCCGTGTTTCCGTCGATGATGACGATATGATTGTTTTCCTGCAGCGTCAGCGCAATCTCGTTCTGGCCGTTGAAGGCCACGAATTCAGGCTCCGGATCGTCGCCGGCAATTTCTGCAAGACCCGTCAGTGTCACATGCTTGATCGAGGCGCAATCGGCAGCACCGTCCTTCAGTGAGAGGATCACGAGATCGCCTGCCGGCATCTGCGGCAGCTTGCCGTCATTGACCTCTTCGTCGCGCTCGTTCTCGATGGCGATGGCGGCGAGCGTCTTGTCCTTATTGACAGCAACCGAATCCGGCTGTCCGCCGAGATCGCACTGTGCGTCCATCTTCTTTGTCGCCAGATCGACGGTCGCCAGGAAGCCCGATGGCTTGACGAAGCTTTCGCGGGTGTTGACGGCAACCAGCGCCTTGGCGCCGGCGATCGCAACCGATGTCGGTTCGCCTTCGAACGACAGGATACCGCCAGCCTTCGGGGCCTTCGGATCGGTGATGTCGATGAAGCCGATCGCCTTCAGCGGGCTGTCGGAATAGACCAGCGTGTTGCCGTCCTCGCTGGCGGTTATGATTTCAGCCGATGTCACGGACTTCTTGTCAGCATCGGCCGGCAGGTTGTCGGCGACGGCGAACGAGGCGATGCGATTGAATACGGGTTCTGCATTGGCGCCTGACGCGGTCGAGGCGGCAAGCACGGCAGCGAGTGCCGCGGTGAGCGAAAATATCTTCACGGGGATGTCCCTCCTGATCAATCCAATACGGAGGGGTTGTGATCGCGCCGTGTAACACCCGCATGACAGCCGATGCATATTAGACAACGGCAAGGCGGCACGGAAAAAGCCATCGCCACAAACGAAAAGAGGCCCGGGAAAACCCGGGCCCCAAATCATCCTGCTATCGAACCGTTGGCGTCTTCGCCACGGTGCTGCAGATGAAACATGAAACTTAGTTCACGGCGTCCTTAAGACCCTTGCCGGCCGAGAACTTCGGCACGTTGCGTGCAGGGATATCGACTTCTGCGCCGGTGGACGGGTTGCGTCCCTTCGATGCTTCGCGGCGGCTAACCGAGAAATTGCCAAAGCCGACGAGACGAATGTCGCCGCCGCTCTTCAGTTCTGCCTGGATAACGTCGAAGATTGCATCAACTGCAGAAGATGCATCGGTCTTCGAGAGTCCGGCCTTCTCGGCAACTGCGGACACGAGCTCATTCTTGTTCATGTTTCCACCCCTTTCAATACTGGTTCGAAACGACTCAATTTTTAAGCCGAGGGCAGCATACGCGCGACCCCCGCCTTGGCAAACCCAATCGCTCTGAATCCCATGGAATGCAAGGCTTTGCGCACGGTTTTACATAAAAAAGACCGGCAAAAATGCCGGTCTTCCACTGTTTCCGTTCCAAATCAGTACTCAACCTATGGCAGGCACCGCCTGAAATCCAAGTCAAGCCCCCAAAKCGCGTCGCAATCTTTCAGATTCGCTTGCCGCGCTTTGGGTCTTTGATTTTGCGCATGCCGTTATCGCAAAACCGCTGCGCACTTTTGCGCGGCATGCTTAGTGGGCAATCGACACGCCTGCATCGTCCGCCGGGTCCGCAGCTGCGATCGGCACGACGTGCTTGGAAGGATCCCACTCGATCGGCTCAGGAACCCTTACCAGCGCATGCTGCAGCACCTCGCCAATATGAGAGACCGGAATGATCTCCATAATGTTCTTCACGTTGTCCGGAATATCCGCCAGGTCCTTGGCGTTTTCTTCCGGGATCAGCACCTTCTTGATGCCGCCGCGAAGCGCTGCGAGCAGTTTTTCCTTCAGGCCACCGATCGGCAGGACGCGGCCGCGCAGGGTGATTTCACCCGTCATGGCGACGTTCCTGTCAACGGCAATGCCGGTCATGATCGACACGATCGCCGTTGCCATGGCCACACCGGCGGACGGACCGTCCTTCGGTGTCGCGCCTTCCGGCACGTGCACATGGATGTCGCTCTTGTCGAACAGCGGCGGCTCGATGCCGAAGTCGATCGCACGCGAACGGACATAGGATGCCGCAGCCGAAATCGATTCCTTCATCACGTCGCGCAGGTTGCCGGTCACCGTCATGCGGCCCTTGCCGGGCATCATGACGCCTTCGATCGTCAACAGCTCACCGCCGACTTCCGTCCAGGCAAGCCCCGTGACAACGCCCACCTGATCGGTGCGTTCGGCTTCGCCATGGCGATAGCGCGGAACACCGAGATAGTCGTTGACGTTCGCACCGGTGACCTCGACCTTGTCGGTCTTGCCCTTGAGGATTTCGGTCACGGCCTTGCGGGCGAGCTTCATCAGTTCGCGCTCAAGGCTGCGCACGCCAGCCTCACGGGTGTAGGTCTGGATGACCACGCGCAGCGCATCGTCCGAAACGGAGAATTCCTTGGACTGCAGCGCATGGTCGGCAATCGCCTTGGGCAATAGATGCCGTTTGGCGATTTCCAGCTTTTCTTCTTCCGTATAGCCGGCGATGCGGATCACTTCCATGCGGTCCATCAAGGGCGCAGGAATGTTCAGCGTGTTCGCCGTGGTGATGAACATCACGTTCGAGAGGTCGTATTCGACCTCCAGATAGTGGTCCATGAACGTCGAGTTCTGTTCCGGATCCAGCACCTCGAGCAAAGCCGACGACGGATCGCCGCGGAAATCCTGGCCCATCTTGTCGATTTCATCGAGCAGGAAGAGCGGGTTGGACTTCTTTGCCTTCTTCATCGACTGGATGACCTTGCCAGGCATCGAACCGATATAGGTGCGGCGGTGACCGCGGATTTCGGCTTCGTCACGAACGCCGCCGAGCGCCATGCGGATATATTCGCGGCCGGTCGCCTTGGCGATCGACTTGGCAAGCGAGGTCTTGCCGACGCCCGGAGGACCAACGAGGCACAGGATCGGCCCCTTGATCTTCTGCGAACGCGCCTGCACGGCCAGATACTCGATGATCCGTTCCTTGACCTTGTCGAGGCCGAAATGGTCCAGTTCCAGCACCTTTTCGGCGTGGTTGAGATCGGTCTTGACCTTGGACTTCTTCGACCACGGAATGCCGAGCAGCCAATCCAGATAATTGCGCACGACGGTGGCTTCCGCCGACATCGGGCTCATCTGGCGCAGCTTCTTGACTTCCGCATCGGCCTTTTCACGGGCTTCCTTGGACAGCTTGGTCTTGGCGATGCGGTCTTCCAGTTCGGCCATCTCGTCGCGGCCTTCCTCGCCGTCGCCGAGCTCCTTCTGAATCGCCTTCATCTGTTCGTTCAGGTAATATTCGCGCTGGGTCTTTTCCATCTGGCGCTTGACGCGCGAGCGGATGCGCTTTTCGACCTGCAGAACCGAGATCTCGCCTTCCATGAAGCCGAGCGCCTTTTCAAGGCGCAGCTTGACGCTGGTCGTCTCAAGCATTTCCTGCTTTTCGACGATCTTGATGGAGAGATGCGAAGCAACCGTATCGGCGAGCTTCGAATAATCCTCGATCTGGCTGGCCGCGCCGACGACTTCAGGCGAAATCTTCTTGTTGAGCTTCACATAGCTCTCGAATTCCGACACCACGGAGCGGCTCAGCGCTTCGATCTCGACCGGGTCTTCCTCCGGCTCGGAAAGCGGGTGCGCGTGCGCTTCGTAGAACTCCTCGCGGCCGGTATAGCCGTCGATCTCGGCGCGGGTCCGGCCTTCGACCAGTACCTTGACGGTACCGTCCGGCAGCTTCAGCAGCTGCAGCACGTTCGCAATGGTGCCGATCTGATAGATCGCAGCCGGTTCCGGATCGTCGTCGCTCGCATTGATCTGGGTTGCAAGCATGATCTGCTTGTCGGTGCCCATGACTTCTTCAAGCGCACGGATCGACTTTTCACGGCCAACAAACAGCGGCACGATCATGTGCGGGAACACCACGATGTCGCGTAGCGGCAACACCGGATAGGTCGCGCTTTCAATTGCCGGAGACGTTTTGCTCGTCATGTCATTTCCTTTCCGTCCCGTTTCCGGGCCCGTTACCCGAAGCGTTCAAGGGCGCTTCCGGTCTTCATTCTGTCCACTGTCAGGTGGAGTGTGTGACGTCTGTTTTCAACCCTTCGCCGACTACCGGCCTGGGAGGCGGCGTAGCCGGATAGTAAACGGCATCTGACTGTCGCGGACCTTGCCGCGAGAGCTAACGCACACGCTTCGTACCGGGATCCACCGGCACAGAATCGTTACATAATCGCGTTGTTGACTGCTTTTAGCAATCGCTGATTCGCTTGAATGTTCATTCAGCCACACCCTCCAGCGGCGAGACTTCCGGCGCACGGATCCCCGCCAAATGTGCAGGGCTGCCATGCAGCTATTGCCTACGCGAACCCTGCCCGACAGGTGCAGGCAAAGCCGCACGTACCCCATGACGCGCCACGGTCGTGGCATTCTAAATTTGCCGCATGAAAAAGGCCCGCACATGGCGGGCCTCTTTAAAAAGTCGATCCGATCAAGCCGAAACGTTGGCCTTCTCGTCCGAGCGCTCCGAGTAGATGTAGAGCGGCCGGGCAGAACCCTTGACCACCTCGTCGGAGATGACCACTTCGCGAACGCCTTCCAGCGTCGGCAGCTCGAACATCGTGTCGAGCAGGATCTTTTCCATGATCGAGCGCAGGCCGCGGGCGCCGGTCTTGCGGACGATCGCCTTGCGGGCGATTTCGCGCAGGGCGTCCTCGTGGAAGGTCAGTTCCACATCCTCCATCTCGAACAGGCGCTGGTACTGCTTGATCAGCGCGTTCTTCGGCTCCGACAGAATCTGGATCAGGGCCGGCTCGTCGAGGTCTTCGAGCGTCGCCAGAACGGGCAGACGGCCGATGAATTCCGGGATGAGGCCGAACTTCACCAGATCTTCCGGCTCCAGTTCGCGCAGGACTTCACCGACACGGCGATCTTCCGGTGCACGCACCGCGGCGCCGAAACCGATCGAGGTCTTTTCGCCGCGCGCCGAGATGATCTTGTCGAGACCGGCAAAGGCGCCGCCGCAGATGAACAGGATGTTGGTCGTGTCAACCTGCAGGAATTCCTGCTGCGGATGCTTGCGGCCGCCCTGCGGAGGAACCGACGCGACGGTACCTTCCATGATCTTCAGAAGCGCCTGCTGCACGCCCTCGCCCGAGACGTCCCTCGTGATCGACGGATTGTCGGACTTGCGCGAGATCTTGTCGACTTCGTCGATATAGACGATGCCGCGCTGTGCCCGCTCGACATTGTAGTCGGCCGACTGCAGGAGCTTCAGGATGATGTTCTCGACGTCCTCGCCGACATAACCGGCTTCGGTGAGCGTCGTGGCATCGGCCATGGTGAACGGCACGTCGATGATACGTGCCAGCGTCTGCGCCAGGTAGGTCTTGCCGCAACCGGTCGGACCGACGAGCATGATGTTGGATTTCGCCAACTCGACGTCGGTGCCCTTGGCGGCATGGGCCAGGCGCTTGTAATGGTTGTGGACGGCAACCGACAGGATGCGCTTGGCCTGTTGCTGGCCAATGACGTATTCGTCGAGAACCTTGATGATCTCCTGCGGCGTCGGAACGCCATCGCGGGACTTGACCATCGACGTCTTGTTCTCTTCGCGGATGATGTCCATGCAGAGTTCGACGCATTCATCGCAGATGAACACCGTCGGTCCGGCAATCAGCTTGCGGACCTCGTGCTGGCTCTTTCCGCAGAAGGAGCAGTATAGGGTATTCTTGGAGTCACCGCCGTTGCTACCGCTGACCTTGCTCATATCACTTTCCTTCCAGCACGCCGGGCACCTCCTGCAAGGTGACCAGGACTACTCAACCTGCTCCGCTATTCCCTGCCATTCATGCGCAAGGAGACGGCGCTTTCGGGAGTACGAACCGGCTTCAAACAACCATGTTTGATGTCCGGCAGCAACGAATCTCCCACCGAATACCGAATGCTAGGACTTCAAACTTCAACATAGCATTAACGGTCGATATTAACGGCTTTGGCCTGCGGATAAAGCCCATGAGAGTTACAATTGTGTCACAAATGCATCTATCCGCACAAAAAAGCTGAATTTCATGCCTCAGCGGCAGCTTCCATGGCCTCGCGCGAGGTGATGACCTTATCGACGACACCCCAGCTCAGCGCCTCATCCGCAGTCATGAAGTGGTCACGGTCCAGCGTCTGTTCAACCTCTTCATAGGTCCGGCCGGTGTGCTTGACGTAGACTTCATTCAGACGGCGCTTCATCTTCAGGATATCGCGGGCATGCCGTTCGATGTCGGACGCCTGGCCCTGGAAGCCGCCTGACGGCTGGTGAACCATGATACGGGCGTTCGGCGTCGCAAAGCGCATATCCTTGTGGCCGGCGGCCAGAAGCAGCGAGCCCATGGATGCCGCCTGACCGATGCAGAGCGTCGAAACAGCGGGCTTGATGAACTGCATCGTATCGTAGATCGCCATGCCGGCGGTGACGACGCCACCCGGTGAATTGATGTAAAGGGCGATTTCCTTCTTCGGGTTTTCAGCCTCGAGGAACAGCAGCTGGGCGCAGATCAGCGTTGCCATGTGGTCTTCCACAGCACCCGTCAAAAAGATGATGCGCTCTTTCAGGAGACGCGAAAAGATATCGTAGGAGCGCTCGCCGCGATTGGTCTGTTCAACGACCATCGGCACCAGGGCCATAGCGGTATCAACGGGATTTCTCATGTCAAACCTTTGTCTATCTGGTGCGCAAACCCTTCTGCACACCGGGAATCATCGGGAATATCTCTTGTCCATACATAGAGTGTCCAAGTACCCGACTTCAAGTCGCCAACTCTGCATAACGTTAATAGCCGCGCAGAGCCGGAACATCGTCATCCCGACGCATCTCTGCCAGTCTTTTAGCTGATCCTAACGGGCGAGATAGAGGAAAGACCGGTTTTTGAATTTTTTCACACAGACTTTCGGTCTTTCAGAGTGAAAAATCGGTAAAGGCGGGTCAGAGCTGCGATTCGATTGGCAGGATGCTGATGATCCCGGCGGTCAGGCGGCGCCACAAACCGGCCTCCGGCTCGCGGCGAAGGACGCGCATTTCATCGCCTGCGTTGTCGTGCCAGCGCAGACGTCCCCTGTCGAGCGACAGCCGGAAGCTGTTTTCGGGTCTTGTTTCGATGTCGAAAACGGCATCGACCTCCTTGACCAGCGCCGGATGGGTGAAGAGCACGCCCATTTCCGTATTCAGCGATGCCGAGCGGGGGTCGAAATTCATCGAGCCGACAAAGCCGGTTTTTCCATCGACCGTAAAAGCCTTGGTATGGAGGCTGGCGCCGCGCGAGCCGAACAGCGACATCCGCTGGGGATCGCCGAATTCGTGCGTGGCCTTCAATTCGAACAGAGCCGCTCCGCACTTGAGCAGCGCTTTGCGGTAGTTGGCGTAGCCACCGTGCACCGCAGCAACATCGGTGGCGGCCAGCGAATTGGTCAGCACCTCGACCGTGACCTGCCGCTGCACCAGCCGCGCGATTTCGGCAATGCCCTGCGCACCGGGGATGAAATAGGGCGAGATGACCCGGACACCATGTTGCGCCGATGTCAGGGCCGGCATCAGTTCCTGCATGACCCAGTTGCTGCGTTTCGGCAGAAATGCCTTTTCGGGCGGATCCGATACCAGCGTGGCAGCGCTCGTCCAATGCAGTGCCGTCTCCACCGGCAACAGGCGGCCATCCTGCATCGCGCTGTCGGCATGCGCCACATAATGCCGGCCGCCCGATGTCGCGGCGATCTTTTCAAGCTTTGCCCTGAAAGCCGGCAGATAGTGCGCACGCGGCGTGCGCAGCGAGCCGATCGGCACGACGACCGGACTATTCCAGTAGCCGTCGAAGATCGTCGCGGAATCTTCGGCGACAGGCCCCAGCATCCAGACATCGAGATCGCGAAAATTCGACTGCTCATCGGCATCGAAATAGGCGTCGCCGATATTGCGGCCACCGGCGATCACCAGGCGCCCATCGGCGATCCATTGCTTGTTGTGCATGCGCCGCGTGGCGCGGAAAGGCCGCAGCATCATCTCGAAACCGCGCCGGAAGCGATCGGTGCGCGCACGGCTGGGATTGAACAGGCGAACCTCGATGTTCGGATGGCCATCCAGCGACAGGCACATGCGGTCATGCAGGCCGGCATTGATGTCATCGAGAAGGAGCCGGACGCGCACGCCGCGATCGGCAGCGGCCAACACCTCGCGTATCAACATCCGACCGGTCAGGTCGTTCTTCCAGTAATAATACTGCAGGTCGAGGCTGCGGCCCGCCTTGCGCGCCGACACAGCCCTGAGTGCAAATGCAGCCATGTTGTCGGAAATCAGCGCAATGCCGTTGAGCCCCTTGTGCGCATCAAGCAGAGGTGCTGCCAGCCGGTCGAGCTCTGTCTGATCCCCTTGCGGCGGCAGGGCCGTTGTCGCCGGTCCCTGCAGCCGCCGCCCGAAACGGCCATAGGCATAAACAGCGAGCAGCGCCAGCAGACCGGACACAAAGGCGAATAGAGCGACGACATAGGCGCGCATGCTATGACGACCTGTTCGTCATGGTTGAGCCGCCGAAACCGCTCCGATTGGATTTCCCGCGCCCAGAGCCGCCTTGAGATCGATATAGGCCTTGATCGGCAGGTGATCTGAGGCCACGCGGGAAAGGGGCGTATTGTGTACTTCGACGGCGGTCACCAGATTGTGCGGGCTTCCCATCACCCGGTCGAGCGCCAGCAGCGGAAAGCGCGAGGGAAAACTCGGCACCGCCGTTGCGGCATGATCAAAGACCGGACTGAGCGAACTCAATGCGGAGCGGCGTCCCATCCGCCACTCGTTGAGATCGCCGATCAACAGCGTCGGCCGCTCCTCCGCCTCGCTGATGGCAGCGATGATCGCTTCGGCCTGACGGGCACGGGAATGCCTGAGCAGGCCGAAATGGGCGGCAATGATTCTCAGCGGACCTGCCTTCAAATCGAGATCGACGACCAGCGCGCCGCGCGGCTCGACGCCGGGCAACTTCAACTGGTGAACCTTGGCGACGGCACCCTCGCGCAACAGAAGCACATTGCCGTGCCAGCCGTGTCCCTTGGCGGAGAAGGCGGCAATCGGCACCGCGATCAGGTGACAGTCGCGATGCAGCCGATCGAGGTCAAGCAGCCCCGCGCGCTCGCCAAATCGCTGATCGGCTTCCTGAAGGGCGATGATATCGGCGCCGATTTCACTGATCACGTCGGTGGTGCGGCCGGGGTCGAAGCGGTTGTCGGTACCGACGCACTTGTGGATATTGTAGGAGGCGATGACCGTATCGCCACGCTCCCCCGCCGGGTCCCTGCCCGCAAGCGACACACGTTTCCCGCGGATGGCAGCCAGAATGCCCTGTGAAAGGCTGGTATGCGACGAAGCCATAGTCTCTCTCTGGTCGTTGCCGTTCGTCATCCATGAAATAGACATGTCGCCCCACAAGGCAAGGCGGGATCAGTCATATGCCTGTTTTCGTCAGCGGGCGATGTTTTTCCCGGTAGCAAAATCTGACATGAGCGTGCCAAGGGCCTTGCCGGGCACGCCACCTGCGCCGTAAATCGGAAGCCTGCCCCTATCGTTCCGTCCAGCGAGAATGCCAAATGCCCGCACCTTCTGCCATCGCCATCACGCCCTCGACCCGCAATGTCAGCATCGACGTCCGCAATCCCGCCTTTTACAAAAATCCGCTGGCCTCCTACGCCGCTCTGCATGCGCAGTGTCCGTCCTTTTTCTGGGAAGAGCCGCAGCAATGGTATTTCGCAGGATATGACCAGGTGAACAACCTGCTGCGTGACCGCCGGTTCGGCCGGCAGATCCTGCATGTGGCGACGCGCGAGGAGCTGGGCCTGCCGGAACCCAAGCCGCATCTGGCGGATTTCGACCGGCTGGAGGCCTATTCGCTGCTCGAGCTTGAGCCGCCGGCGCATACGCGGTTGCGCACGCTGGTCAACCGCGCCTTCGTCTCGCGCCAGATCGAACAGCTGAAGCCGGAAATCGCGGCACTGTCGCATTCCCTCATCGACGGCTTCGAAAAGGACGGCGAGGTCGAGCTTCTGAAAACTTACGCCGAAATCGTTCCGGTGACGGTGATCGCCCGCATGCTCGGCGTGCCGGTGGAGATGGCGCCAAAACTGCTCGACTGGTCGCATCGCATGGTGAAGATGTATGTGTTCAACCCGACGCTTGAGACGGAACACGACGCCAACCTGGCCTCGGCCGAGTTCGCCGCCTATCTGAAGGGCATCATCGACTGGAAACGAAAAAATCCCGCCGACGATCTTTTGACCCACATGATCACCACCGAAAAGGACGGTGAACGTCTGTCCGACGACGAACTGATCTCGACGGCGGTGTTGCTGCTCAATGCCGGACATGAAGCGACCGTGCACCAGCTCGGTAATGCCGTGCGCACCCTGCTTGAAACCGGAACGTCCGCAAAAGACGTGCTTTCCAGCGACGCCGCCACGGAACGGACCATCGAGGAATGCATGCGTTATGCCGCGCCGCTGCACATCTTCCAGCGCTACGCCCTTTCCGACATCGAGCTGGAAGACGGCATCAGCCTGAAAAAGGGCGACAAGATCGGCCTGCTGCTGGGCGCGGCAAATGTCGACCCGAAGAAATTCTCAGATCCCCTGACCTTCCGCCCCGAGCGGAACGAAGGCGCGCATGTCTCGTTCGGCGCCGGCCTGCATTTCTGCATCGGTGCGCCGCTGGCACGACTGGAACTGAAACTGTCGCTGCCGATCCTGTTCGAACGGCTGCCGGGCCTGCGGCTCAAGAGCGAGCCTGAGATCAAGGACAGCTATCACTTCCACGGGCTGGAGCGACTGGAACTGGAATGGTAGTCAAAACGGCGCGGCCTCCTTGCCGCGCCGAATGGCGTCTACTGCGGAAAATCGGCACCTTCGGTTACTTCGGCCCAGGCTTCGAAATCGCGGCGCAGCGTCTCGATCTTGCCCCGTCCGCCCACCAGTGCCGCCTTGCCCAAAAGAAGGCGCAACGGCGGGTTTTCGGCTTCCACGGCCTTGATGATGGCTTTCACGGCCCGCTTCGGATCACCGGCCTGCTTGCCGCTGCGTTCGCGAATGGCCGATGCGTTCTGGCCGGCCGTATCGCGGTAGTCCTCGATCGTCTGGGGCGCCTCGTTGGCCGAGCGCCCGGCCCAATCGGTTCGAAAACCGCTGGGCTCGACCAGAAGAACCTTGATACCGAGCGGCGCCGTCTCGATTGACAGAGCTTCGGACAGGCCTTCGACGGCGAATTTCGTTGCGTTGTAGAAGCCGACGGCCGCCCCGCCACGAATGCCGCCGATCGACGATATGTTGACGACGGTCCCTGAACGCTGCTTGCGCATGGCCGGCAGGACCGCCCTGGTCATTGCGGCAAGGCCCCAGACGTTGATCTCAAACATGCGGCGGACTTCGTCCATTTCGCTTTCCTCGACCGAGCCGAAATAGCCGATGCCGGCATTGTTGACGAGCACGTCGATGCGGCCGAAACGGGCAAGGGCTGCCTTGACCGCGGCTTCGATTTCAGCGGGCTTGGTGACGTCGAGCTTCAAGGCCAGAGCCTTGTCCTCGTTGCCCTTCACGAGGTCTTCGACCTGCGCGGGATTGCGGGCGGTCACGACTGTCGGATAGCCCAGCGCCATAGTTTGCTGTGCCAGTTCGCGGCCAAAACCGGTCGAACAGCCGGTGATGAACCAGACGGGTTGGTCGGCTTGAGACATTGGATTTCTCCTAATGATGGAAGAGACGGCGAGTGCCGTCCCCGGATGCCCCCTCGGATATAGGAAGGCTAAACCCGAATGACATAGTCCTTGCGAGTCGTTTCAACCACTTCCCAGGTTCCCTTGAAGCCGGGTCTGAGGATCATGCTGTCGCCGGCCTTCAAGTGCGTTGCGGCACCGCCGTCTTCGGTGACGATGGAGATGCCGGACAGGATGTGGAAATACTCCCATTCGTCATAGGCAATACGCCACTTGCCGGGCGTCGCTTCCCAGATGCCGGCATAGATACCGCCTCCGGCTTCCTCGAAATTCCAGGTGCGGAATTTTGGCGTGCCGGAGATCAGCCGGTCCGGTGCCGGTGCGCCGGCTTCAGGCTCAAGAGACGTCGGATCGAATGTCAGCGCGTGGGTCATGGATGCTCCGTTACGCAAGGGGATGGATCAGGTTTATTCGCCAAAACATGTGAATCATACCCGTCGAGTTCTCGCCATAATTTTCTTCCCGTCCCGGCCTGAGGAGAAAGACAGCCTTTCAACCTGACGGCCTGAAAGACCTTGCTCGCCCCGTCCTTGCCGATGGCGATGAACACAGCCGTCCCGATCGAGCCCGAAAGGTGAAAAGCGTTGCAGGCAGAAAAACTGCCCTTGACCCTCCCACCGTTGGAAGCCCCATCTCAAGGCAACCCCATTGAAAGGAGACATCATAATGTATGAATTCGACATCCAGAACATGACCTGCGGCCACTGCAAGGGCACCGTCGAAAAGGCCATCAAGGCCGCCGATCCGGCTGCCGTCGCGACCGTGGACCTCGCGTCCAGGAAGGCGACCGTCGAAACAACGCTCGACCCGGCCGTCATCGGCCAGGCGATCCAGGACGCCGGATATCCGGTGTCGTATGCAAGGCGTTGACATGGGCAAACGCCCGTCCGGTTCGCGCGGGACGGGCACCGTAGCTCTGGGCCTGACAAATCCCAGATCGCCCCTTGACCTTCCCATCATTGGAAGGACTAACTATATGGGCAGTGAGCAAAGGGATCACCCCAAATGACTGCCATACCGAAGATCGAAACATCGAAGTCCCTGCCCGTCCCGACCGATTTCGGGATCGAGGGCATGACCTGCGCGTCCTGCGTCGCGCGGGTCGAGAAAGCCATCGCTGCCGTGCCGGGCGTCGCCTCGGCCGTCGTTAACCTCGCGACCGAGCGCGCCACCGTCACCTATAACGAACCGGTTCCGGCCGAAGCTGTCCTTCAGGCCATCGAGAAGGCGGGCTATGAACCCAAACTCGAAACACGGGAATTCCGCGTCGAAGGCATGACCTGCGCCTCGTGCGTGTCCCGCGTCGAGAAGGCTCTGAAAACCGTTGCGGGCGTGACGGCCGCCTCGGTCAATCTGGCGACCGAAAAGGCGACCGTCCGTATCGTCTCCGGAACGTCCCTACTCGCCCTTGAGGATGCCGTGCGCGCCGCCGGATACGAGCCGCGCAGGATCGCTGCTGACAGTCCAGCAGACGGCAATGAGGATCGCCGGGACCGCGAGGCAAACCGCCTGAAGATATCGCTGGCCCTGTCGGCCGCACTCACGCTTCCCTTGTTCGTGCTTGAGATGGGGTCGCATTTCATTCCGGCCGTCCATGACTGGGTCATGGTCAGCATCGGCATGGGCAACAACCTTGTCATTCAGTTTGTGCTCGCCACCATCGTCCTGTTCGGACCAGGTCTCCGCTTCTTTCAGAAGGGCGTTCCCAACCTGCTTCGCTGGACCCCCGACATGAATTCGCTGGTCGTGCTCGGCACCTCGGCCGCCTGGAGCTATTCAGTCGTCGCGACATTCCTGCCCGGCGTGCTGCCTTCCGGTACCGCCAACGTCTACTACGAGGCGGCCGCCGTCATCGTCACGCTGATCCTGCTCGGCCGTTACCTTGAGGCGCGCGCCAAAGGCAAGACCAGCCAGGCGATCAAGCACCTCATCGGCCTTCAGGCGAAGACCGCGCATGTAAAGCGCGGCGAGGACTTCGTCGAGATCGAAATCGGAGACGTGACCCTCGGCGACATCGTGCGCATCCGCCCCGGCGAGAAAGTCCCGGTCGACGGCCGCGTCAGCGAAGGCGCGTCCTATGTGGACGAGTCGATGATCACGGGCGAACCCGTTCCGGTCAAGAAATCCTCGGGCGACGATGTCGTTGGCGGCACGATCAACAAAACCGGATCGTTCACGTTCGAAGCGACAAAGATCGGCGCCGACACACTTCTCGCCCAGATCATCAAGATGGTCGAGGCCGCGCAAGGCTCGAAGCTGCCGATCCAGGCACTCGTCGATCGGGTTACGGGATGGTTTGTCCCGGCCGTCATTGCGGCCGCTGCCCTGACTTTCATGGCCTGGCTCGTCCTCGGCCCTTCGCCTGCGCTGACCTTCGCTCTGGTCAATGCCGTCGCGGTGCTGATCATCGCCTGCCCCTGCGCCATGGGTCTGGCAACCCCGACATCCATCATGGTCGGCACGGGCCGCGGGGCCGAACTCGGCATTCTCTTCCGAAAGGGCGAAGCGCTCCAAACCCTGCGCGACGTCGACGTCGTGGCACTGGACAAGACTGGCACACTCACCAAGGGCAAGCCGGAACTGACAGACTTTGCCGTCAACGAGGGGTTCGATCGCAACGAAACGCTCCGCCTCGTTGCCAGCCTGGAGATGCAGTCCGAGCACCCGATTGGCGAAGCCATCGTCGCGGCGGCGAAAGCCCAGGATCTTTCGCTGCTAGACGTCTTGGATTTCGAAGCTACCCCGGGCTACGGCGTGAGCGGCCGAATCGGCGATCGGACCGTGCTGGCCGGCGCAGACCGGGCGATGACGCGGAGCGGCATCGATATCTCGCCGTTTTCGGATCAGGCGGCCGCTCTCGGCGATGCGGGCAAGTCGCCGCTCTATGCCGCCATCGACGGCAAGCTGGCCGCCATCATCGCCGTGTCCGATCCCGTCAAGGAAACGACGCCGCAGGCGATCAAGGCCCTGCACGCGCTCGGCCTGAAAGTCGCGATGATCACGGGGGACAACAGGCGCACGGCGCAGTCGATTGCCCGTCAGCTCGGCATCGACGAGGTCATCGCCGAAGTCCTGCCCGATGGAAAGGTCAAAGCCGTGGGCAAGCTGCGCGAGGGCGGACGCAAGGTGGCGTTCATCGGCGACGGCATCAACGATGCGCCCGCTTTGTCGGAAGCCGACATCGGTCTTGCGGTCGGAACCGGAACGGACATCGCCATCGAGAGCGCCGATGTCGTGCTGATGTCGGGCGATCTCAACGGCGTGCCACGGGCGATTGCCATCAGCAAGGCGACGATCCGCAACATCCGGCAGAACCTGTTCTGGGCCTTTGCCTACAATGTCAGCCTGATCCCCGTCGCTGCGGGCGTCCTCTACCCGTTGAACGGCACGCTGCTGTCGCCGGTCCTTGCCGCCGGCGCAATGGGCCTATCGAGCGTGTTCGTGCTGGCCAACGCGCTGCGTCTACGGCGCTTCAAGGCAAACTGACGGAAGGAAACCACGATGAACATCGGTGAAGCATCCAAGGCCTCCGGCGTCTCGACCAAGATGATCCGCTACTATGAGCAGATCAAGTTGATCTCGCCGGCCCATCGCACCGAATCGAGCTATCGGACATATACGGACAACGACGTTCACACGCTGCAATTCATTCGCCGTGCACGCGATCTCGGGTTCTCGGTTGAGCAGATGAAGGCCCTGCTGGCCTTGTGGCGGGACCGCTCGCGCGCAAGCGCCGACGTCAAGGCGATCGCGCTTGAGCACATCGCGGAGCTCGAGCGCAAGGCCGCAGCCATTGCCGCGATGACGAAGACGCTCAAGCATCTGGCCAGTCATTGCCACGGCGACGAACGGCCGGACTGCCCGATCATCGAAGGCTTCGCCGAGACCCTGGAGGATAACGGGCCCGGTGTGCCGTCCAAGTTCGGCCTCGCCAACCTCGTCTAGATGAGCCCGGTCAGTCCGCCTTGACCCGCAAAAATAATTTCCCTGAGAACATCGTTCCGACGATGACCAGATGGTGTCCGCGCGGCCCGATCGAGATGGGTGGCATGTTCTCCGTCGTCAGGATCCGCGAGGGGATTGCAGCCGACAAGTATACCGATCGCGGCTGGTACGAAAACCCACCCGGCACGAGGCTGGCGAGTGAACGGGAAAACGCCCCGGCACGACCAAGGCCAAGGATGCCAACATCCGGATCTTGCCCAAGCCCGTGAAGCCCAAGCCCTAAAGGACGGCTGATCTCGACCCGATCCAATTCAGCAACCAAAGGAATGAACCATGAAAACTGCAATGATCGCGCTGTTCCTTGCGGCGCTCGCCACTCCCGCCCTCGCTTCCGGCTCGCATGCGGGTGGCCACGGTGAAGCCATGGCCGCCGGTGAACCCGGCAAGAAGGCTCAGGCAACCCGGACGATCCGTGTCTCCATGAAGGAGACGGATGACGGCAAGATGGTCTTCGCGCCCAACACCTTCAAGGTGCGCAAGGGCCAGACGATCGTCTTCTCCATTAAGAACGCGGGCGAACTGGACCACGAGTTCGTCCTCGACCAGGATGACAAGATCATGGAGCACAAGGCCATGATGGAAAAGTTTCCGGAGATGGAACATGACGACCCGAACGCGATCCGTCTGGCCGCCGGAAAGTCCGGTGAGATCGTCTGGAAGTTCACCAATGACGGCACGTTCAAGATCGCCTGCCTCGTTCCCGGCCACTTCGACGCCGGAATGCATGGCGACGTCGCCGTCGCCATGCATTAACCCACAGAAGGAGATGGGACATGTAGTCGATCAAGCCGGCCGCAACGACGGTGTTCGTCATCGCGCTTGCCTCCGGCCTGGCGAACTACATCAGGCTTTCGCCAGCGACTGCTCGAGATCGGCGATGATATCGGCGACATCCTCGATGCCGACCGACAGGCGAACGACTTCCGGGCCAGCGCCGGCCGCCGTCTGCTGTTCTGCCGTGAGCTGCCGGTGCGTGGTCGAGGCCGGGTGGATCACCAGCGAGCGCGTGTCACCGATATTGGCCAGATGCGAGACCATTTCCAGGCCTTCGACAAAGCGTTTTCCGGCTTCGTAACCACCCTTCAGACCGAAGGTGAAGACGGCGCCGGCGCCGCGCCTGGAGTATTTCTGCTGGAGCGCGTGATTGGCATCGCCCTCGAGGCCGGCATAATTCACCCAGGCAACCTTGTCATGGGCGCTGAGCCACGTGGCAACGGCCAGCGCGTTGTCGCAATGCCGCTGCATGCGGAGCGGCAACGTCTCGATGCCGGTCAGGAGCAGGAATGCATTGAACGGCGAGATCGCCGGGCCGAAATCGCGCAGGCCCAGTACCCGGCAGGCAATGGCGAAAGCGAAGTTGCCGAAGGTCGCATGCAGGACCATGCCGGCATATTCGGGGCGCGGCTCCGAAAGGATCGGATATTTGCCGGATTTCGACCAGTCGAACGTGCCGCCATCGACGATGACGCCGCCCATCGAATTACCATGGCCGCCCATGAACTTGGTCAGCGAATGCACGACGATGTCGGCGCCGTGTTCGATCGGCTGGATCAGGTAGGGTGTGGCCATCGTGTTGTCGACGATCAGCGGCAGGCCATGTTTCTTGGCGACGGCGGAAATGGCCGCGATATCGACGAAAGTGCCGCCCGGGTTGGCGAGGCTCTCAATGAAGATCGCCTTGGTGCGGTCATCGATCTGGCTTTCGAAAGAGGCGATATCGGCCGTATCCACCCAGCGAACTCGCCAGTCGAAGGATTTGAAGGCATTGCCGAACTGGTTGACGGAGCCGCCGTAGAGCTGACGGGCCGCCAGAAAATTGTCGCCGGGGCTCATGATGGCGTGGAACACCAGCAGCTGCGCCGCATGACCGGATGCAACGGCAAGCGCTGCCGTGCCGCCTTCGAGCGCTGCGACACGTTCTTCGAGCACGGCCTGCGTCGGGTTCATGATTCGGGTATAGATATTGCCGAAGGCCTGCAGGCCGAACAGCGAGGCGGCGTGATCCGCATCATTGAAGACGAAACTCGTGGTCTGGTAGATCGGCGTTGCCCGCGCACCCGTGGTCGGGTCCGGCGCTGCGCCTGCGTGGATCGCGAGCGTATTGAAACCTGGTTTGTTCGTCATGGATGTGTCCTCCCTTGATCAAGTTCGGCGCACTATTTCAGAGGTAACATGTTGCGGTCAAAGACTTTTTTGCCTGTTTTGCACGCCTGACGGGTAAGGAATTCCAATCCTTGACCCAACGGGGGAATCAACCGACCAGCCGCGGGTACTCGATCGCCGGGCAGCGGTCCATCACCACCTGAATGCCATTTTCCTCAGCCTTTGCCGCAGCTTGGTCGTCGCGGACGGCCAATTGTGTCCAGATGAATTTGGGGCGGGCTTTCAGGGCAAGGATTTCATCGATCAGCGCCGGCAGCGCGCCGGTTGCGCGAAACACGTCGATCATGTCGACCGGTTCGGGAATATCGGCAAGCCTGGCATATACCTTTTGACCGTGGATTTCCTTGCCGGCCTGACCGGGATTGACCGGAAAAACCGTGTAGCCCTTGCGCAGCAGGAACGCCATCACGCGGTGGCTCGGGCGCTCGGCATTGGGCGACGCACCGACCAGGGCAATGGTTTTCGTCGAGCGCAGAATGCCGGACAGGTAATAGTCTGGATACACATCATGATTCATCATCGACTTCCGCGCTGCATGATCTTTGAGCCGATAATTGAGACAGCCTTCGCGGGTGTCAACCGGCCAGTCGGCGTTCACACCTGAATCCGCTAAATGACGATATCGCGCAGCGTGGCCAAATCTGACCCTTTGCCAGAATCGAGTTGCTTTTCTTAGCTCTCCACTTCAGAAACACAGCCATTCCGCCGCTTCTCTCGCAGTATTTCGAAGGTTCATCTTGCCCCTTGACGTCATTGCTCTCGTTCTGTTCGGGGCGTTATTGCATGCGACATGGAACGCCCTGGTCAAGGCGGGATCGGAAAAATCGCTGGATGCAGCGATGATCGCGCTCGGTTCTGCCGTCGTCGCCCTGCCGTTCCTGCCTTTCATGCCATTGCCGCATCCGGACGCCTGGCCGTTCCTTCTGGTGTCGGCGCTGTTCCAGTTTGCCTATTTTCAGCTTGTTGCGGCCGCCTACCGCGCCGGCGATATCGGCCTTGTCTATCCGCTGATGCGTGGCGCCGCCCCTTTGCTGGTGGCTGGAACGAGCGGCGCGATCATCGGCGAAAACCTGTCCGACGGGACGATCGCCGGCGTCCTGACGATCTCGACGGGCGTGCTGACCCTGGCGTTCGAGGCCCGCAAGGGCGGCACCCGCGCCATCCTCTTGGCGCTTGCCAATGCCGTAGTGATCGCCACCTATACCTATATCGACGGGATCGGCGCACGGCTGGCCCTCAACCCGATCTCCTACACGCTCTGGATGGTGCTCCTGCCGCCGGTGTTGTTGTTTTCATGGGCTTTTGCCAAGCGCGGCTTTGCGCCGGTGCTCTTCCACGTCCGCCATCAATGGTGGCGCGGACTGATCGGCGGGGGCGGCTCGATCCTTGCCTATGGCCTGGCGCTCTGGGCGATGACGAAAGCGCCGGTTGCGACGGTCGCAGCGCTGCGCGAAACATCGATCCTCTTCGCCATCACCATCTCGATCGTCGTCCTCAAGGAACGCGTCAGCATCGTCCGCATCGCCGCCGCCTGCCTGATCGCGCTCGGTGCGCTGACGCTGAAGCTGGCTTGAGCGGCATTTACGTCAATTTCAGGCAGCAGATTTTGCTGGAAGAACTTCGATCTTGATCCGCTCACCGTTTTGTCGCGATGCGACGGCGAGATCGTAAGCGCCTTGGAGTCCGAGCCAGAACTGAGGATCATTTCCAAAGAACTGGCCAAGCCTCAAAGCAGTATCGGCGGAAATCACGCGTTTTCCAGTCAGGATTTCGGAAACGCGTCCGGAGTTTATCCGCAGCGCCAGTGCCAAAGCGTTGCCTGTCATGCCGCGCGCATCCAGTTCTTCCCTGAGCATTACGCCCGGATGAATTTCAAACATTCCATTTTCCTTCAATGGTAGTCCACTATTTCGACATCGTAAGCATGTCGAAAACAGAGCCGCCAGGGCCCGTTAATGGTCATCGCCCATTGTGTCTTTCGATCTCCCGGCAGTTTACGCAACCCAACCGATTTCAAGGGTGCCAAGTCATCGAGAGAGCGGGCATTGTACAGCATGACCAGCCGCATTTTTGCCTTCTCGGCATCCAATCCGGAAAGTTTTGATTTTCCGTTCTGTACAAATTGCCGCGTCGCGCTGTTGGCAATCGATTTGATCATACACACAACATGCACGTCCGTCGTACAACGTGACGCATCATGCTTTGGGCCACTCCGGCGTCCGCTTGCCGAGAACCGCATCGATCCCCTCCTTCGCATCGGACTTCAGCATGTTCTCCACCATCACCCCGGTTGCAAAATCATAGGCCCCGGTGATGCTCATCTCAGCCTGTTGATAAAACGCCCGCTTGCCGATCCTCAGCGCCTGCGGTGATTTCGAGGCGATGACGGCGGCGTATTTGTTGACCACCTGCTGCAGATACTGTTTCGGCACGATGCGATTGACCAGGCCGAAATCCTTGGCGGTCGAGGCATCGATGGTTTCACCGGTCAAGAGCATTTCCATCGCCTGCTTGGGGTGCGCGGCGCGCGAGACGGCGACCATCGGCGTCGAGCAGAACAGGCCGATATTGACGCCCGGCGTGCAGAAGGTCGAGCTGTCGGTGCAGATCGCCAGATCGCAGCTTGCGACCAGCTGGCAGCCCGCCGCCGTCGCCAGACCGTCGATTTCAGCGATCACCGGCTGCGGAAGCTGGTTGATCTTCAGCATCAGGCTGGCACAGAGCCGCAGGGATTTTTCGAAAAACGCCCGCCCTTGGTCATCGTCAGCGCGATGCGCCGTCATTTCCTTCAGGTCATGACCTGCGGAAAAAAGTGCGCCGGATGCGGCAAGAATCACCACCCTAATGTCATCCGACTGGGCAGCAGTATCGA
Organism: Pararhizobium sp. P1_E7; assembly: GCF_056405855.1. NCBI lineage: Bacteria > Pseudomonadati > Pseudomonadota > Alphaproteobacteria > Hyphomicrobiales > Rhizobiaceae > Pararhizobium > Pararhizobium sp. P1_E7. The sequence goes on along the minus strand of NZ_JBFUBH010000020.1, from coordinate 46,960 downwards.
GTTCGGCACCGAGTGCCTCCATCACCGCAATCGAAAGCGTGTTGGCCGGAGGATTGTTCAGCGTCAGCCGCAGCACATTGCCGGAAACTTCGCTGTGCACCGGGCCACGGGGTTCTTCCTTGTGCAAGGGAACGATATCCGCCATCTCTCTTCTCCTCTATCGTCGTCACGGCTTGCCCGGATCAGCGTTTGGTACGCTGCTGCAAGCACCGTTTCAAGCAGCGGCTTGAAACCGATAGGACTTTCGTCCTGCTTGCCCCGGCCACCCGCCGCCCGTTAGAAGGTCACGACACCGGGAGTGAACCATGCCTTTGGAACCGATCCTCACCGTCGCCGATCTCAACCGTTTCCTCGATACGGATTTTTCCGAAGTCCATACCGACGGCAAGATCTTCGAGGTCATGGCCACGGGGCCGGGCTTTGCCACGATGCGGCTGGATCCGCAGCAAAAACACCTGCGCCCCGGCGGCACCGTCTCGGGACCGACCCTTTTTGCGCTTGCCGATGTCACCGCCTATATCGCGCTGCTTGCTCATATCGGCCCGGTGGCGCTCGCGGTCACCACCAATCTCAACATCAATTTTCTCAAGAAACCCAAGCTCGGGCCGCTGCAATGCACCTGCCGGATCCTGAAACTCGGCAAGCGGCTGGCCGTGCTTGATGCCGCGATTTCAGAGCTTGATGGCGATGAACTGGTTGCCCACGCCACCGCGACCTATTCGATTCCGCCGAGATAATTTGTGGTATCAAAATACCCCATATCTAACTATATGTTTTATAACGGCAATTTTTCAAACCGCTCAAAACCGCGATCTTGACCGCATTTCATCCTTTGCGTATAAGCCGCACCAGATCGCGGTCCCTTGGGGCCGCTTTCATTTTTGGCTGGCTGAATGCCTGTCAAATTCAAGCAACAAGAAACGCCCGGCGGCAACGTATCGGGTTCAACGAAAGAGTTTTAACATGTCAACCTTCGTTCAGAAGCCTGCAGAGGTGGAGAAGAAGTGGATCCTCATCGACGCCGAAGGCCTCGTTGTCGGCCGCGTCGCCACTATCATCGCCAACATCCTGCGTGGCAAGCACAAGGCAACTTACACTCCTCACGTTGACGACGGTGACAATGTCATCGTGATCAACGCCGAGAAGGCAGTCCTGACCGGCAAGAAGTACACCGACAAGAAGTACTACTGGCACACCGGTTACCCGGGCGGCATCAAGGAGCGCACCGCGCGCCAGATCATCGAAGGCCGCTTCCCGGAGCGCGTTCTCGAGAAGGCTGTCGAGCGCATGGTTCCGCGTGGCCCGCTTGGCCGTCGCCAGATGAAGAACCTGCGCGTATACGCCGGTACCAATCATCCGCATGAAGCACAGCAGCCGGCCGTCCTCGACGTCGCCAAGCTGAACAGCAAGAACGTAAGGAGCGCCTAATCGTGGCTGATCTCTCTTCTCTGAAAGACCTCGGCACGGCTTCGGAAGCTTCGGCTCCGGTTCATGTCAAGAAAGTTGACGCCCTGGGCCGCTCCTATGCGACCGGCAAGCGTAAGAACGCCGTCGCCCGCGTCTGGGTCAAGCCGGGTTCCGGCAAGATCACCGTCAACGGCAAGGAATTCGCAAACTACTTCGCACGTCCGGTTCTGCAGATGATCCTGCGCCAGCCGATCGTCGCTGCTGCCCGTGACGGCCAGTTCGACATCGACGCGACGGTAGCCGGCGGCGGTCTTTCCGGCCAGGCCGGTGCCGTTCGTCACGGTATCTCGAAGGCCCTCACCTACTTCGAACCGGGCTTGCGCTCGGTCCTGAAGAAGGGTGGCTTCCTGACCCGCGATAGCCGCGTCGTCGAGCGTAAGAAGTACGGTAAGGCCAAGGCCCGCCGTTCGTTCCAGTTCTCGAAGCGTTAATCGTTTCCGGAATTATCGATTTGGAAAAGGCGGGCTTTGTCCCGCCTTTTTCTATGGCTCCAGGGGAACGCAATCCCGCACGCTTATTCAGCCGGTTCAGGACGGCGCTGACGTTGCGCCTCAATCGCCCTCAGGAAATTGTCAGACGTAGAGACCCATCCAAAAAGTATCTGCACGAGCGTAATCGATGCATCATGATTGCTCCTCGAGGCGTCCCGGCCGATTGGTTCGCTGGTGCAATCCGTCAGCAGGACACAGTGGTAGTCCCTGAAAAAGGCATCACGGATCGTCGATTCGACGCACACGCTCGTCGTGCATCCGGTGACAATGAGGTGCTTGATACCCGTCTTCTTCAATACGGCATCGAGTTCGGTCTGATAGAAACCGCTGAACCTTGTTTTATAGAGGACAACATCCCCAGCCTCAGGCTTGAGCCGGTCGACAATATCTGTTCCCCACGTATCGCGGATCAAAATCCGACTATCGCGGCCATCCGGGGCAGTCACAGCGTCGCCTACCCCAAAGATTTGGAGGTGCCGCATGCGATTGGGGGCGTCCGGCGCTCCAAGGTCCGAGAGATCGGAATGATAGCCCATTTTCAGATAGACGATGAGCACTCCCAGGTCGCGGGCAGCAGCGATGACGCTTGCAATCGGCTCGACAGCCTTTTGAATACCGGAAAGATCGATTCCGGCCCTGTCGAACATGCCACCTTTCGAGCCGAAGTCGTTCTGCATATCCACCACGATAACGGCAGCCTTAGAGGGATCGATTGATACGGATTGCGGCATAGCGTCGATGACAAGTGACTGCATTTCATTCTCCCATCTTTACGAGAATTTGCGCACTGTGCCTCAGTCATCATGATCCGCCGCCGATCACACGTCAACAAAGGTTGAGAACGGCACCGCGGCTTGCCCGCCGTGGACAGCGGCGCGTCCAAAGGCAGTTCCGCGCGACCTTGGGAGCATGCATCAAATCGGCAATTCCGTCGAAAACTTCAGCTCCCGCAGCACGAAACTCGACACCACCGTGCGCACATGCGGGTTGCGCATCAGGTAGCGCGTCATGAAAGCCTCGTAGCTTTCGACATCGCTTGCCCGGATTTTCAGCATGTAGTCGAAGGCGCCGGAGAGTGCATAGCATTCCATGATCTCCGGCCGCTCCAGCACCACCGAAGCAAAGGAGGCAACCGCCTCCTCGTGATGATCCTCCAGCGTCACATGCGCGATGACACAGAGTTTCAGATCGAGTTTTCCGGGATCGAGCAGCGTCACGCGCTTGCGAATGACGCCGTCGGCTTCCAGTTCCTGGATCTTTCGCCACGCCGAACTCTGCGACATGCCGGCCTTCTCGGCCAGCTCCGCCAGCGACAGGCTGCCATCGGCCTGGACGAGCTGCAGAAGCTTGCGATGGAAATTCCCAGATTCTTTCATATTTCTAAAAATCTCCGAAAATCCTGCCAATATTACGCCCGTACCCAGCACAAAAGAAAGAAAAATCCGTCGATCCGGGGGCATAATTGCAAGCAACTCGCGCATCTGGGAGGATCGAAACATGACCAATGAAAGCAGCTACACCGCCAAACTGCCCGGGCCGGACGGGATCTATCCCTACACTGCGGAGGAAGACGCAATCTGGGGAGAGCTCTATGAGCGCCAGATGAAGCTGCTCGCCAACATGGCCTGCCGGGAATATCTGGATGGCGTGAAGACCCTTGGCTTAAGGCCGGACAAGGTCCCGCAACTTGCCGATGTCGATCGCCGTTTGCATGAGACCACCGGCTTCGGGGTCGAAGGCGTCCCCGCCCTCATTCCGCCCTCGCGCTTCTACGAACTTTTGTCGCAGGGCAAGTTTCCGCTCGCCACCTTCCTGCGCCGCCGCGAGCATATCGACTACATCGAAGAGCCGGACCTGTTCCATGAGGTGTTCGGACACTGCCCGCTGCTGACCAATCAGAGCTACGCCAATTTCGTGCGCCATTTCGGCGAAGCGGCCGTCCGTCTGGGCAAGGGTTATTCCTGGCACCTGTTCCGCGTCTTCTGGTTCACGGTGGAATTCGGCCTGATCAACACGCCGCAAGGCCGCCGCTGCTTCGGAGCGGGCATTGTCTCTTCGCCGAGCGAGGCGAAGGCCGCCATGGAAGGCTCGGCGTGCGAATTCCGGCCGTTCGACCTGATGAGTGTGCTCAGAACACCTTACCGTATCGATATCGTCCAGCCGATCTACTATGTCATCGACAGTTTTGCCGATCTCGAAGCGATCGTCGCACAGGATATCGGCGCGATGATCGAAAAGGCAAAGTCTCTCGGTGATTTTGCCCCGGCTTTCGAAGCCAAGGCCTCATGAGAGACTGATTATCCGGCAGCAGTCCTAATCGGGGTCTTGCCTTCCTTCAGCCGATTGTCCAACGTCTGGCCACGCAACAGACGGAACCGATCATGGCCAACAAGACGATAGACCACGCAATCACTGCCGCATCGCTGAAGAGCGCCGCCACCGACCCGACCCATGCCGGCATCCTGTCCTTCATGCGGCGGAAATATACCAAGAGCCTGAAGGGCGTCGACGCCGTCGTCTGGGGCATCCCCTTCGACGCGGCGACGTCCAACCGCCCGGGTGCCCGCTTCGGGCCGCAGGCCATCCGCCGTGCTTCCGCCATCTTCGACAATGATCCGCAATATCCGTTCGACCGTGACCTGTTTGAAGACATGGCGACGATCGACTATGGCGACTGCCTGCTCGACTATGGCAATCATGCCGCCACGCCTGAGACCATCCGCGCCGGGGCAGAATCCATTCTCGCAAGCGGCGCGTTCCTGCTGACGCTTGGCGGCGACCATTTCGTCACTCTGCCATTGCTGCGCGCCCATGCCGCTGTTCACGGCCCCCTCTCCCTCGTGCAGTTCGACGCGCATCAGGATACCTGGGCCGACGAGAAAGGCCGTATCGACCATGGCTCCTTCGTCGGCCGTGCGGCGCGCGAGGGCCTGATCGATACCGCAAGCTCGATCCAGCTCGGCATCCGCACCCACGCGCCGGAGGATTGCGGCATCCGCATCCTCTATGGCTACGATATCGAGGAGATGAGCGCTGGCGAGATCGCCGACGTCATCCTCCACCATGTCGGCGACCGCCCGGCCTATCTCACCTTCGATATCGACTGCCTCGATCCGGCCTATGCTCCCGGCACCGGTACGCCGGTTGCGGGCGGGCCGTCCTCGGCGAAAATCCTGTCGGTAATCCGCAAGCTTGGCGCGCTGTCCATCAAGGGCGCCGATGTCGTCGAGGTCGCCCCTGCCTATGACCACGCCGATATCACCGCCATTGCGGGCTCCACAATCGCGATGTATATGCTCGGCCTTCATGCCGAACAGCTGGCGGAAYGGCGCGGATGACGGCCTGCCCCACCCTGTTGTCAAACTGATTCAATTTCATGCCAAAGTGATTCCGGAAGAACCGATAATCCATTGGCAGGACAGGATAAAATCATGAAACCGAAGATCTTCATCGATGGCGAACACGGCACCACTGGCTTGCAGATCCGCAGCCGCATGGCTGGCCGCTTAGATGTGGAATTGCTGTCCATTCCGGAAGCGGAACGCCGCAACGCCGCCATCCGCGAAGATCTCCTGAACAGCGCCGATGTCGCCATCCTCTGCCTGCCCGACGACGCCTCCAAACAGGCCGTCTCGATGCTCGAAGGCAACAACAAGGTGCGCATCATCGACACGTCGACGGCGCATCGCATCGCGCCGGACTGGGCCTATGGCTTTGCCGAAATGGATGCGGCGCAGGCGGCTAAAATCCGCGGTGCCCGCCTCGTCGCCAATCCCGGCTGCTACCCCACCGGCGCCATCGGCCTGATCCGCCCGCTGCGCCAGGCCGGCCTGCTGCCGGAAAGCTATCCCATCACGGTCAATGCGGTCTCCGGCTATACCGGCGGCGGCAAGCAGATGATCGCGCAGATGGAAGACCCGGCCAATCCGGACCATATCGACTCGCCGAACTTCCTCTACGGCCTGACGCTGAAGCACAAGCATGTGCCTGAGATGCAGACCCATGGCATGCTCGATCGCGCCCCGATCTTTTCGCCATCGGTTGGCCGCTTCCCGCAGGGCATGATCGTTCAGGTGCCGCTGTTCCTCGATCAGCTGAAGGACGGCGCAACGCTGGAAACGATCCATGCAGCGCTTGTTGCCCATTATGCCGGACAGTCGATTGTCGAGGTCGTACCGCTGGATACGAGCACGAAGCTGGCCCGCGTCGATGCCGTCGAACTTGCCGGCAAGGACACGATGAAGCTTTTCGTGTTCGGCACGAGCGGTGGCGAACAGGTCAATCTGGTTGCCCTGCTCGACAATCTCGGCAAGGGCGCCTCGGGTGCTGCGGTCCAGAACATGGACCTCATGCTGTCGGCATAAACCACCATCCCTTCGGGGCGTTCGCCGCCCCGATCCGCGACTGCGGAAAGGCATTGATCCGACATGGACGATACCGGCTTCTTCGCGACCCTTTTTGCAAGGGTCGCCACCTCGCTGCCCGAGCACGGCCTTTATCCACTGTTGATCTGCACTTTCATCGCCGGGCTTGCCCGTGGCTTTTCCGGTTTCGGCGCCGCCCTTATCCTCATCCCGGTCGGCGGTTCTATCCTCGGCCCGAAGATCATTTCCCCGGTTCTACTGGTGATCGACACGATTGCGGCTGCCGGCATGCTGCCGGCCGCATGGCGTGGCGCCAACCGGCACGAGGTCTTCATCATGGCATCCGGCGCCCTGATCGGCGTGCCGCTCGGCACGGCCGCCTTGGCACTTGCCGATCCGCTCGTCTTACGCTGGGCGATCACCATCGTCGCCACGCTGCTTCTTGCTCTATTGGTTTCCGGCTGGCGCTATCACGGCCAGCCGCGCGTGCCGCTGACGGCGGGCGTTGGCGGCATTGCCGGCATTTTCAGCGGCGCCGCCCAACTCGGTGGACCGCCGGTGGTCGCCTATTGGCTGAGCGGCGCCAACGACGCCCCGGTCATCCGCTCGAACCTCATGCTCTATTTCGCGATTTCCTCAGGCTTGACGGCCGTCACCTATCTGATCGGCGGTCTGTTCGTCGAGCAGGTCTTTGCCATGACGCTGGTCATCCTGCCGCTTTATGCTGGCGGCCTCTACATCGGCTCGCACCTCTTCGGCCTTGCCAGAGCATCGACTTTCCGGATCATCTGCTATGTGCTGATCGGAGCATCCGCCATTCTCGGCATGCCCGCCCTCGACACGCTCCTGCGCTGATCAATCCCTGACCTCGATCGCCAGCGGCCGGGGATATTCTCCGGTGAAGGCACGCCAGTGGGCAACGGCAAAGCCGAGCACGATCAGCGCGCCGCCCTGATGGGCAACGCCCCAGCCGACCGGCACCTGCAGGATCAGCGTCGTGATACCGATGATCGCCTGGATCGTCACCAGCACGAACAGCAGCACCGAACGGCGCGCATGCGTCGTGTCCGGCGCGTTGCGCAGCGAGGCAATCATGTGCATCAGGACGAAGGCGAACAGCACATAGGCGCCGATGCGGTGGACGAACTGTACTGTCTTCGGATTTTCGAACAGATTGAGCCAGGCGGGCTGCTGGATGAACAGGTCGGATGGCACGAAAGAGCCGTCCATCAACGGCCAGGTATTGTAGCTCAGGCCGGCATCGAGCCCCGCGACCAGTGCGCCGAGATAGATCTGGAATAGCGCCATGCAGGCGATGATCGCAGCCATCTTCCTTGAGCTTGCCGTCGGCGCCGGATCGTTGGCGTGAGGCGACAGTCCCCTGCCGATCCAGATGCAGGAGATGAAGATCAGACAGGCAATGACGAGATGGGTGGCCAGCCGGTATTGGCTGACTTCGGTGCGGTCCGCCAAACCCGAGGAGACCATCCACCAGCCGATAAACCCCTGAAAACCGCCAAGCGCCAGAATACCGAGCAGCGGCAATTTCAGGCGCGGCTCGATCTTTCCGCGGATCCAGAAGAAAGCCAGCGGCAAGGCAAATATCAAGCCGATGGAGCGGGCAAGCAGCCGGTGCGCCCATTCCCACCAGAAGATGGTCTTGAAGCCTTCCACCGTCATGCCGCTGTTGAGCTGCTCATATTGCGGGATCTGCTTGTAGAGTTCGAATTCCTCCTGCCATTCGGCAGAGGTGAGCGGCGGGATGACCCCATGGATCGGCTTCCACTGGGTGATCGACAGGCCGGATTCCGTCAGCCGCGTCGCGCCGCCGACGAGCACCAGCGCAAACAGGGCCAGCACGACGATGCCCAGCCATATCCGGATCTGGTCCCGATTGCGGCTGACCGTATCGATCTCCCGAAGAAGCCGCTGTTCCGTCGCCAAATCCGTGCTTGCCATGCAAGGTCTCCACTGTCGAAACGCATGGCCCTGCCTGCTGGAGGCGATTTGTCCGGGCGCGCGTGCATCAAAGGCGTTGATTTGCACCAGAGCAGCATGCAAAACAAGCCGTACCCCTTTGCGGCATGCCGTCGCGGCAAAGAACCCGCGCGAAACCTGCCAACCGGAAAGACCTGAATGCCTGTACGCCTGAGAAAACTGATCGGCACCGTCCTGATCATCATCCTCGTCATCGTCTACGCGCTGGCGGCCACCACCTTTGCCTCGCTCCTCCTCGGCACAGCGCCATGGTGGGTGCATCTGGCCTATTTCTTCTTCACCGGCCTGTTGTGGATCCTGCCCGCCATGTTGATCATCAAGTGGATGGAAAAGCCGGCGAAGCCGCACTGACCGAAGGACGGACGCATGAAAATCGCAGTGATCGCCGATATCCACGGCAATGACCTCGCCCTTGAAGCCGTGCTCGCCGACATTGCGGCGCAGGGCATCGGCGATGTCGTCAATCTCGGTGATCACCTGAGCGGTCCGATGAATGCAGCCCGCACGGCCGACATCCTGATGGCGCGTGATTTCCCCTCGATCCGCGGCAATCACGACCGCTGGCTGGTCTCCCTCAAACCGGCTGAGATGGGTCAGTCGGATAGGATGGCACATGCCGAACTGCAGCCGCGCCATTTCGACTGGCTGCGCGCGCTGCCCCCGACGCTCGTCCACCGGCAGGAGCTCTTCTTATGCCACGCCACGCCGCAGGACGATCTTAGCTATTGGCTGGAAGACCTGACGGCCGAGGGCGTGGTGCACATGTCCCGGCGAAAGCGCATCGAGGGTTTCGCCGAGGGGATCGATTTTCCCGTCATCCTCTGCGGCCATACCCATATTCCCCGCGCTGTCCGGCTGGCCGATGGCCGGCTGGTCGTCAATCCCGGCAGCGTCGGCTGCCCCGGCTATGACGATGATGAACCGGTGTTCCACAAGGTGGAAACCGGCTCGCCCGACGCGTCCTATGCCATTCTTGAAAAGGCGCACGGCCGCTGGAACGTCGTCTTCCGGCGCGTTTCCTACGATCACATGGCGATGTCGAACCTTGCCCGCGAGCGTGGCCGCGACGCATGGGCCAACGCGCTCGCCACGGGCTGGGTCGGCTAGCCGCGCATTTTCCAAAGCCTGTTCGGCTCCTTAGCCGCGGCCGGTTGGTTTTATCCATTCGGTAACCGCATTTGATGAAATCCGGTACACGCCGTCCGATGCCCGTCCCCTTTAAATGAAAATAAGGGCATGCTTGTACTAGATGAGACGTCATCCCGTTCCCTGAACAGCAAGCGATCATGACCGACGTGGACTTCAACATGATGCCCGTTCGCAAGGCTCGCCGCCGTGCCTGGCATGGCCGCGACCAGGTGCGCGACATTGCGCTTGCGCGGGATCTGACGGTGAGCGTCCACGTCAGCATGCAGGCGCTGGAGGCGGACTGGCGCGCGCTGGAGGGTTCCGCCGCCACATCCCTGCATCAGGGCTTCGACTGGTGCGCCGCCTGGGCTGCGACCCATGCCAACCAGTTGCTGCTGGTGCGCGGCAGGATAGGTCAGAAAACGGTCTTCATTCTGCCGCTCGAGCTGGTGCGTGGACGCTTCTTCCGCACGGCGCGGTTCATCGGCTCGCCGCACAGCAACATCAATACCGGGCTTTTCGCCGCCGATTTCGATCCGTTCACCAGTGCGCAGCTCGCCAGGGAACTGATCGCAGACCTGTCGGCAAAGCTGTCGCGCGTCGCCGATATCGTCGCGCTGGAGAAGATGCCGTTCGACTGGCACGGGACGTGTCACCCGCTCGCCTCGCTTCCGGCGGTTCGCAACCAGAATTCATCGTTCCAGTTGCCGCTTCTTGCAGATTTCGAAGCGACGCTGGCTCAGCTCAATGCCAAGCGGCGGCGCAAGAAGTTTCGTATCTCGGAAAAGCGGCTGGAAGCCATCGGCGGCTACGAGCACGTTATTGCCGCGACATGCGCGGAACGGCGGCAGATACTGGACCTGTTCTTCGAGCAGAAAGCGATCCGCTTCAATGCGCTGGGGCTGCCCAACGTTTTTCAGGACAAGGAAACGCAAGCATTCTTCCATGCGCTGGCGGCCGTCGAACCGACCGGTGAAGGCCAGCCGCTCGAACTCCATGCGATTCGCTTGCGCGGACAAGGGGATGGCCGCATCGCCGCGATTGCCGGGCTGTCGCGCAAGGGGGATCACGTCATCTGCCAGTTCGGCTCGATCGACGAGGATATCGCCGCGGACGCCAGCCCGGGCGAGCTTCTGTTTTATCTGATAATCCGCAAATGCAACGCCGAAGGGGTAAYACTGTTCGATTTCGGCATAGGCGACCAGGCCTACAAGCGCTCCTGGTGTACGGTCGAGACAATCCAGCATGATATCGTCGTGCCATTGACGCTGCGTGGACGTCTGGCGGCGGCGGCGCATCGCGCCGCCGTTCGGATGAAAGCCGGTATCAAGAAGAACAGGAAAGCCTATGCATTCCTGCAGCGGATTCGCCAGCGCCGCCAGATGCCAGGCACCGCAGCCACAGCGGAAACCGGCGACGACTGAAACGGCAGCGGTTGATCACGCCGCCCGGCGACCTGTGTGTCCCGGCTGCGGATAGCCCGTTCCCGTCATCAACACGATCTCGCCAAAGCCCGCCTCGGCAAAACCGGTGATCAGTCCGATGATCTCCTCGTTGCCGACAGCCGGCGCCGAAATGATGATCTTCGTATCGCGCAAGCGCGTGACCCTGCCGATGGCTTTGACATCGGCCGGCCCGCATTCGATCAGAACCGTGTCATAGGCGTTCGACAGGGCATCGATGATCATCTGCAGCCGCTCGATACCGCGCATGGCGAGCACCGGATCGGCATCGCCCTGCGGGATGATATGCGCGTCCGACAGCCGGTCGGCATGGATCGTTTCCGTGAAGGGAACTTCACCCACGAGCAGATTGGTGATCCCGGCGAGATCCGCCGTCTGCGTCATCAGGCGGGTCGGGCAAGCCGAGCCGGTCAGGTCAATCAGCACGATCTTGCGTCCCGCCTCGGCAACCAGCCGGGCGAGCGCTACCGCATTCGCCGACCCTTCATCGCCCGCAGGTGATACGGAGATCGCCACACGCACATCGTCAGTGCACAGATGGTCGGCAACCGAGGCAATCGAAAAATCGTCCTCTTCCGGCTCCTCGGGTTCCGCTTCCGCCGGTTCCAGCGCAACTGCCGCCGTAAGGACGGGTTCCCGGACGACGGCCGGCGCCGCCTGCGCGGTCACCGACTGAGACACGGCTTCCGGCACCGGCTGGATTTCCACCCGTCGAATTTCCAGTGGCTCTTCGTCAAACGCCTCCTCATCCCTGCGGCCGATGGGGCGCAAAGCCCGGCCGCTGAACAGTTCGGAGAGCATGATGACGACGCAGCCGACAAGCAAGCTGGCAAAGGCGGCGACAATGGTGATCGGCACGACTTTGGGGAAGCTCGCCTCGGTCGGCTCGACCGCCTGCGAGATGATGCGGGCGTCGGCGGGCGCCGCGTTTTCGCCGCTGCGCGACGTTGCCTCGCGATAGCGCGCCAGGTAGGTTTCCAGCAGCTGCCGCTGCGCCGTGGCTTCCCGTTCCAGCGCCCGCAACCCGACCTCGTCCTCACCCGCCTTCGCCGAATTTGCCTTCAGCGTATTGAGCTGGGAAACCAGCTGGCGCTCGCGCAGCTGCGAGACATTCGCTTCGTTTTCGAGGCTGCCAAGGATCTTCCTGGTTTCGCTCACTATCTGCGCCCGGATTCCCTGAAGCTGCGATTTCAATCCCTTCAGGCGGGGATGCCCGTCAAGCAGGGTGGTCGACAGATCGGCGATCTGTCCCTGGATGCTGGATTCGGTTTCCTTCAACCGCTGGATCATCGGCGAGGCGACGACGTCGTTCAGGGTATCGACGGCCCTGCCGCTGGCAAGCGCCGTGCGAACGTTTTCCGCGCGCGCCTCGGCATTGGCCCGCTCGCCACGCACGCGGGCAAGCTCGGTCGAAATGTCGTTCAGCTGCTTGGTCGCGAAAGTGCCGCCGGTTTCCCCGGTCAAAAGCAGATCGGACGACGAACGATAGCCGGCAACCTTGGCCTCGGCGTCGCGGACCTTTTCGCGCAGATTGGCGATTTCCGGCTCCAGCCAGCGGCTGGCCTCCGAATTGGTGACCAGCTTTGCACCGCTTTGCAGCGACAGGAAGACCTTGGCCATCGCATTCGGGATCGCGGCGGCCAGCTTCGGGTCTTCCGAGGTGAATTGCATCGCGATCACCCGCGACTTCTCCACCTGATAGACCTGCAGCTTCTTCTCGAACTCCTTTAAGACGCGCTCTTCGGGTGGCAGGTCGAGCGGGTTCTTCTTGATGCCCAGCATCACCAGCACATCGGAGATCGCCGACGGGTTCGCGGTCGGATCGAATTCCGGCAATTCATACAGCTTCATCTCGCGCGCGACCTGCTTGATCAGATCGGCCGAGCGCAACACCTGCACCTGGCTGGAAATGCCGGACTCGTCGAACGGGCTGTCGGCCGTTTGCGGCGGGGCCTGGTTGGCACCACTGAATTCGGCCTGGCGCGATTCGATCAGCAGGCGCGCCTCGCCCTGATATTCCGGGCTCATCAGGCTGGCGCCGAGAAAGGCCAGGCCGGCGAACGTTACGGTCGCCAGCAGCACCCTGCCCCGCCGGCGCCAGATGGCGCGGAAAAGCCCGCCGAGATCGATATCTACATCCTGATGACCGTCGTTGACGCCCGGCATGCGTTTTACCTCGAACCTTCACAACTGCGCGTCACCGTAAACAAACATGGTAACGCAACGGTTAATGAGCCTTTGACGGTGCAACGCGCGCACAATGCCTGCGCAACGTCTGCTTCGGGGCGCAAACAGGCCCTACCTTTGCGTGAAATTCTTCGCGGCCTTTACCGGCTATTAACCCTAACGGATTGATAACATCGGGCCATGACATGGTTTCTGGAACGCGAGAGCCCGATGACATCCGCCCGAACGAAAACAGGCCCCGCCTTGGCCCTCCTCTCGCTGTGCCTTGCAATTTCAGGGTGCAGCAGCTACCAGCCTGCGCCCAAGGCCTTCCATGAAGCGACCATTCAGCCCTATCGGGTGGATAGCGGTGACAGGCTACGCATTAGCGTCTTCGAACAGGCAGGCCTCACCGGCAGCTACACCGTCGATCAGGCCGGCTACGTCGCCTTCCCGCTAATCGGCGCGGTGCCATCGCGCGGACATACCCTGCCCGAAATGGAGAAGATGATCGCCGGCAAGCTGCGCGAAGGATATCTGCGCGATCCGGACGTGACGATCGAGGTCGATCGCTATCGCTCTGTCTTCATCATGGGCGAAGTCGGTCAGGCTGGACAATATTCCTATGTCCCGGGCATGACAGTCCAGAACGCCATTGCCGTTGCTGGCGGCTACTCGCCACGTGCCAACCAGGCCAATGTCGATGTCACCCGCAAGATCAACGGCCGCATCCTGACCGGACGCGTCTCGATCTCCGACCCGATCATGGCCGGCGACACGATCTACGTGCGCGAGCGGCTGTTCTGACGGCATGCCTGACCCTCAGCCGCTGCGCATCATCCATTGCTTCAGGTCGCCCATCGGTGGAATCTTCCGCCATGTGCGCGATCTGGCCGAAGCCCATGCGCGCCAAGGCCATGAGGTCGGGATCGTCTGCGACAGCACAACGGGCGGACATTACGAAGATGCACTTTTCGACGAGATAAGGCCCTTTCTGGCGCTCGGTCTCGTCCGGCTGCCGATCCGCCGGTCCATCGGTCCTGCCGATCTGGGGGCACTGTGGAGAGGTTACAAGGAAATTAGAAGTTTGCAGCCGGATATCCTGCACGGTCACGGCGCCAAAGGCGGCGCCCTGGCCCGGATTATCGGCTCAGCCTTGCGGGTGAACAGGTATTGCGTTGCCCGCCTTTATTCGCCGCATGGCGGCAGCTTGCACTATAGCAGAGCAACGCTGTCGGGACGGGCAGTGTTCCTGCTCGAGCGTTTCCAGGAATATCTGACGGATGCGATCGTCTTCGTCTGCGATTTCGAGCGCCGGACCTATCGCGCCAAGGTCGGCAGGCCGCGAACCCGCAACGAGCTCATCTACAACGGCATCGACGACCGCGATTTCGACACGGTCTATGCAAGACCCGATGCGGTGGATTTTCTCTACATCGGCATGCTGCGCGATCTGAAGGGCCCCGATCTCTTCATCGATGCCTTTGCCAAGACCGAGCGGATCATCGGCAAACCGCTTTCGGCGATGATGATCGGCGATGGGCCGCAAAGGGACGAATACGAACGGATGATGCTGGAACGCGGCCTTGGCCGACGCATCGAAATGCTGCCTGCGATGAAGGCACGCGATGCCTTCGCCTTCACCCGCAACGTCGTCGTGCCCTCGCGCGCCGAATCCATGCCCTATATCGTTCTGGAAGCCTTGGCCGCCCGCAAGCCGGTGATCGCCTCCAGCGTGGGGGGCATTCCCGAGATTCTCGGCACCGATAGCGCTGCCCTTGCCGCACCCGGCGATGCGCAGTCGCTTGCCGATGTGATGACGGCGGCGATGATGGACAAGGACTGGGCCGCAAAGGTGATGCCTCAGGCCGATGCCTTCAAGGCAGCTTTTGCAACCTCGACGATGTCCGCCAGCATCATGCGGCTTTACCGCCAGCTTGTGCCGGAACCGGCCACCGGGCGGAAAACATCCCCGAATACCCCGTAAACGTTTCTTAGGGGCTTTCTGCTATCCCGAAGGGACACAACGGCCCGGGCGGACATCATGAACCAGATCGATAAACCGGATACTTTCGACACCGACGCATTACGCAAGAAGATTTCCGAAATCCGGGCCATCGCGCCTGGCGAGAAACAGGACGAGCCGAAGCGCGAACTTAATCCGCTGGCACGCAAGATTGCGTCGCAGTTCCGCACCGATACCTATTCTCCCAACATGATCACCGGCCTGATGCGGCTGTTCGAGTTCACGGCACTGTTTGCCATCGGCTATGCCATTCACATGCTTTATCTCGCGCCACCGCTGGATGAAATGCTCGGCTATTGCGGCCTCATCGCCGGTGGGTCGGCGCTAACGGTCATGTTCCTGCAGCTTTGCGACACCTACCAGGTTCCGGCACTCCGTTCGGCCGCCCGGACCCTGCCCCGGCTGATCGGCTGCTGGACGCTGGCCTTCGCCTCCATGGCGCTGGTGCTGTTTCTTCTCAAGACCGGTGAAAGCTACTCGCGTCTCTCCTTCACCAGCTGGTACGTGCTCGGCGCCGTCTTCCTGATCGCAGAACGCGCCTTCATCGCGTTCTCCATTCGCCGCTGGGCCCGCAACGGCATCATGGAGCGCCGCGCCGTCATCGTCGGCGGCGGCCAGCCGGCCAAGGACCTGATCCGCTCGCTCGAACAGCAGGTCGATAACGACATCCGCATCTGCGGCATCTTCGATGACCGTGACGAGCGCCGCTCGCCGGGTATCATTGCCGGCTATCCGAAGCTCGGCACCATCGGCGAGCTGGTGGATTTCGCCCGCCTCACCCGCATCGACATCCTGATCATCGCCCTGCCGCTGTCGGCGGAAAAACGAATCCTCGAACTCCTGAAGAAACTCTGGATCCTGCCGGCCGACATCCGCCTTGCCGCCCATGCAAACAATCTGAGGTTCCGTCCGCGCAGCTATTCGCATGTCGGCCAGGTGCCGATGCTCGACATTTTCGACAAGCCCATCGCCGATTGGGATTCGGTGGCCAAGCGCATCTTCGACGTATTCTTCAGCCTCGTGGCGCTGGTCCTTCTCTGGCCGGTGTTCATCGCCGCTGCGATCGCTGTGAAGCTGAGTTCGCCGGGCCCGATCATCTTCAAGCAAAAGCGCCACGGCTTCAACAACGAGACGATCGACGTCTACAAGTTCCGCTCGATGTACACCAACATGAGCGACCCGACCGCCCGCAATGCGGTCACCAAGGGCGATCCACGCGTCACCCCGATCGGACGTTTCCTGCGCAAATCCTCCATCGACGAACTGCCCCAGATCTTCAACGTGCTGCGAGGCCAGCTGTCGCTGGTCGGGCCGCGTCCGCATGCCGTTCTCGCCCAGACCGCCGAACGCACCTATTCCGATGTCGTCGAAGGCTATTTCGCCCGTCACCGCGTCAAGCCGGGTGTCACCGGCTGGGCGCAGATCAACGGCTGGCGCGGCGAGATCGACAATGACGAGAAGATCAAGTTCCGCACCGCTTTCGACCTCTACTACATCGAAAACTGGTCGTTGTGGCTGGACCTGAAAATCCTGTTCCTGACACCGATCCGGCTTCTCAACACGGAAAATGCCTATTGAGCACGTCCGCTGCCATGTCTGCCGCGGGGTTTCGCCCGCAGCTGGCTGCCGTCGCCATCCTCGGCTCGGCAATGGTGACGTCCGGCGTCTTCCTGTCCGGCTTCGTCATTGCCGAGCCGGCTCCCTACGAAGTCTTCATGGCGGCGCTGATCGGGCTCTGGTTCCTGTTCGGGCTGAAAATCTCGCGCTCCGTCGCCCCGCTTCTGGCGCTGCTCATCCTGTTCATGACCGGGGGCATCCTCTCCCTCACGGTCATGAGCGACCTTGCCGCGGCGCCGATGTATATGGCGGTGTCCGGCTTCCTATGCCTCTCCTCGGTGTTTTACGCAGCCATCATCGAAGCCCGCCATGAGCGGCTGAAGCTGATCTTCGACGCCTGGGTCGCCGCTGGCGTCATCACCTCGCTGCTGGGCATTCTCGGCTATTTCGGGGCGATCCCGGGGGCTGCGAATTTTACCCTCTACGACCGCGCCAAGGGCGCCTTCCAGGACCCCAACGTGTTCGGGCCGTTTCTGGTCGCTCCTTCGCTCTATCTGATGTACCGCCTGCTCACCGAGCGTATAACCACGGCACCGGTCCGGGCCGCCGCCATCCTCATCATGGCGCTCGGGCTGTTTCTCTCCTTCTCGCGGGCCGCCTGGGCACTTTATCTGTTCTGCGCCTGCGCGCTCGTCTTCGTCATGCTCCTGAAGGAACGGACAGGCGCTTTCCGCCTGAAGATCCTCGTGCTTGCCTTAGGGGGCGCATTGCTGATGGTCGCAGCCCTGGTGATCGCCCTGCAGATCCCGCAGGTCGCCGACCTGTTTTCCAACCGGACGCAGCTCGTGCAGGAGTATGACGGCGGCCATCTCGGCCGTTTCGACCGCCACAAGATCGGCTTTCTGATGTCGATGGAAAAACCGCTCGGTATCGGCCCGATGGTGTTCAGCACCATGTTTCCCGAGGACGAACACAATATCTGGTTGAAATCGCTGACCTCCTACGGCTGGCTGGGCTTTACCTCCTACGTCACGCTGATCCTCTGGACGGTGTGGATGGGCTTCCGTTTCCTACTGCTCGACCGTCCCTGGCAGCCTTATCTGATGATCGCGTGGATCGTGCTGATCGGCCATGCGGCCATCGGAAATGTCATCGATACCGACCACTGGCGGCATTTCTTCCTGCTGCTCGGCATCGTCTGGGGCTGCGGCGCCCTGGAATACCGTCATCGGCGGACCGTGGGTCAGCAGCCGCGCCGCCCCTTACCGGCGCCAACGCTGCGTTAACGCCAACCCTGTACATAGAGGGGACGGATCGGCTCCATATCGGGACCGGCGGCGGATTGTCAGAATGAATATCGACCCCCATAGCGCCGACGCTGAAAACCGGATGCGCATCCTGCAGGTGCTTGAGCCGAGCGGCGGCGGATCGGGCCGCCATTTCCTCGATCTGTGCAAGGGCCTGCAGCAGCGCGGCCACCATGTCGAGGCGGTTTATTCGCCGCTCAGGGCCGAAGACGCTTTCGTCCGCGAATTGAAATCCCTTGCCCTGCCCGCCGTTCACGCCGTCGCCATGAAGCGATCCCCCGGACTGTCCGACTTCGCCGCTCACCGCGCCTTGCGGTCTATCATCAACAGCGGCACGCCATTCGACATCGTCCACGGTCACAGCTCGAAGGCAGGCGCCTTGACCCGCCTGCGCTTTCCCGGTTTCCATGCGCCGCGCGTCTATACCCCGCATGCCTTCCGCACCATGGACCCGACGCTCGGCAGGCTCGGGCGGCTGATTTTCGGCAGCATCGAGACCATCCTTGCCAAGCTGTTCACCGATCACCTGATCTGCGTGTCCGACGACGAATATGCCCATGCCCTGTCGCTTGGCATGCCCGCCCGCAAGCTATCCGTCATCATCAACGGCGTGGCGCCACCGCCGCTCGACATGGCAAACACCGTGCGGGCCAGCTTCGGTATTTCAAACGACGCCTTCGTCTTCGGCTTCGTCGGCCGGCTGTCCTATCAAAAGGCGCCCGAGCGGCTGATCGAGGCTTTCCGCAACGCCGCATCGCGGCTGCCGGATGCACAGCTGATCATGGTCGGTTCCGGCGAACTCGAACCGGAGATCCGCAAGGCGATCACCGAGAGCGGCCTGCAGAGGCGCATTCGCCTGACCTCCGCCTTCACCGGCCCGCAAGCTGTTCCCGCCTTCGACGTATTGGTGATGCCGAGCCGCTATGAAGCTATGTCCTATGTCATGCTGGAGGCAGCGGCATCGGGAAAACCGATCGTCTCCACCGATGTCGGCGGCGCATCGACCGCGATCGACAAGGACAGAAGCGGCCTGATCGTGCCCAATGACGGTGACACCGCCAAGCTCGCCAACGCGATGGTGGAAAGTGCCGATCCGCAGCGGCATCGCCAATTGACTAAGGCGGCGCTCGACCGGATGGCGAACTTTTCGATGGGACAGATGATCGACAAGACCGAGGCGGTCTACCGGCAGCTAACCGCCGTGCGATAGAGCAAATTCAGCAAAAGTGTGCAGCGGTCTTGCGTCCGCAATTGCGCAAAGAAACAAAAGGATAGAGCATTTTCGCGATTGCCGGGAAATGCGGAAATGCCCCATCCGGCCAGACCGTCTGGCGGCGGCGCGGCTACCCCTGTGCGCACCAGCCCTGCTTGCCGCCGGACGCGCGCCGGGCGAGCCCCTCCAGGACCAGCATATCGCCGACCGAGCGCCCCTGCCCGGCCGTTACCTGGGCATCCTGTCCGGAGATACCGGCTACCTGAACATCGCCGGCATTGAGAATTTCCCAGAGCCGTTTTTTCGCCAGCGAACCGAGCTTGCGTTCGTTGTCGCATTTCGCCTGTTTGATTTTTGGCGCCTGGATGCCGGAAATCTGGATTTTTCGCCGCCCATACCAGAACGTGCCGCCATCGACGACACAGTTTTCCAGCGTTTCGGTGCAGAAGTAGAATGTCCCCGGCTTGCGGCCGACAGTCCTCTGCTCGCCAATTGTCTTCTGTCCATCGATGGATTTCAGCGCGCCAACATCCACAGCCGCCTGCTCGACGGGACGCATCGCCGGCATGGCGAGCGCAGGTTTTGCGAATTGCGGTGTTTTCTCAACACGCTTATCTGGAGAAAATTGTTTTTCCGCCGGCCGCGGCTTGGCGATCGATGCCGTATAGAAAGGGGTGGTCATCGGCAGGATCTCAGCCCGGTGATCGTAGGCCAGGACCGCGCTCACCGACAATACGCCGGCCAGATACCACGGCCACATGCTTGCCTTTGCCTGCTTGCGGCCTGCACGCCGCTTCTGACCTTTTCTGACCGCCGCTTTCGCCATCACCCTATCCCCGATTCGCCAGGGCATTATCGGGGCAAGGCATTGCCGAAAACTTTAAGCATCGGGAAAATTCATCATTGCGCATGAGATTGCGCTGTGTGGGCTGCCGTTGAAAAGCATCCCCGCTTTTTCCGGCGATTTACGCCATTTTCCAAAATCAGGACTTGCGCGCCAAGTCCCGATTATATACGCCTCTTTTCGGTTCGGAGCGTAGCGCAGCCCGGTAGCGCACTTGACTGGGGGTCAAGGGGTCGTGGGTTCGAATCCCGCCGCTCCGACCATTTTCTCCTTGAAGTCCCGGTCAAATCGCCTTTCCATTTTCTTCTGCTACCGGAAGAAACGGAAGGCGCGGGATATTGTTTCGAGGGCAGCGTCCCCCCGTAAAAATCCCGAACATCCCGACGTTCCTGTTCCGGCAATCTTCCGCATCCACAAAGCGATCCGCCGACGCCCTGAAGCGGCGGCGGCCTGCCGCTCTCCAGCCTATACGATAAAGAAATCCGCGTTGGTCATCGCCAGGCCGTGGGCAACCGTGGCAAACTGAACGGCTGCGGTTCCGCCTAGGCCATCCTTGTCGTAGCTGACCGCACCGGTCGTCGTGTTGTAGATGATACGGTCGGATGCATCGGCTGCAGCGGGTCCGATATGAAAGGCGCCCGCAGCAAGCGTGCCCGTAACGCTCAAGGCCGTGAATACGAGGTTCTCCAGCCGCATCGTGTCATTTGCAACGACGAAATCGCTGATGGTGTCGATGTTGGTCGTGCCGAGTGCGCTGTTGAAGAAAAACGTGTCGTTGCCGGTACCGCCGGTCAGGACATCATTTCCAAGACCGCCATTGAGCAGATCGTTTCCCGCCCCGCCGGACAGCCCGTTGGCATGATTGCCGCCATAAATCTGGTCATTGAACTTTGTGCCGATGACGTTGGGTATGTTTTTCACCGTGTCGGTGTTTCCAAACCCGTCCTTGGCGGTATCGGCCGCCAAGCCGGCTTGCGGGCCGGTGCCGAGAAGATTGACGATGACGCCCAGCACTCCGCCCGCCGCGGCATCCTTGCTGTAGTCCACCGTGTCCAGGCCCGAATTTCCATTCAGGAAATCATTCCCCCGCCCGCCGATCAGCCTGTCGGCACCGCCGCCGCCCCGGATGGCATCGTTACCGTTGCCGCCAATCAGCACATTGCCAAGGCCGTCGCCGGTCAGCGTGTCGGCTGCCGACCCGCCGGTGACGTTCTCGATATTGCGGATGGTGTCTTCGGCGGCACCGCCAACCGTGACCGTAGCATTGGTGGCGCCATTGAGGGTGACGACGACGGCCCCTGTCTTGTCGCTGTAAACCGCTGTATCCAGCCCCGTTCCGCCATCGAGCCCGTCCTTGCCCAATCCGCCGATAAGCACATCGTTGCCTGCGGCACCTCTGAGCGTATCGTTGCCGCTACCGCCGTTGAGGACATTGGCAAGCCCGTCACCCGTCAGTATGTCGGCCCCCGAGCCGCCGGTGACATTTTCGAAGTTGCGGATAGTGTCTTCCGCGATACCGCCGACTGTGACCGTTGCATTGGTGGCGCCATTGAGGGTGACGGCAACGGCCCCTGTCTTGTCGGTATAGAGCGCCGTGTCGATCCCGGTCCCGCCATCGAGCACGTCCTTGCCGCCGGCGCCCTTGAGGGTATCGTTGCCGGCAAACCCGGAAAGAACGTCGGCCAGTGGCGTACCGGTGAGCGTGTCCGCGCCCTTCAGGGCAAGGCCCAGAAGACCTTGCGTGTTGTTTTGCGACGCTAGGTTATGAACGGTCGTCGCTGCAATGCTCAAGCCGGTGATCAGCAGCGCAGTGCTGTTGTTGATGACATATCGCACCGAGGTAACAGTGCCGCCGGTTGGCACATGGGCGCTATTGAAGGTGAAGCCGCTGCCCTGAAACAGGGTGAAGTTGGACGTATTGTCAAAATACTTCGCCGATGTCGACGATACCGTCGAAAAATCGTAGTCGTAGAGTCCGCTGACCTCAAGCGTATTGAATTTGATCGGAAACGTGGTCCCACCGCTCACAACAGCCATTTCGCCCTCCAAGGCCAAGAGTATATGAGCTTTTCGTTATATACCCTGAAGCGATGGTAGGTCGATCCTATTGAAGCGCTCGCAACCCTAAATTTTAGTCTGCTGGACAATCAGCAGGCCAACATGGCTATCGCCGACGCGGCGCCCATTGCGGCGATCGGGGTTCAGTGCACAGAAACATCGGTCTCCGGCTCTTCGAGGAATGACTGGATGCCATCGCGCTCGACGGTGGCCAAAAACTCCTCGAAGGCCTCCTTGTCCGTTGCAAAGGGTTCCTCCCAGACGGTCAGGCCTTCGTCCTGATCGATCACTTCCATTGTCCAGCCATCGGTGCTGCCTTCMTTGCGGAAAATATCGACAAGCACGGTGATGTCGTCTTCCGTGAACTCGCCGGAAAAATCGGAATGCTCGAGCTTCTGCTTCTTCGCCATGGTGATCATGCCTGTTTCGTGTTGGTGATTGTGGCGTTCAGCCGGCCCCTGGAGCGTTCGCGCGTGGCGCTGCCCTCGAGCCGCTTGGCCGCTTCCTTGATTTCGAGCGGCGCGAAAAGAGCACGGTATTCCGGCCGTGTCATCGCTGCCTCCATCGACAGTTCGGTTTTCTTTGCCTCGATCAGGCGCTCCAGACCGGTCGTGCCGGGCTTGAACACAAGCTCCCTGGCTGCCTCGACGCCACCTTTCAGGATGACAAGTCGGCGAAACAATACGGGCCGGAAGCCGATCAGCGCGCAATGATCATAGAGCGCCAGCATCTCGCCGTGAAATTTTGCCTGAAGGGTCTTGGTCATCGCGTCCTTTTCTCAATCGCACGGCGGACATATGGAGATGCTGGCCGCTTGTGCCAAGCCTTGGTGAAGAGAGAGCCAGTTTAACGGACGGGTGCGACGGCTAAAAGACCGTCATCGACACCAAAGACGGAGCCGTCAGTCCTGGACCGCAATCTCGGCTTCGGCTGCAGCCGCCAGAAAGGCCTTTCGTGCGTCTTCGGCCGGACGTTTGCCTTCGACGACCTCAGCGCAGATACCGAGTGCCCGGTCCAGTGCCGGCGCGTCGTCCAGCGGCCAGTCCTCGATCATCGCCCAGGATGCCTCGGTGGTGTTGGAGATCGTCACGTATTTGCCCGGCCCTTCGAGGGCGAGCGTCACGCTTTTCGTCCAGGGCTTTTCCATTGATTTGCCTTGCTCAGAATTTCAGTCGGGGTTCGTACCATGAATGGTTGAACGGCACGAGAAGAAAGCGATGGGCAATAAAACCTGACCGGGAGCCTGACAAATGCCGGTTCGCCGCCCTCTTCCGATCTCAGCGCACCTGATCGAGCAGGCGCTTGCATTCCAGGAGATCGTAGAGCGCCTCCTGGAGCAGCGCCCGGTCCTCCTTGCCGACCGAAGTCTTGCCGATGGAGATTTCCGGCGTCTCGTCGTTACCGCCGACAAAGGAGAAGAACCGGCGGCTTGCCGGCGCCTTGGCGCGTCCGACGATCTGGTCTTCGTCGGGATTGCCGAGCTTGGGCTGTGCAGGTTCCTCGATATTGGCGGCAGCGAGCGCTTCGACGGTTGCGAGATCACCGCTGGCAATCGCCGCGACGAACTTGTTGCCGTTCATCTTCAGGAGCTTCTGCACACCCTTGATCGTGTAGCCGTGGTCATAGAGCAGATGGCGGATGCCCTTGAGCAGATCGACATCTTCCGGCCGGTAGTAGCGCCGGCCGCCGCCGCGTTTCATCGGCTTGATCTGCAGGAAGCGCGTTTCCCAGAATCTCAGAACATGCTGCGGCAGGTCGAGATCGTCGGCGACTTCACTGATGGTGCGAAATGCATCCGGGCTCTTGTCCATGTCTTCCCCCATTCCGCGTCAAACAGGCGTGCCGTGCACCACGCGCCCTGACCGCGGATCGATAGCGCCGTCACCGCGAATGATTACACGAATCATGCGCATTTCAACGGCTTATGGACGTGTTTTCAACCACTTTAATGATGGAAAGCGGATTTAGAGCGCCGGCGATTGCGGTTTCAACTTGGCCTTGCGCTGGAGATGCGCCTTGAGCACGCGCTGCTTCAGCACATTGGAGGCCTTGAACGTCATGACCCGGCGGGGAGAAATCGGCACTTCCTCGCCGGTTTTCGGGTTTCGCCCGATGCGCTCGTTCTTGTCGCGCACCTGGAATGTTGCGAAGGAGGAAAGCTTGACACTTTCGCCACGCACGATGGCATTACAGATTTCGTCAATCACGGTCTCGACCAGTTCGGCCGATTCCGTTCGGGAAAGACCGACCTTGCGAAAAACCGATTCAGCCAGGTCTGCTCGTGTCACCGTTTTTCCGCTCATCTTCCCCCACCGATTTTCTTGATATATCGATTAGCCCGGAAAGAGTATTGCCCTTGTCCATTCCGGTCAAGCGTCTGCACCATATCACATTTTTTTACCAGCGCAGCAGCACGGAGCCCCACGTAAAGCCGCCGCCCATCGCCTCGAGCAGCACGAGATCGCCCTTCTTGATGCGGCCGTCGGATGCTGCGACATTGAGCGCCAGCGGAATGGAGGCTGCCGACGTGTTGCCGTGTAGATCGACGGTGACCACGACTTTCTCAAGCGGAATGCCAAGTTTCTTGGCTGAACCGTCGATGATTCTGCGGTTGGCCTGGTGCGGCACCAGCCAGTCGATATCCTCGGCTGTCGTGCCGGTCGCCTCGAACGCGGCCTCGATCACGTCGGTAATCATGCCCACCGCATGCTTGAAGACCTCGCGGCCCTCCATGCGCAAATGGCCGACCGTGCCGGTGGTCGAGGGGCCGCCGTCGACATAGAGCTTTTCCCTGTGGGCGCCGTCGGAACGCAGCTGCGCGGTCAGGACGCCGCGATCGGCGGTGGTGCCTGAGCCTTCCTGGGCTTCCAGGATAACGGCGCCGGCGCCGTCACCGAACAGCACGCATGTCGTGCGGTCGTTCCAGTCGAGAATGCGGGAAAATGTCTCGGCGCCGATGACCAGCACACGCCTGGCGAGCCCGCCGCGGATATAGGCGTCGGCGGTGGTCACCGCAAAGACGAAGCCGGAACAGACCGCCTGCAGATCGAACGCCGCGCCGTGGTGCATGCCAAGCCGGTTCTGGATGTTGACGGCGGTCGCCGGAAAGGTGTTGTCGGGCGTCGAGGTGGCAACGATGATAACGTCGATATCGGCCGGCGTCAGGCCGGCATTGGAAAGAGCCGCACGGGCGGCGCCCTCACCGAGCGACGCGGTCGTTTCCCCCTCGCCGGCGATGTAACGCTGGCGAATCCCGGTGCGCTGCACGATCCATTCGTCGGACGTGTCGACCTTTTCTTCCATCTCGCGATTGGTCATCACCCGCTGCGGGAGCGACGCCCCGAAACCGCGAACCACAGAACGGATCATACTTTTCAAACCTCGTCTGCCATGCCGGTCGCTGCACCTTCGGAAGGGCGCGAGGCATGGTACTTTTGCAAATCGTTTTCGATCTTGGCCTTCAGCCCGTTGCGGACCATATCATAGCCGACGTCGATGGCGGCTGCGAAACCTTCCGCGTCGGTTCCTCCATGGCTCTTGATCACGACACCATTAAGGCCGAGGAAGACGCCGCCGTTCACCTTTCGGGGATCCATCTTCTCGCGCAGGCGGTCAAAGGCACCCTTGGCAAGGATATAGCCGATCTTGGCAAGCAGCGTGCGCGACATCGCCGCGCGCAGATACTCGGCGATCTGGCGGGCTGTCCCCTCGGCTGCCTTCAGCGCGATATTGCCGGAAAAACCCTCGGTGACCACCACATCGACGGTGCCGCGGCCGATATCGTCACCCTCGACGAAGCCGAGATAGTCGATGCTGTCGATGCCGGCTTCCCGCAACAGCCGTCCGGCTTCCTTGACCTGTTCCTGGCCCTTGATTTCCTCGACGCCGACATTGAGCAAGCCCAGCGTCGGGCGCTCCACCTCGAACAGCGCGCGCGCCATGGCGCCGCCCATCAGCGCGAAATCCATCAGTTGCTGTGCATCGGCGCCGATCGTCGCACCGACGTCGAGCACGATGCTCTCGCCCTTCAAGGTCGGCCAGATCGCCGCGATGGCGGGACGCTGGATTTCCTGCATCATCCGCAGACAGAACACCGACATTGCCATCAGCGCACCGGTATTGCCGGCGGAGACGACCACATCGGCCTCCCCCTTGCTGACGGCTTCGATCGCCTGCCACATGCTCGCCTTGCCACGGCCGCGCCGCAGGGCCTGGCTGGGCTTCTCGTCCATGGCGATCGCCAGTTCGGACGCATGGAACGTGCTATTGGCCTTCAGCTTGGGGTATTTTTCCAACAGGGGAGCACATTGATCTGCAAGTCCGTACAGTGCGAAACGGATATCGGGATGCCGTTCAAGCGCCTTGGCGGCGCCCGGGATGACGACCTGCGGACCGAAGTCGCCGCCCATCACATCAAGAGAAATTCTGACCACGCGTGCCTTATCCTTGTTTTCCTGCCACACTGCATGTTTCGTCCCGGCGCAAGCAGTCTGAGCGATGGAGACACACGTGTTTTCATGACGTTTGAGACGCTGCGGCCCCAATTTTGGGGCAAAACGGCCCAACGGGCTGGATTTCGGCCAAAATACCGTTTTTCGCTGACGTGACAACCGATTTGTGCCGTCGGCTTTGCGGACTCAGTCCTTTTTCCAATCCTTGAGCACCGCGAAGGGATTGGGACGGACATCGTCCTTCTGTGTGCTTTCAATCCGCTCGTCGAAGCTTGCCCCTTCCTTGCGCGGATAGGGATCGATGGCAAGCGCTGCGTGCTCCGAGACGGTAACGCCGACATCGATGGTGTCGCCCGTAAACGTTTCAGGAACGTCCGGGCCCTCCGGATCGAGAATCATTTCACCGCTGTCGTTAGCCGCGATCCGCGCCAGCCGCGAGCCTTCCGGTACGAAGATCGCCTCGACGGGTTCGTCGATCTCCGCGTCCACCGGCTCCAGCGTCACCACGCAAGCCTGGACGATCCTGGCCTGAACCCGGCCCTTGACCTTGACGCCATCTTTTTTCCAGCGGGAAATCTGCAGGTCGGCGGCGAGCGAGCGGACTTCCAGCACATCCCACAAGTCGCGCAACGCTTTGCACTCGGCCCCGTTTGCCTCGATATGAACCGTCACGGCATTGGCGGAGATATGGCCGACCTTCACCGGATAGGAGAATGCTGGCTTTTCGTCATGGTTCATCGTCTGGTCCTTTCGGGCAGCGGTACCGCCCAAGATAGTGCTGCCGGCCATCGTTGCGGCGCTGGCCTTCCGTCGCGAGAGGCGAATTCAGGCCGCCGCTTGCAGCAGGTCGATCCGGCCGGTTTCTACGACATCCTCTCCCTCAAGCGCAAGCTGGGCTTCGGCGGCCAGCAGATAGTCGGCAAGGCCGAGCATCGAGAGCGACTGATCGTCTGTCTGCGGATGGAAATTACGCTTCAATGCGGCAGCCAGCTCATCGCGGTCGCCGCGCTCCAGCGCCGCAGCATAGCTTTCAAGCCGCCCATAGAACATCGACGCAAGCTTCTTCATGCGCTTGGGCACGCTGACATCGCCAACACCCAGCTCGCGGATCGAATGATCGACGTCCTCGAAGAATGCGTCGATGATCTCCTGGGCGATCTCCTGGCCGGCGCGCTGTGAGCTGCGCGTGCGGCGGAAATAGAGGATAAGCGACGCCGACAGCATCTCGAAGCGGCCCATCACCGTGTCCGGCACATCAAGGTCTGTATAGAGATACGGACGGCGGGCGGCGGCGGTCAAAAGCGCGTATTGGCGCGCAACGATGGCCGCATTGCCGTTTTTTTTGCCGAAAAGTCCGAATATCATCATAAAGCCCAAGTTTGCCTGCTTCAAAATGCGCAAGCCCGCGCATCCTGTTATTGCATGATCGCCGAAGCTGGTTTACCGAAGCAGGCACGAAATGCAATGGCGCATCTGCCAGCGTTACCTAAAGGGAGATGTCGTTGACGAAACGGTATTTCAGGTCAGACATGAAATTTCTGAACAACGTCGCTTTTACATTGGCAATTTGCGTAACGACCCTTTCCGGCTGCAAGACGGCCGATATGCTCAACACCAGCGAAACCATCAACCAGGGCTATGTCGTCGATCAGGAAACGCTGGCGCTGGCACCGGTCGGCTCCAGCCGCGAACAGGTGCTTTTGTCGCTGGGAACGCCGTCGACGACAGCCACGTTCGACAATGAAGTCTTCTACTACATTTCGCAGAAACGTCAGCGCCCCGTCGCCTTCATGAAGCCGAAGCTGATCGACCAGAGCGTGCTCGCCGTCTATTTCGACAAGGACGGCGTCGTTTCGCAGCTGGCACATTACACGCTGCAGGACGGCAAGGTCTTCGACATGATTTCCCGCACCACGCCAACCGGCGGCAAGGAAATGACCTTCCTCGGTCAGCTGCTGACCGGCAACGGCATTGGCAAGAGCATGGCGAAGTCGGTTCTGGGCGGCAACTGATACGCACGATCATGATCTCGTAAAAAAACCCGCTGGCGCGCATTGAGCCGGCGGGTTTTTCTTTGCCTGTCGTTTTTTTGCCCGCAACACCGAAGCGATGCTGCGGGCTTGTTCTCAAGCCATCACCCTGCAAGAACCGCCAGAAGCAGCAGCGCAACGATGTTGGTGATCTTGATTGCCGGGTTGACGGCCGGACCAGCCGTATCCTTGTAGGGATCGCCGACGGTATCACCGGTCACGGAAGCCTTGTGGGCCTCCGATCCCTTCATGTGGCGCGTGCCATCCTTGTCGACGAAGCCGTCTTCAAAGCTCTTCTTGGCATTGTCCCAGGCACCGCCGCCCGAGGTCATCGAGATGGCGACGAAGATGCCGTTGACGATAACACCGAGAAGCGAAGCACCGAGCGCTGCAAAGGCCGAGGCCTTCGAGCCGGAAATCAGAAGCACGCCAAAATAAACGACGATCGGAGCCAGCACCGGCAGCAGCGACGGCACGATCATTTCGCGGATCGCCGCCTTGGTCAGCATGTCGACGGCGCGGCCGTAATCCGGCCGGTCGGTGCCTGCCATGATGCCTGGCTTTTCCTTGAACTGGCGGCGCACTTCCTCCACCACCGAACCGGCGGCACGGCCGACGGCGGTCATGGCGATGCCGCCGAACAGATACGGAATGAGACCGCCGAAAATCAGGCCGGAAACCACGTATGGGTTGGACAGATCAAACGAAATCGTCCCGACATCGGCAAAATATGGAAATTTGTCGCCGTTGGCGGCAAAGTACTTCAGGTCGTTCGAATAGGCAGCAAACAGCACCAGGGCGCCGAGACCGGCCGAACCGATCGCATAGCCCTTGGTGACGGCCTTGGTCGTGTTGCCGACCGCATCGAGTGCATCGGTGGATTTGCGCACTTCCGGCGGAAGGTGCGCCATTTCGGCGATACCGCCGGCATTGTCGGTGACCGGGCCGAAGGCGTCGAGCGCCACGATCATGCCAGCAATGCCGAGCATGGCGGTGACGGCGATACCGGTACCGAACAGGCCTGCCAGCTGGTAGGTGGCGACGATGCCGCCGACGATGACGATGGCTGGAAGCGCCGTCGATTCCAGCGACACGGCAAGGCCTTGGATGACGTTGGTGCCGTGGCCGCTGACGGAGGCCTGGGCAATGGAGTTGACCGGCCGCTTGTTGGTGCCGGTATAGTACTCGGTGATCACCACGATCAGCGCGGTGACGACAAGGCCGAGAATACCGCAGACGAACAGGTTGGTACCGGTGATGTCCTTGCCCTCGACGGTGCCGATCGAGCCCCAGCCGATGGTGAGCGACGTCGCTGCGCCAAGACCGATGATCGATAGCAGACCGGTGGCGATCAGGCCCCTGTAGAGCGCGCCCATGATCGAGCCGTTGGAGCCGAGCTTGACGAAGAAGGCGCCGATGATCGAGGTGATGATGCAGGCGCCGCAGATCGCCAGCGGATAGCTCATGACGAGGCCAAGGTTGGCACCGCCGGCAAAGAAGATCGATGCCAGAACCATGGTGGCGACGATCGAGACGGCGTAGGTTTCGAACAGGTCGGCCGCCATGCCGGCGCAGTCGCCAACATTGTCGCCGACATTGTCTGCGATGGTGGCGGGGTTGCGGGGATCGTCTTCCGGAATACCGGCTTCCACCTTGCCGACGAGATCGCCGCCGACATCGGCGCCCTTGGTGAAGATGCCGCCGCCGAGACGGGCAAAGATCGAGATCAGCGACGCACCAAAGCCAAGCGACACCAAGGCATCGATCACTTCACGCGAGCCTTCGGCAAGGCCAAGACCGGCCGTCAGGACGAGATAGTAGATCGTGACGCCGAGCAGGGCGAGACCTGCGACCAGCATGCCGGTGATCGCACCGGACTTGAAGGCGATGCCGAGACCTGCCGCAAGACTGACGGAGGATGCCTGCGCGGTGCGCACGTTGGCTCTCACCGAGACGTGCATGCCGATGAAACCGGCCATACCCGACAGAACCGCGCCGATCAGGAAGCCGATGGCGGCTGTCGCGGAGAGAAGAACCCATGCAGCGACGAAAACGACGGCGCCGACCATGGCAATGGTCATGTATTGACGTGTGAGATAGGCCTGCGCCCCCTCGCGTATGAAGCCTGCAATCTCTTGCATGCGGGCATTGCCCTGATCGGCTGACAGCACCGATTGCGTCGCCCAGATGGCATAGACCACCGAAAGCAACCCGCATGCGATAACGCCCAGAAGTATGGTCATTTCGCTCTTTCCTCCGTTTAGCCTGCGGGCTCACTCCGTTCCACAGGCCCCCAAAAAGCGCAGCAGACCAAACCTCCTCTTCAAGCATGGGCCGCATACGTGGCCGCAGAGTGCGGTGGCGAATCGGGATCGTCAAGCCGCCCCAATCGGAAAAACCCACGTTTTTCGGTAGGTTGGCGGTGCCTTACAAATACGGAATACGACTTTTGGAGATAAATCTCAGGCAGCACGCCGCCTTTCGGCGACAAACAGCGAAATGAGCAGCAAAAGGCAGAATGCCGTCACCGGCCAGATGGCAGCGCTCAGCATGTCCCAGCCATAGGCGGTGAGGACCTTGCCGGAACCGAAGGACGCGAGCGCAACCGCGGTGAACAGGATGATGTCGTGAAAACCCTGCACCTTGTCGGCTTCCTGCGGCCGGTAGCTTGAGGCGACAATCGCCGTCGAGCCGATGAAGCCAAAGTTCCATCCGGCCCCGAGCAGGATCAGCGCACCCCAGAAATTCCACAGCGCAATCCCCGCATGCGCCACCAGTGCGCACAGCATCAGGATGACCAGCCCGCAGGCGACCACCCTTTCGGCACCATAGCGGCTGACCAGCATGCCGGTGAAGAAGCTCGGCGCAAACATCGCCAGCACATGCCACTGGATGCCGAGCGTTGCCATGTCCTGCGAGAAGCCGCAGCCGACCACCATGGCGATCGGCGCGCCGGTCATCATGAAGGTCATCAGCGCATAGGTGGAGATGCCGCAGACCATGCCGGTGAGGAAGCGCTGGTTGAGCACGATCTCGCGCAACGGGCGGATGGGGCCGGCTGCAGTGGTGCCTGCGACGGGGCGTAGATCCGGCAGCCGCAGAAACGCCAGGATGGCGATTGCCGCTAAGCAGGTGGGAACGAGCGCGATGAAGGCACCGGCAAAGAACACGGGCGCCAGCATATCCTTCGTCAGGATGACCAGTTGCGGCCCGAGCACGGCAGACCCCATGCCGCCGGCCAAAATCCAGGAGATCGCTCTCGGCTTATAGAACCGGGGGGACGCGTCCGCCGCGGCAAAGCGCAGTTTCTGGGTAAAGCCGCCGGCGACGCCGGATATGCACAATCCCAACGCAAACAGCCAGAAGTCACTTTGAAACAGCGCATAGGCGGCAAGTACTCCGCCTCCGGCGCCCAGAAGCGCGCCAACCACGAAGGCTGCCTTGCGGCCGAGCAACCGGGACGTGGCGGCGACGAAAACCGCGCCGAGCGCGACGCCGACATTGAACCCTGTCAGCGGAGCTGTCGCCAGCGACTTGTCGGCACCAAGCAGCTGATATCCGGCGACACCGCCGACGGAAAAGACGATCGGACCGATCGTCCCGAGAACGGCCTGGGCCGCAGTCAGCAGATAGACATTGCGGCGGGCACCACGCAGTTCATGATCCATGTCCTGCACACCGCCAGTCCGCCCTGACATCGCATGTCCTATTTCTTGACGTCGGTTCTGATCGTGCGGGCGATCCGGTCAAGCACGGCATTGACGAGCTTGGGCTCATCCTCTTCGAAGAACGCCTTGGCGATCTCGACATATTCGGTGACGATCACGGCGACGGGCACGTCCTTGCGTTCGCGCAGCTCGAACGTGCCGGCGCGCAGGATAGCGCGGACCGTCGAATCGAGACGCGAAAGCGCCCAGTCGTCCTGGAGGGCCGTGCCGATCAGCGGATCGAGCAGGCGCTGGTCGCGCACGACGCCAGCCACGATCGAGCGAAACCACGAGGCATCCGCCTTCAGATAGGTATCGCCGTCGATTTCCTGGCCAAGCCTATGGGCTTCGTATTCCGCGACGATCTCGAGCACGCCGGTACCGCCGACATCCATCTGGTAGAGGGCCTGAACAGCAGCAAGACGGGCAGCACCGCGCTGGTTTGCCTGCTTGACCGGCTGGTCGGCCGGCGGATTGGTAGGATTATCGCTCACTGTTCGCCGCCCAGCTTGATCTTCAGGTCGATCATGGTGAGCGCTGCGCGGGCAGCAAAACCACCCTTGTCGCCTTCGCTCTTCCTGGCGCGGGCCCAGGCCTGATCGTCGTTTTCGACGGTCAGGATGCCATTGCCGATGGCAAGGCTTTCGCTGACGGCAAGATCCATCAGGGCGCGCGAGGATTCGTTCGAGACGATGTCGAAGTGGTAGGTCTCGCCGCGGATGACCATGCCGAGCGCGACGAAACCGTCATACTCGGTGCCGCCATTGTCGATGCCGTCGAGCGCCATGGCGATGGCCGCTGGAATCTCCAGCGCGCCGGGAACGGTCACGACATCATAGGTCGCGCCGGCATCCTTGAGCGCTGACGTCGCGCCATCGAGCAAAGCGTCGGCCATGTCGTCATAGAAACGCGCTTCCACAATCAGAATATGTGGTTTCTCAGTATCGGACATTTGTCACCTGTCTGAAATTGGGGGCCGGACATCTCCAGCGCAGGCGGCGGTCAAACCACGCCGGAGCCCCGTTGGCAAGCATTTTTCGCGTCTGGCGCCG
Source organism: Pararhizobium sp. P1_E7 (assembly GCF_056405855.1). NCBI lineage: Bacteria > Pseudomonadati > Pseudomonadota > Alphaproteobacteria > Hyphomicrobiales > Rhizobiaceae > Pararhizobium > Pararhizobium sp. P1_E7. The sequence goes on along the minus strand of NZ_JBFUBH010000020.1, from coordinate 13,638 downwards.
ATTTGGCAAGACCATTGAGGACCGTTGCAGGCGAAAACACCGAAATTGCCGCCGTCTTTTCAATCCGATGGCCGTTCTGTACAAGTTTGCCCGGAGCGGAGGAAAACATGACAGAGAAATACAAACCCGTCGTCAATCCCAGCGAACTTGAGCTGGACCATTGGCACGAAGGCACGTTCTTCGAGTCCCGGGACGCATCCTTCGGCGCAAAACTCGGCCTGAAGGATCTCGGCATCGGCTACGGCGAAGTACCGCCGGGCAAATCCGGCTGCCCGTTCCACAATCACCATATCGAGGAGGAACTGTTCGTCATTCTGAGCGGACAGGGCGAGTATCGCTTCGGTCCCGATCGCTACCCCGTCAAACCGGGCGACGTACTCGGCGCGCCGGCCGGCGGCCCGGAGACCGCCCATCACCTGATCAATACCGGCACTGTCCCCCTCACCTATCTTTCAATTTCGACCAGTGCGAAGGCCGAAATTGTCGAATATCCGGATTCGGGAAAGTTCCTTGCCAAGTCGCGGGCGGTGCCCGGCGGAAAACCCGTCTTCCGTTTTGTCGGACGCAAGGAAAGCGAAACCGATTATTGGGACGGCGAGCCGGGAATCTGATCGAATAGGGGAATCGCATTCAAACGGACTGAACAGCCCATGCACAGCGTCCCCACCATCGAAACCGAACGCCTGATCCTTCGCCCCTACCGCCGCGACGACTTTGCCGCCTATAGCGCCCTGTTTGCCGATGCCGAGGTGACGCGCTTCATCGGCGGCGTGCCGTTTTCGCGCGAGCAGGCCTGGACGCGTTTCCTGCGCCAGGTCGGCATGTGGCATTATTTCGGCTTTGGCTTCCTGGCATTGCAGGACCGCGCGACCGGCCAGTTCATCGGCGAGGCCGGCTTTCATGACCTCCACCGCGTCATCACCCCGTCCCTCGAAGGCACGATGGAAACCGGCTGGGCACTGTCGCCACGCTCGCACGGCCGTGGTCTTGCGACAGAGGCCGTCGCCGCAGTATTGAAATGGGGTGACCAGCAGTTTCCGGCGCTGAAGAAGACCTGCATCATCGACGTCGCCAACCTCGCATCTTTGCGGGTGGCATCGAAGCTACAGTTCAAGGAAGCGCGGCGAACGACGTATCACGGTGCACAGGTGATCCTGCTGGAGCGGTGATTGGCGTCATCTGCGGTTTGAGGCAAACCACCTTTCGCCACTCTTAGCCGTACCCTACTGCCAAACACAGATGGGAGGGAGAGGCCCGATTGAGCCCTTTTCACTGGCTAGCACGATGACGACCTGCGCACCGCAAACTATAGGTTTGATCTAATAACAATACCATCAGGCAAGAAAACGCCGTTAAATCTATTGCCAGCGACATTCGCCGACCCGATGTCGGGCATGTTTATGAAGGATTTCATAGCCTGCACCACAGGCTTTCCTTCTCCGGTAAACTCAACTGCACCTATGTCAAGGCCGGCTAGATCGTCTCTATGCCGTGAAACGGTATCTGCGACGGTGAAATAGAATTGGCGCTTATCGTTCATTTCTTTTGCGGGAACAATCCAAAGTTTCCAACTGTCAGTGTCAGAAAAATTCACCCACATCGCAAATCGTGGTTTTGCTGGTGTTTGATCCAAAAACCTTACGAGGTTTTGCCCGTTTCTCACCAATGTGCTTTGATCCATGGCAGAACTCCATTTGCTTGGTTGGTAACCGCCCCCAACATTATCTGGGTCGTTCCTACGTCTATAATATTATACCTTATGTCTGGCCCCCACTCACAGACAATCGCCCAGTTTGCGGCAAACGTCGGATTGTGATCCTGAGCCTCTTTCAACAGCGCAGACAAACCAGCGACTTTTACTAACTTCTGGAGGTCATGATCGTAGATTGATCGGATAAAACTCAACTCGGGAATTGTCTCGGCAGAGATCTGTTTCGCGACGCAGGCCTTAAGTCCGATTTCAATCGCATACCCTGCCAAATAATAGGCATTTGAAGCTCGTCCAAGCTGCAAAAGAGCTTCTGCATCGTCAATCTTTGCCTGAGCAACAAGCCGGAGATCATGTCTCCTCATCACGCGCCTCGCGATATCCTGTATTCTGTGTTCGCGTTCACCATTTCCGAAATTCTTGGCAAGTCAAGACAAGAGGGCGACGAGTTAAGGCTTAATCCTCAAACCTTCGCCACCGGAAATTCCGCCAGCCTTGCCGCATAGCGTGCCATCGTATCGACTTCGAAATTGACGAAGTCGCCGGCCTTGCGTTGACCCCAGGTCGTCACTTCCAGCGAATGACGGATAAGCAGTACGTCGAAATCCGGGCCGTCGACGGCATTGACCGTCAAGGATGTCCCGTCCAGCGCGACAGAGCCCTTCGGTGCCACGAATTTTGCCAGATGTTCCGGCGCGCGCAGGCGGAAGCGGGTTGCCTCGCCTTCGGTTTCAACCGACAGAATTTCCGCCTTGCCATCGACATGGCCGGAAACCAGATGGCCGCCGAGTTCGTCGCCGATCTTCAGCGAGCGTTCCAGATTGATCTTCTGGGTCGCACTCCACGACGAAATCGTCGTCAGCCGCAACGCCTCTTCCCAGGCCTCGACCTCGAACCAGCGCCCGTTTGCCCCCTCTTCCGGCAGCGTCGTCACGGTCAGGCAGACGCCGGAACAGGCGATCGAGGCGCCGATGTCGATGCCCTTGGGATCATAGGCCGTGGCGATGCGCAGCTTGATGCCTTCATCAAGCGACGTAATCGTTTCGACAGTGCCGATATCGGTGATAATGCCGGTAAACATCAGGAAGCTCTTTCATATTCATAGGTGTCGAGGAGGTCGTCGCCAAATGTGTCCGTCCGCGTGTGAACGAAGCCCACCGGGATCAGTTTCCGGTCAAGTGGGGATGGTACACCCTCCTCGCCAAGGGCAAGCGGCGCGGTAAACAGAAGAATCCGGTCGATCAACCCATCATTGAGGAATTGCTGTGCCGTCTTTGCACCACCCTCGACAACAAGCGAGGATACGCCCCGCGTTGCCAGAGCAGCGAGCAGATCGGCCGGCACCTTCGGGTCGCAGACGACAACCTCGACACCGGCTGATTCCAGGGCCTGGCGCCGTTCAAGAAAGGCAACGGAACCCTCACTCTGACCCGTCACCACAAGCACATGCACATCCCGCGCGGTCTGTGCGAGCTTCGAGGTGACCGGCAGGTTGAGATCATCGTCGATGACGATGCGCAACGGCGACCGATGCTCCAGGCCGGGGATGCGCGCGGTCAATTGCGGATCGTCGGCAATCGCCGTGCCGATACCGACGAGGATGGCATCGGTCTCGGCCCGCAGCCGATGGACCAACGCTCGGGCTTCGGCACCGGTAATCGGCACCTGCCCCCGCCCCTTGATGCCGATCATGCCGTCGGCGGAAACAGCGAGTTTGAGAGTGACATACGGCCGGTTGCTGCGCTTGCGCATGAGGTATCCCTCAAGCTCGCGCTCGCCTTCCTCCGCTAGAACACCGGTGACGACCTTAATGCCGGCGTCGCGCAGCATCTCCAGCCCATGCCCCGAAACGCGTTCGTCCGGATCGATGACGGACACGACGACGCGGGCGACACCGGCTGCGATCAAAGCGCCGGCACAGGGCGGCGTCTTGCCGTGATGGGAGCAGGGTTCGAGCGTGACATAAGCCGTGGCGCCGCGCGCGGCCGCTCCGGCGGCGGCCAGGGCCTGCGTTTCCGCATGCGGCCTGCCGCCCTTTGCCGTGACGGCACTGCCGACGATCTTCGGGCCGCCCCCATCGTTGCGGACAATCACGCAGCCGACGGACGGATTGGAGCCGGTCGCACCAAGGTTCATGTGTGCGAGGCGCAGCGCCTCCGCCATAAAACGCTGGTCTTCAGCCATTTCCGCCATGTCGATGCCATCCCTCACCCTGCAGACGTCAAACGCCGCCCTTTCGGGCGGCGCAGGTACCACAGCGCCGCGCGTCATTCATGACGCGCAAAGGTCGCTGTAACACTTTTGATCTGCTGCATAATCTTTCCTTGAATCGATTCCGATACAAGGAATTATGCAGTAGCAGCGATCAGGCCCCGGGATCGCGCGCGATCTTGGCGCTGATCTCGGCGATCACCTTCTCGAAGTCCTCGGCATGGGAGAAATCGCGGTAGACCGAAGCGTAACGGACAAAGGCAACGTCATCGAGGCCTTTTAGCGCCTCAAGCACCTGCAGGCCGATCTCTTCGGAGGGGATTTCCGTTTCGCCGGAGCTTTCCAGCCGCCGGACGATGCCCGACACCGCCCGCTCGATCCGGTCACGATCGACCGGCCGCTTGCGAAGCGCGATTTCGAACGACCTGAGCAGTTTATCGCGGTCGAACGGCGCCTTGCGGCCGGTCTTCTTCAGGATCATCAGTTCCCGAAGCTGCACCCTTTCGAAGGTCGTGAAGCGGCCGCCGCAATCCGGGCAGATGCGCCGGCGGCGGATGGCGGCGCCATCCTCCGCAGGACGGCTGTCCTTCACCTGGCTGTCTTCCGATCCGCAATAGGGGCAGCGCATTCGGGCTCCTTGATCAGAGGTAGGGGATCAGAGATACGGGTACATCGGGAAACGGTCGGTCAGCTTGACGACTTTTTCGCGAACACCAGCCTCTACCGCAGCATTGCCTTCATCCGAATTGGCGACCTTGAGGCCATCGAGGACTTCGACGATCAGGTTGCCGATTTCGCGGAATTCGGCTTCCTTGAAACCGCGTGTCGTACCGGCAGGCGTGCCGAGGCGAACGCCGGAGGTGACGAACGGCTTTTCCGGGTCGAACGGGATACCGTTCTTGTTGCAGGTGACGTAGGCGCGGCCAAGTGCTGCTTCAGCCCGCTTGCCGGTGGCGTTCTTCTTGCGCAGATCGACCAGCATCAGATGGTTGTCGGTGCCGCCCGAAACGATGTCGAGACCGCCGGCCACCAGCGTTTCGGACAGCGCCTTGGCGTTCTTGACGATCTGGGCCGCGTAATCCTGGAACTCCGGCTTCAGCGCTTCACCGAGAGCAACTGCCTTGGCGGCGATGACATGCATCAGCGGGCCGCCCTGCAGGCCCGGGAAGACTGCCGAGTTGAACTTCTTTGCCAGATCCTCGTCATTGGTCAGGATCATGCCGCCGCGCGGTCCACGCAGCGACTTGTGCGTGGTGGTGGTGGCAACGTGGCAATGCGGGAATGGCGACGGGTGCTGGTTACCGGCAACGAGACCGGCAATGTGCGCCATGTCAACCATGAGGTAGGCGCCGACTTCATCGGCAATTTCGCGGAACCGCTTCCAGTCCCAGATGCGGGAATAGGCGGTGCCGCCAGCGATGATCAGCTTCGGCTTGTGAGTGCGAGCCTTTTCGGCCACGGCATCCATATCGAGCAGGTTGTCGCCTTCGCGCACGCCGTAGGACACGACGTTGAACCACTTGCCGGACATGTTGACCGGCGAACCGTGCGTCAGGTGTCCCCCGGAGTTGAGATCGAGGCCCATGAAGGTGTCGCCCGGCTGCAGCAGCGCCAGGAACACGGCCTGGTTCATTTGCGAACCGGAATTCGGCTGAACGTTGGCAAAGTTGACGCCGAACAGCTTCTTGGCGCGCTCGATGGCGAGTTCTTCAGCGATATCGACGAACTGGCAGCCGCCGTAATAGCGCTTGCCCGGATAGCCCTCGGCATACTTGTTGGTCATGATCGAGCCCTGGGCTTCGAGCACGGCGCGCGAGACAATGTTCTCAGAAGCGATCAGCTCGATCTCATGGCGCTGGCGGCCCAGCTCCTTTTCGATCGCACCAAAAATATCCGGATCGCTGTCGGCGAGAGAACGGCTAAAGAATACGTCGGTGGCGGCGGAAGAAACGCTCATTCTCAAAGCTCCTTAAGAGGCGGTGGCACGGTGTTTACCGTCCTCGCATGGCAAGGGCAATACGGGCTGTGCGATTTGCGTCATTTCCCCCATTTGCCGCGGCGGGAATACGACAGCCGCCGCTAAAACAAAAGGCCGCGCTCCCCTTCAAAGGTGCGCGGCCTTGGCTCAATCAAATGCAGACCGGCTTTTACTGCGGTAGATTGTCCCGTTCGACGGTACCTGCCGCCTGCTCGATGCCGGTGGTGGTCTGCAGCGCCAGTTCCTGCTCGCCGTCCATCTCGTAGATGTCGTCGCGGAACTGCACGATGCCGTCGGTTGCCGCCCAGGCGGTGATATACTTGAAATAGACCGGGACTTCGACCGCCAGCTTGATCGGCGAGTTCTGGCCGGCGCGAATCGTCGATTCGATCTGCTGGCGCGACCAGCCGGGCGTGTCGCGCAAAAGCCAGGTGGTCAGGTCGCGCACGTTCTGGACGCGCACGCAGCCGGAACTCTCGAACCGCGCGAGCTTGTTGAACAGGCCCTGCTGCGGCGTGTCGTGCATGTACTCGTTGTTCGGGTTGTGGAAGTTGATCTTCGTCGAGGCCATTGCGTTGGTCTTGCCGGGATCCTGGCGGAAGGTCAGGTTCGGCGCCTTCTCGGCATTCCAGTCGATCGTTTCCGGCGCGACCTCGTTGCCCTGTCCGTCAATGAGGCGGATCGAATTCTTGTTCAGATATTCCGGGTCCTTGCGCATCAGGGGAACGATGTCCTTCTCGACGATCGAGCGCGGAGACGTCCAATAGGGGTTGAGGATGACCTCGTAGATCTTCGAGTTGATGATGTGGGTCGGGCGGCTGATACGGCCGACGACCGCCGTATGGCGCGTCGCGACGCGGCCGTTTTCGACGGCTTCGATATAGGCAGCCGGAATGTTGACCAGAACATAGCGGTTGCCGAGATCGCCGGACATCGACTGCAGGCGCACGATGTTCGTATTCAGCTGGCCGAGGCGGACATCGGCCGAGATGTTCATTGCCTTGACCGAATATTCGCCGAGCACGCCGTCGGCGGGCAGGCCGTGGCGGGCCTGGAAGCGCTTGACCGCGCCATCGACATAGCTGTCGAAGGAATTGGAAATGCCGGCGGAGCGCGGCAGGTCGCCGGAGATGATCAGACGCTGGCGCAGGGCCTGCACGGACGGATCGGAGACGCCCATTTCCAGCCGAACCGGCGAATTGACCTGCGGCCAGCCGCCGGCCGAAACGATCTGCTGATACTGGCCAACGGCGTTCTGGGTGTTGGCAAGCGTATTCATACCGAAGATCGGGGTATTGGACACGACGGCCGTGGCGCTGCGCGAAGCCTTGGCGTCAAACTGGTCGTCCCAGGCGCCGCGGCGCGGTGCATTGATGATCTCGTCAAGCGCGTCCTGCGCAAACGCGCCACCGGCCCATGCTGCAGCGCCGAAAGCCGCCGCCGAGGCCAGGAAGCCACGGCGCGAAAAAGCATCAATTCCGGGTTTTTTCGACATATTTCCTACCATCCAATGCTGCGACGCAAAACGCAGAGCTATCACGAATATGGTTAACAAACGCAAACTATACTTGCAGCTCCCTGCCCGCCGTTCACATTTTTGAGATCGCGAACGCAATTTGCGGCCAGTCGCGCATCGGCAACAGAAGCAACGCAGGACCCGCATTCCCAAGGCTCGTCGCTGTCACAGTAATATGGCCAATTCGTGTCGCCTGGCGGTCGCCATGGGCTGTTGGACAAGATGCAGACGGATGAAATTGCCCTGACAGCGGACCAAAACGAGGAAGCTGCCTGCCGTGAAGATAATGAGCACCCCGGTGGACCTCAGCTTGGGTCTGGCGACAGTTTCAGTTCCAAGCCGGCTCAATAGCAAGATGTTTGCAATGCCTCATTGCTCTCAACCGATTGGCAACTTCCAACTGCTATCGGGACGCGATTTCAACGGGGAGTATTGTTTTCTATGTCCGACAATCGGTTCACACTCTACACCGCTCTGGTCACCGCCGCCTTCTCGGTCGTGTCGGCTGGACTTGGTGCGATGGGCGGCGTTGCGTCAAACATCGGCCCAAAGGCGTTTGATTGGTACACAGGCGAGACCGTTCCGAAGGCTGCGGTTACCAACGAAACCGAGCGTGCAAATGCGCTGCAGGTTAAGCTCGATCAAGCCGCCTTGGACATCAAAGCGGCAAAGGATGCAAACGCGGTGCTGGGGGCTGACAACAAGCAGGCCCGCGATGTCATCGCACGCCTTTCAAACGTCATAGCGACCTATAACGGGGAAGCAGCCGTCCAAACTCTCTCGTACAAGAGTGAATTTCGATATCCCGGCACAGAACTGGTCGTCTACCTTGAAAAACCCATTCCTGGCGGAGTGCTCATGAGCATAATGGGACGCAACTATTCTGTTCCCGAAAATATCCCGATTGGCGTCGTTTCCGCTTCAATGGCCAACTGCACGGTCGAGGTTGAAAAGGTTACCGGCGTCGGTGCCACGGTCATCGGGCGGTGCGTGGCTACCCAGTAGCAGTTCGACCTATGTGGTCTCACGCAATTTACGGCAGATCGTTGATCGGCGCATTCTCGAAGAAACGCCTGAACGATGTCGAACGCGATGAAGGCTTCCTCGTCGTTCCGTCCTATGTGCGCTTCTCATCCTGCGGCCATTGAGCCGCAGGAGAGGAGAAACAGCAGTCAGCTTACGGGGCTGATCAGAGCTTGTAGAGCATCGTGTCGTTCCAGAAGCGGTCGAGGCGCTGCAGGAGCTTGTTCATCTGGCCGAACTCGTCGGTGCCGATGCCGCCGACCTTCTGGATCGAGCCGATATGGCGTTCATAGAGCTTGGCGACCGTTTCGGCGATGTCCTGGCCCTCGTCCGTCAGGCTGATGCGGACCGAGCGGYGGTCGACGCGCGAGCGCTGGTGATTGATGAAGCCGAGATCAACCAGCTTTTTAACATTGTAGGATACGTTGGAGCCGAGGTAGTAACCGCGCGAGCGCAGTTCGCCGGCCGTCAGTTCCGAATTGCCGATGTTGAAGAGGAGAAGCGCCTGGACGGCGTTGACGTCGGAGCGGCCCGACCGGTCGAATTCGTCCTTGACGACGTCGAGCAGACGACGGTGAAGACGTTCGACGAGATGAAGGGATTCCATGTAGAGCGAACGGATCGCATCTTCGTGGGGGTCTTTGACGGCAACGGCCTGCGGTTTCATTTTGGTGTTCATGATGACTGCCTCACTGTTTTGTTTGGCGGTGTATGTTTCTCTTCCCGCCTTGAGGTAGACACTATCGAATACGTATAAAATTCTACTTAAACACCAGCCTTAACAGCGCCTTACTATCCACAGCCCTTGTCTCAGGGTAAATCAATTCTTGCAGCACGGGCCTGCTTGGCCCGCTGATAGAAGATCGTAGCCCGGAAAAGCACGAAGGTAACGGCCACTGCGGCGTGCAGGATGACGATCAAAGGCTTGGCCCCGAATATCTGCGGATAGACACCGAACATGACGAGTTCCACCCCGGCTGCCACCACCCAGATAACCGGCCCCCAGGAGACCAGCAGCCACAATCCAAGCGCTGCGACGGGATAGACAACGGCGAGTGCTGTTGCTGCTACCCGCCACGGCACCGGCAGAAGATCGAACCGGCCGCCGCCGCCGAAGGAAAAGCCGATCAGCATTGCCCAATAGTTCAGGCCGAACCAGAAAGACGATACGGCCACCAGCCGCAGGAACAGCCCGAACAGCCTTTCGGTCAGCGAGATTTTGGGGATTTTTACAGAATCAGGGGCCATGGCGGCGAAGATAGGTCGGGGACGAGCGCTTTGCCAGACGGATATTTTTCCCCGCACGGCGCACCGGCGAGCGCTCCGCCGCGATTCGAGGCAGCTCTCCTCGGCATCCGGACACGGCACACGCAGCTATCGGCGCGCCGCCCTGTCAACGGCGGATGATCCGGTACAGGGCCGCCACGGTGCCAATCGCGAGAAGCGGCCAGCCGGACCAGAAAATCCCGTTCCACGTCAAAACATTGATCCCGGCAATGCCCAGGCCGATGACGCTGAGGGCTGCGAGGAGTCGGTCGAAACGGTTCTGGATGGACACCCAGACCAGCGCCCAAAGGACAGCCAGCCCCAGAACCGGCCATGCCGACCAGAAAACGCCGCGCCAGGACAGGGCGTTGATGGCGACGAGAACAACGGCCGCCAGCCCGGCGATCGCAAGCAGCGGGCGCGCGATCGGCGCCAGTCGCGCCACGGACGTCGCTGCTTTGGCGTCCGGCCGTGTTCCGGCATCTGCGCCGGTCCCTGGCTTGGGAGCCGGGCGAGGCGTCGTGTCCGCCCGTGACGGCGTCTCGCTTGTGCCGTCGCCGACGCGCACGGCATAGCTCGGCACCGCGTCGGCGATATTCTTGACCGGCAACGGCCCGAGGAAATCGAAGCTGACGGCCACCTTGTTGCGCACCTGGTCGTATACGGTATTGGAAATGACAATCCCGCCGGCTTCGGCCGATGCCTGCAGCCGGGCGGCAATATTGACGCCGTCCCCGTAGATATCGTCGCCATCGACGATCACATCGCCGAGATTGATGCCGATGCGAAACAACATGCGACCGTCCGCCGGCCGCGCCGCATTGCGGCCGGCCAGCTCGTTTTGAACGTCCATTGCCGCACGCAGGCACTCAACGACGCTCGGGAATTCGGCAATCACCCCGTCGCCCCAGGTATTGATCACCCGCCCGCCATGGGCGTCGATCAGCCGGGACATCGCCTCGCGGTAACGCTTCAGCATCGCCAGCGTGCCTTCCTCGTCCGCTCCCATCAGGCGTGTGTAGTCCTGCACGTCGGCGCAGAAGATCGTTGTCAGCTTGCGTTGCGTCTCGCCCATGTTCCCCCCACGTCTCCCGGCAATCAGGCCAGCCCGGTTGCATCCGAAGGAATATGGGGATTGCAACCAGCAGGAAAAGACCCACGGCCCTTCAAGGGACGATGAAACGCCGCACCTCAAACATTTTCCTTTGACGATTGCCCATGATAAACGCAACCAGATCAAGACGAAGCTGACGAAAGACGATCGCCATGACCGACAAGACCGACACCGTTGACCTCATCACCGGCCACCGCCGCATGCGTCGCAACCGCAAGGCCGACTGGACCCGCCGGATGGTGCAGGAAAACCGGCTGACGGTCGATGACCTGATCTGGCCGATCTTCGTTGTTCCCGGCGAAAACATCGTCGAGCCGATCGACGCCATGCCCGGTGTCAACCGGATGAGCGTCGACAGGGCCGTGGAGGCAGCCAGGCAAGCCGCCGATCTCGGTATCCCGGCCCTTGCGACCTTCCCGAATGTCGATATTTCCCTGCGCGACGACACCGGCTCCAACAGCCTTGCCGCCAACAACCTGATCAATGAGACGACGCGGGCCATCAAGAAGGCCGTGCCGAATATCGGCGTGATAACCGACGTGGCGCTCGACCCGTTCACCAGCCATGGCCATGACGGCATCCTGCGCAACGGCGAGATTGTCAACGACGAGACAGTGGCGCAGATCGCCAAGGCCGCCGTCCTGCAGGCCGATGCCGGCGCCGACATCATCGCGCCTTCCGACATGATGGATGGCCGCATCGGCGCCATCCGCCGGGCGCTGGATGCAGCCGGTCACCAGAATGTCGGCATCATGGCCTATGCCACCAAGTTCGCCTCGGCCTTCTATGGCCCTTACCGTGAAGCGATCGGCACCAGCGGCCTGCTCAAGGGTGACAAGAAGACCTACTATATCGATCCGGCCAATGGCACCGAAGCGATGCGTGACGCTGCCCTCGACGTCGAGGAAGGCGCCGACATGCTGATGGTCAAGCCCGGCCTGCCCTATCTCGATATCTGCTGGCGGATGAAGGAAAGCTTTGGGCTGCCGGTCTTTGCCTATCAGGTCTCCGGAGAGTATTCGCAGATCAAGGCCGCCGCCGCCAATGGCTGGATCGACGGCGAACGCGTCATGCTCGAAACCCTGCTTGCCTTCAAGCGCGCCGGCTGCGACGGCATCCTCAGCTATTTCGCCATGGATGTGGCGCGGATTCTGGCCAAGCGGTGACACCCGCCACGGTCTGTTTCAGCGCCCGCAAGATCAGCCAGCAATGGGTTGCCGCCTGGTAGCACAAGGCCTATGCCGGCACATCATCGCCCACGGCAGGTTCACCTTGCGTGACGGATTTGCATTTTTGCCGCCACTTCCCATATCAGGCAGAGAACTGGAGACACAGACATGAGCGTGCAGGACGAAAATCTCAGAATTCCGAGCAATGACTGGCGGGCCTATCAGGGCGTGCTCAGCCGGCGCGCCATGGCGTTCGTGATCGATTACGCGATCGTCGCCCTCTTGTGGATCCCGGCTGCGGTCGTGGTGTTCTTCCTCGGCATCCTGACGCTCGGCCTTGGCTTTTTCCTTTATCCGGTGCTCTTTGCCGGCCTCGCGATGCTGTATTTCGGCATAACGGTGGGCGGCCCGAAGCAGGCATCGCCGGGCATGAGCATGATGGGGCTGGCAATCGCCCGCACCGACGGCCGGCCAATGGATTTTCTCACAGCCATCGTCCATCTGGTGATCTTCTGGATCGCCAACGCGCTGCTGACGCCGCTTGTCCTGCTGGTCGGCCTGTTCACCGACCGTGGCCGACTGCTGCATGACCTGCTCATCGGCACGGTTACGGTCCGCCGCGACGCCTATTGATTCGGCTGATTTGCGGCGGGATGGCGACGGGTTGTTGCGTCATCCCGCCGCTGTCATGCAGCCGGCAAACCTTAAATCACAGGTTTACGACATCGCAACGCGACAGTTCAAAAAGTCGCGATTGACCTTTTTCAATCTTGCGCCATGCTAATGTTTTCCAAGCGGCCTAGAAGAGCGATCCCCGCGCCATATGAACACGCAAACTGCACCGTCTCCACAGTTTTACCTGACCGCACCGGCAACCTGCCCGTATCTGCCGCAGGAGATGGAACGGAAGGTGTTTACCCACATGGTGGGCGAGCGGGCGCCTGAACTGAATGATCTCCTCACCCAGGGCGGGTTCCGCCGGTCACAGAATATCGCCTACCGGCCGGCCTGCGAAAGCTGCCGGGCCTGCGTTTCGGTGCGCATCGTCGCCGGCGAATTTTCCCCCACCCGCTCGATGCGGCGTATCCTGGCGCTGAACAGCGACGTGGTCTCGACGGAATATCCGGCAGAACCCTCCAGCGAGCAGTACAGCCTGTTTCGCCGCTATCTCGACCATCGCCACCAGAAGGGCGGCATGTCCGACATGTCGGTGCTGGATTATGCGATGATGGTCGAGGATACCCATGTCAACACCAAGATCATCGAATACCGGCTCAAGGTCGAAGGCGACGGTATCGGCAAGGCGAAGGGACCGTTGATCTCGGCAGCACTCACCGACAAGATGGGCGACGGCCTGTCGATGGTCTATTCCTATTTCGACCCCGATTTGGCCGACCGTTCGCTCGGCACCTTCATGATTCTCGATCATATCCGCAAGGTGAAGGACCGTGGCCTGCCGCACGTCTATCTTGGCTATTGGGTCAAGGGGTCGCGTAAAATGGACTATAAAACAAAATTTCTGCCGCAGGAGCACCTTATGGCCCAGGGCTGGGAGCGCTATACAGGTGAAAACACACCCACCTGACGGGACTAGAGCCTCGTACGATAAATGAGGCGCATTCTGTTGTCTCAAATCGGCCGATCCGCTAGAAG
>NZ_JBFUBH010000019.1:0-73475 GCF_056405855.1 Pararhizobium sp. P1_E7 | reverse complement strand
ACATGGGCCGCCTCGATCGGATCGCGCGGCATGGCCAGAAGACCGGCAAGGATGAGGATCGCAAAGACCGAGGTCGACGACCAGACTTCGGCGACGGTGATCGAAAACAGCGCCAGATTGCCATCGATGAGCCACGGGATCGCCTGGTCGGTCAACCCGAGCGATTGCAAGCCATTGTTGATCAGGCCGATATTGTCATTGAACAGGAACTTGAACTGGAAGCCGACGAGCACCGGCGAAAACATCATCGGAAACATCATCATGGTCCGCAGCAGCCGTTGACCGCGCACGGCCTTGGAGACCAGCAGCGCAAGACCGAGGCCGAGCAGCATCTCGGCATTGAGCGCAATCGTCAGGAACAGCACCGTGCGTCCGAAAGCCACCCAGAAATCCCAGCTTGAAAAGACGGTGAGATAGTTGCGCAGGCCGATGAAGACGTAGAGCGATTCCGGCTTGGTCAGGCGGAACGGTGTGAAGCTCGAATAGAAGGAGAGCGCCAGCGGCACGACGACGACCGCCGCCAGGACCAGGAACGCCGGAAACAGCAAGAGCACCGGTGCCGATAATCTGGATAGTTTCATGTCGCGCCCTTTGATTTGCGCCGGAAATTAAAAGCGGCGCCACGGCAAAGCCATGGCGCCGCAACAGTTCAATCAAAGCTTGCCGGCATCCTGCAGGATGGTCGTGGCCTTCTCGGCAGCGCTATCGAGCGCCTGCTTCGATGTCTTGTCTCCGAGGATCGCAGCCTGCAGTTCCGGATAGACCGAGTTGGAAATCTCGATCCACTCAGCGGTCTGCGGAACCGGGAAGGCGTGCTTTGCCGCTTCCTGGAAGGCCTGCAGCACCTCGGTCTTGTAGGCATCGCCCTCAGCAGCCTTGATGTTGTAGTCCCAGACGGCGCTGCGTGTCGGCAGCGGACCGGTGGCGGATTCGAGCTTCTGGCTGTCTTCATTGGTCAGCCACCAGACAAGCGACGCGGCTGCTTCCTTGTTGGCGCAGGCTTCCGTGACCGAGAAGCCGTGGTGGCCGGACCAGCCGGTGCGCTTGCCGGACGAACCGGCCGGCTGAACCTTCACGCCGACATTGCCGGCGACCTTGGAGGATTTCGGGTCGTTGAAGAAGCTCGCCCAGCCAGGCCAGTCGAGGTTGACGGCGATCGAACCGGAGGCAAAGCCCTGGCCGAGATCGTCCCAGAGATAGTTGGTGGTACCGGCCGGAACGGCCTTGTCCTTGTAGAGCTTGACGAACCAGTCGAGCGCGCGCACGCCAGCGTCCGAATTGAAGACCGGGCGGCCATCCTTGTCGAGATATTCRCCGCCTTCGGCGACCAGCATTTCATAGAAGCGGCCGTTGATCGCCTCTTCCTTGCCAGCGAACTGCGTGCCGTAGAATGTCGGCGGCGACGAGAAGAATTCGGCCTGGTCGGTGACCTGTGCCCAGGTATCGGGCGGCGTCAGTTCGTAGCCGTACTTGGCCTTGAACGCCGTTTTCTTGGCTTTGTCCTGATAAAGGCTCTTCTGGTAGTAGAGCGCCGAAACGTCGAACTGGGCACGCGGCAGCATCACCAGCTTGCCGTCGAGCGTCGAAGCGGCAATCAGCGCCGGTACGAACTTGGCGATTTCCTCGGCCGGGATCAGCGGCGTCAGGTCGGTGTAGATATCCGGATATTGCGGCGCGAATGACGAATGGTTCGAGCCGACGCACCAGCTGAGGCCGCCGGTGGCGATATCCGACTTGATCTCCTTGTCGAGTTCGAAATGGTTCTTTTTCGAGAGAATGTTGACCTTGGCGCCCGTCGCCTTTTCCCACTCGCCGATGCGCTCATAGAGCTTTTCATATTGCTGGCCGCCGATGAGCTTCGCATCGATGGTCACACCGTCGAATTTGCCGGGCAGGTCTGCGGCCTGTGCCGCGACCGAGCAAGCAAACATCATTACCCCGGCAGAAACGCCGGAAAGCAGCTTGTTCATGATTTCTCCTCCTCACGTCCACACCATCCCAATGGCGGGAATTCCTCATTTGTGAGGAATTGATTTATATACAAACAGCAAATGTGCCCTTGCGTCAAGGCGCAACTTTGCTTTGTCGAACAGGCTTCATGCGTATATGAAGTAAATCATTCACAGGGGGAGGGTGTTCATGGATGCTGACGAATCCGATCGTTACCGCGCGCCGGCGCTGGACAAGGGGCTCGATATTCTCGAGCTTCTGGCTGGCGTCGATGGCGGCCTGACACAGGCCGAGATTTCCAAGAAGCTGGAGCGCAGCCCGAACGAATTCTACCGCATGCTCGACCGGCTGGTGCGTCGCGGCTATGTCACGCGGATCGATGGCGACCGCTACTCGTTGACGCTCAAGCTATTCGGCCTGGCGCAACTGCACGCGCCAGTCAGGCGGCTTGCATCCTACGCGACACCGCTGATGCGCGACCTTGCCCAGCGCAGCCGTCAGGCCAATCACCTTGCGGTCTTCGACCGCGGCTTTGCCGTCGTCATCGCCCAGCAGRAAGCACCGGATTACTGGGGTATCTCGATCCGTGTCGGCTCGCATATCAGCCTGTTCGATACGGGGTCGGGCCATGTGCTGCTCGCCTTCCGCACCGAAGAGGAGCGCCAGATGATGATTTCCGAACACGTCAAAAGCCAGTCTGAACCGCCGCTGTCCGATGATTTCTTCGAACGGCTCGATCGGATCCGTGAGCGTGGCTACGAAATGATGGCCAGCGCTCAGACCGCCGGCGTCTACAATCTGTCTGCACCGATCCTGGGGCCGGACGGACGCGGCATTGCGGCGCTGACCTGCCCCTACATCGCGCTGGTCAACGCTCCGTCGGCACCCGATATCACCGAGAGCATCGCGCTCCTGCAAAAGACCGCAGCACAGCTTTCGCTGCTCGCCGGATCGGACGTCAACTACACGGAGTAAGGCTGTTTCAGCACGCTTACTCCGCACTTTGGAAGGAAGAATTTTTCCTGAAATTCTTATTTGAATGATATCTTCTTGTGTGAAATAGTTGGCCGCAAACGCCTGGGAGGAGCCTAGAGGATGATCATCGACACCCATTTGCACCTGATCGACAGGGCAGCCCTTGCCTATCCGTGGCTGTCGGGCGTACCGGCGCTTAATCGCGATTTTCTCTATGAAACCTACGCAACCGAGGCAAAGCGCTGCGGGATCGGATCAGCTCTCCACATGGAAGTCGATGTCGACACCGCGCAGGTCGAGGCTGAAATCGACTATGTCCAGGCCCTCTCTGGCCGGCCGGAAAGCCTGATTGCCKGCGCGATCGCCGCTTGCCGTCCGGAAGAGGCCGGCTTTGCCGCTTATCTCGAGCGCCAGAAAGCGAACCCGTTCGTCAAGGGTTTTCGCCGCGTGCTACATGTCGTGCCCGATGATGTCTCGGAAGGCGCCCTGTTTCGCGAAAACATCAAGCGGCTTGGCGGAACCGGCCTGACATTCGATCTTTGCGTCCTGCCGCACCAGATTCCGAAGGCGATTGCGCTGGCGGACCTCGCGCCGGACGTTCAGTTCATCCTGGATCACTGCGGCGTCCCGGCAATCGCCTCGGGTGGGGTGCAGCCGTGGCGGGACAATATGACCGAGGTCGCCAAACGCTCGAACGTTACCGTCAAGATTTCCRGTGTCGTCGCCTATGCTGAGGCCGAGAGCTGGTCGGTCGAAACGCTGCGTCCCTATGTCGAACACACGATCGCGCAGTTCGGCTGGGACCGCGTCGTCTGGGGCAGCGACTGGCCGGTCTGCACGCTTGGCGGCAGCCTGTCGACCTGGGTGGCGGCGACCCATGCGCTGCTGGCCGGATGTTCCCAAGGTGAGCGCGACAAGCTGCTGTCGGGCAATGCCAAAAGGCTTTGGCGCCTCTAGCAAGGCGGCCGGCGTTGTCCGCCGGCCCACTCTCTATCGAAAGCTCTTTTCGAACAACCGATTGATATCGCTGACGACGGTTCTTGCTGACTGACGCTGCAACAGGCCTTCATTGAGACGATCGGATGCCGATTGCTGGAACGCCATATAGCCGTCGTGGCGGGGCCTGACCCAGGCCGCATCGAGCGTCGCGCGGGTGGCGCGATAGAAATCGGTCGTTGCCTGATTGACGATGTTGTCTTCCCATGCGTCCGCATGGCCAGGCTGCCCGCCGGCGGTGGCATAATCGGCTTTCTGGATATCGCCGCTGGCGATCCAGTAGGCAAAGTCGATGGCAGCATCCGGGTTTTCGGAAAAGGCCGAGACGGCAATGCCGGTTCCGCCCAGCGCCGAGCCGATCGGTCCGCTATTGCCCGCTGGCGGAATATCACCGAAACGGATGAGGCCTGACCGAAAACCGCTTACGGAATAGCTGACATAACCGTAGATCAGCGGCGCTACGGCGGCATTTGTCCCCGGTTGCGCCATGCGCTCAAGTACCGCGATCGGATCCATCTCGAAACAGGCCGGGTCGACCAGATCGGCGATCTCGCGCAGCATTTCGAAAACCTGGGTGCCGGTCTCGAGGTCGATCAGTTCACCGGGACCATTGACGGCGCAAGGCCGCCCGAGATTGCCGCAGAGCGTGTAAAAACTCATCAGCGAATGGGGCGGGCGCAGCGGAACAAGGACTTTTCCGGCTCGCGCCAGTTCGAGCACCCCGGCCCAGCTGACGGGCGGCGTGGCCAGCAGATCGGGCCGCCAGGCCTGCACCTGTGTTGCCGCATCGATCGGGAACGCCCATTGACGGCCCTGCCAGGCATAGCTCGGATAGGATTGCCCGATGCTGGCGGCCGCCAACGCTGCTCGCTCGCTCTCGCGTCCGGCGACATCCAGCGGCAGCAGGCATTTCTCGTGGGTGACTTGCCCGACATGCGGGTGATCGATGACGATGAGATCGAACTGCCGCGCCAGTTCCTCGACGGGAAACGTCTCGAAATCCTGCAGCGAGCGCTTTTCCCATTCGACCGTGACGCCGGTTTGATCGTACCAGCGCTGCGCGCAGGCAGCCATCGGATCGTAACCGCGCGGGTGGTTCCAGGTCATGCCTTTGAGTGTGATGGTCATAGGCCGAACTCGTCACGGATGGCTTGGCTGTGTTCACCGATGCGCGGTGCGGCGCGGTCGACCTTGGCCCGCACACCGTTGACGCGGAGCGGCGAGCGGGTCGTTGTGATCGAAATATTGTCCTCGCGGGTGACGGTTTGCAGCATGTCGAGAACCTGAAACCCTTCACTGGCCAGAAGCTCGTTCCAGTTCAGAACGCGGGCGCACCAGATGTCGGCCGGTTCGAGAATTGCCAGCCATTCATCGGTGGTCCTGGTGGCGATGCGCGTGGCGATCAGCGCCTTGATCTCGTCACGGGCGGTAAACCAGCTGGCGGAGTTGTCGCAGTAGGGCGCCAGTTCCTCCATGTTGAGCAGGTCGGCGAGCTTGGGGATCGGCGTCATGGCGATGGCGAGATAGCCGTCGGCGGCCGCATAGACGCCGTAGGGTGCCGAGAGATAGGCGTGCGCACTGCGGAAATTCGCGCGCTTCGGCAGCCGCCGGCCATCGTTGAGATGGGTCGTCAGAACCTCGAACTGGAAATCGACAAGCGCTTCGAGAAGGCTGGTCTCGACATGGCTGCCGGTGCCCTTGATGCTGCGCCGGACAAGCGCTGCGAGAATGCCCTGCGCCAGCGCAGCCCCCGCCAGCATGTCACCGATCGCCAGACCAAACGGCACCGGCCCCTGGTCTTCGTCGCCGTTCAGCCACATCACGCCGGAACGCGACTGCGCCAAAAGGTCCTGTCCCGGCCGCTTGACCCAGGGGCCTTCCTCGCCGTAGCCGCTGATCGACGCGTAGACAAGCAGCGGATTGATCTTCCGGACGGCCTCGTAATCGAGCCCAAGCCGTTCGATGACGCCGGGCCGGAAGTTCTGGATCAACACGTCGGCCTTGCTCAGCAACGTCCGCAACGATGYGAGATCCTTCTCGTCCTTCAGGTCGATGGAAAGGCTTTCCTTGGCGCGGTTGATCGCATGGAAAATGGTGGAATCGCCGCCGATCTCGGTGTCGCTGAGATAGAGACGCCGCGACAGGTCGCCGCCATCGGGCCGTTCGATCTTGATGAYGCGGGCGCCGAGATCCATCAGGCGCAGGGAACAATAGGGGCCGGACAGGAACTGGCTGAGATCGACGACGATCAGGCCGGCGAGGGGAAGGTCGGTATCGGCTGACATTATTCTTTTTCCGTCTTGCCGGCAAAATCGGCCGGGTTCTTGTATTTCACCGTCTGCAGATGCTCGCAGTAGAGCACCAGTTCGCCTTCGCCCTTGAACACCTCGTAGCTGGCGCGGATCAGGCCCATGTCCTTGTAGCGCGGCCGCTTATCCAGGTTGGTGCGGATCGTGTAGATGGTGTCGCCGATGAACACCGGCTTGATGAAGCGCAGCTTGTCGTAGCCGTAGGAGAAGGCGTTGACGCAATTGGTGGCCACAAGCCCGAGGCCGGCGGAAAACACGAAGGCGCCGGCGATCAGCCGCTTGCCGAATATGCCTTCGCGCTCGGCAAACATCTGGTCCTGCACGTAAGGGTGGATGTCGGTGACCAGCATGTTGAACATATGGCTGTCGCCCTCGGCCATCGTGCGCCGCAAGGAGCGGATGCGCTGGCCGGCCGGCCAATCCTCATAGAGCCAGTTCTCAGCGTTCCAGACCGGAAGCGAAGCATGGTCCGCTGGCATGTCCGAAGGGCGGGTCGAGGAAACGCCCACGGTTGGCACGGCGGCGCTCATAGCATGAACTCCGCGCAAATCGTGGCCGGCCGGGTGATGTCCATGTGCTCCCTCCAATTTTCTTATGTAAAGAAGATTTTCACATATGGATGATTTTTGCAAGCGCCAACCTTATTGCCTGAGGGATGCCTTTGCCCGGCGGCCGGGCGCGCCCGGTGTGTAGGGGGGCCTCACGGTACGAAAAGGAAAGCGCTGAAAAGGGATCGGCGCAGCGGCGTGCGATGCCGCAGACGGCCTTGATGCGATGCCGGGAATTACCGGCCGGCATGCCGCATCAACTCTTTATCCCGCCTGACATGGGACTTTCGACGCTAATATTGGCAAAGGCCGGCGATGGATACGAAGCGTTAACTATATGCTTTGTAAATCAGAATCACCAACATGGAGAACCGCCGGATGAGTGCTGCGTTGATGGATGTGCGTTTTTCGGAAACAGAAGAACGGGTCGTACCGTTTCCTTTGTCGGGACAGGCAGGCACCATCAGGCGTTGCGCCCGCGAGCTGGAAAATGTCCATGGCGACGAGGCTCTGCAGTACTGGAAAACCGAGTGCCGCGTTCTGGCAGAAGGCTTGAGAAGGCTGGGATGCTCAGAAGACGCGATCCGCACGCAAGTGATGTCCTTCCAGACTGAAGTCCAGGTGGAAATGATGCGCCGCTATTCGGACCGCCTCGCCGCAGAAGCTCAGGACGGCTACACCCTCAATTCTTGAAGCTCCAAAGGTGCTCTGCCCCGGGAAGACACAGGTTTGTGCGGTGATAGACCACCGGGACGCCGGCGCGGTGTCCAAACATCAAAGCAGATAGCAAAAAGGGCAGCCGCGAGCTGCCCTTTTGTCGTTGTGAGGTTTCGGTTGCCTCACCCCTTCTTGAATTCCGCGTAATACTCATCCGCCATCGCGCGTAGCGAGCGGCCGATGGCGRCATATTCGTATTCGTTGAGATTGGCGAGCGAGGCGCGCCCGGCCGCTTGCTGCGTGCCGAACCCACGGCCGGGCAACAGCACGATGCCGGTCTCGTCGGCGATCCGGAACAGCAGTTCGTTAGCCGAAAACTTCCCCTTGATCCATTTGGCGAAGTCGGCGCCGTAAAGCTTGAGGGAAAGGTCTTCCAGGTCGAGCAGGGTATAGTAGTCGACCGAGTTCGGGTTGTCCGTCACGGCAACGCCGAGCTCGCGGTAAAGTGCAGCCTCTCGGTTGCGGATGACCTTTTTCAGTGTCGACTTGTAGATGTCGTTCTCGTCCATCAGCGCAAACAGCGAGAACAGGACCATCTGCACCTGCTGCGGTGTCGACAGGCCGGCGGTATGGTTGAGGGCCACGGTGCGGCTGTCGGCCACCAGCCGGTCGATGAATTTCAACGAGCTGACGTCGGGCAACAGCGATCCATAGCGCCGGTCGAGTGCCGTCTTGGTGGCCTTGGGCAGGTCGCGCAGCTTGCCATCGAGGACATTGTCCTGAAGGGTGGCGATGACGCCGAGGCGCCAGCCGGTCGCGCCGAAATACTTGGAGAACGAATAGACCAGGATCGTGTTGTTCGGGCAAATCGCAAACAGCGAACGGAAATCGTCGGCAAAGGTGCCGTAGACGTCGTCGGTGAGGATGATCAGGTCCGGACGATGGTTCTTGACGATGTCGGCGATCTTGTTGAGGCTGCGGTCGTCGAGCTTCACCGACGGCGGATTGCTCGGGTTGATGCAGAAGAACACCTTGATATCCGGGTCCTTCAGCTTTTCGAGCTCCTCGTCGGTGTATTGCCAGCCCTGCGCCGGATCGGCATTGATCGCCACTTCCTTCAGGCCGTATTCGTCGAGTTCCGGGATTTCGATATAGGGCGTGAACACCGGCATGCCGATCGCCACCTTGTCGCCCTTGGTGACAATGCCGTTCTGCTTCAGCGTATTGAAGATATAGGTCATCGCCGCCGTGCCGCCTTCGACCGCGAAGACATCGACGTTTCCGGCCGACAGCGATCCGCCGATCATCTCCTTGACGATATATTGGCGGACGATCTGTTCGCTGATTTTCAGCATGCGCGGCGGGACGGGATAGTTGCAGCCGAGAATGCCTTCGACCATTTCATGCAGGAATTCCGAGCCGGAAAGGCCCAGCTGGTCGCGGACATAGCTCAGCGCCCGCTGCAGGAAGGCAACGCCTGCCTGATCGCGGTTCTCGCTGGTAAAGCGCTCGAAGCGCGCTTCGATGCCTTCGATGTTCGGCAGTCCGCCGATCCACTTCTGCATGAAGGAATAGGACAGTTCGGACTCCGCGGCGGCAAAAAGCCCGAGGCGGAAAAAGGCGCGGCGCGGCAGCGTTGCCAGGAAGTTCGGATTGCCGCGTCCGGCATTCAGCATTGTCCGGTTTTCTTTGGCCGAGGCCAGCTTGATGAGCTCGTCCTTGAGCTCGAACGGGCTCAGTTTTGCAAAGCTGCTATAGTCGGTCATGGGGTCACTCCTTACTAAGTCGAATGAAGTCAGACGAAGGCAACGACGAGCGGGCCAAGCAATGTCAGGAAGACGTTGGCCAGCGCGTAGGTAATGGCGAAGGGCGTGGTGGGGACGGTGTTTCCGGCCTTGTCGAGAATTTCGCCGAACGCGGGATTGGCACTGCGCGATCCGGAAAGCGCGCCGGCGAAGATGGCGGTGTTGTCGTAGCGCAGGATGTAGCGCCCGACGAGCATGGTGATGAGCAGAGGCAGGATCGTCACGACGACGCCGATCAGGAAGATCGAAATGCCGTTTTCAGCGACCGTTTGGACCGCCTGCTGCCCGGATTGTAGCCCGACGACGGCGACGAAGCCGGCAAGGCCGAGATCGCGCAGGAGCGTCGAGGCCGCCGTCGGCATGTTGCCGAGCGTCATATTGCGGCTGCGGTACCAGCCGAAGGCGAGACCGGCGAGCAGGGCGCCGCCGCCGCTGCCGAGGGTCAGAGGAATGGAACCGATGCGAATGACCGCAAGTCCGACGAGTAGGCCGACGACGATGCCGAGACCATGGAAGACGAAATCGGTCTTGTCGCTGGGCGTGATCACCGTGCCGACCCGTTTGGCGATGCGCTGCAGATCTTCCTGCAGGCCATACGCGGTCACGACATCACCAGCCTCGATGCGGGTGTCGGCTACAAGCGTCAGCGGATTGCCGCTGCGCTTGACCTGAAGAACAAAGACGCCGTGGCGCAATTCCTTGGTCGCCTCGATGATTTCGGCGACCGTTTTGCCGGCAAACTCCTTGTTGCCGATGACAACGTCACGCGTCGCGACAACCATGTCCATGCCGTCGGAAGACTGTGTCTCCGGGCCGATGGTGTTCGTCATGCCGACAACGCTGGCGCGTCGTCCGACAATGAGCACGACATMATCCTTCTGCAGTTTGAGATCGGGTTCGACGCCGATGATCTCACCCGCCCGTTTTACCCGCTCGATGGCAATGGCTGCATTTGTGACGCCTGCCTCGATTTCCCTAACCGTGCGGCCGGCGGCCTGGCTGACCTGGAAGAGGCGCCCGACGAGATCCGGCAAGGCCGGGGTTTCGCCAGGGCCATAGACTTTGGCGCCGGCCAGCATCTCGGCCTCGGCCTTGACGGCTTCGTCGCGAATGCTGCGGCCCATGAACCAGGGCAGGATGTTGACGCAGACGATGATGGCGCCGAAGGAGCCGAAGATATAGGTGACCGCATAGCCGATGGCGACATTCGCCTGCAGGCGCTGCACTTCGTCGGCGGCAAGGCCGAGCTTGCCGATTGCCGAGCTTGCGGTGCCGATGATCGCCGATTGGGTGAGGCCACCGGCGGCGATGCCTGCGGCCAATCCCTTGTCGAGGCCGAACATCTTGGCCAGAACCACCACCGTCACGAGCCCGCTGATGGCGAGCACAGCAGCCATGACGATCTCCCGGATCGACTTGCGCCCGAGCGAACGAAAGAATTGCGGACCGCTTTCGAAGCCGACCGCGTAGATGAACAGGGCAAAGAGGACGGCTTTGATGCCGTTGTCGATTGTAATGCCGATCTGGCTAAGCACGACTGCAACCAGAAGTGAGCCGGCGACGCCGCCCAGCTGGAACTTGCCGAACTGGAACTTGCCGATCCAGTAACCACCCGCCAATGACAAAAACAAAGCGATTTCAGGAGATTGGTGAAAAATAGACTGCAGGAACGACATAGGTCCTCCGTATCAATGCTGCATTGCTCGCGGATGCCGGGATCAAAAAGGACGGTTGTGTCTTGGTCAAGAAAAAACTTCCGCGGGAAGATTAAAATACCCTGCATTTGCTCAAATTTGAGACTCACGTTTTGTTCGGATTTGAGACACATGGCGGAAAATGCGGTGGGAGCAGGGGTCTAGGGCTGCGCCGGGCGAACAAAAAAACGCCCGGCATTTTTGCCGGGCGTTCATTCTGCAGGACAGGTGACGGACGACGTCAAGAAGCCCGGAGCTTTTGCAGCAAATGGTCACCCAGCTGCAGAGAATATTGGGACGCTGAACCTTCATGCACACAGATGTTCTGCCGAAACTCTCTGTTCACGCCGTGCCTTTTCTTAAGCGCTATTTTCGTGACATGTTGAAAGAGCCGGTCAGCACAGGCCTTGACTGCGGATTGGCAACGCTCGGTTGGTCCTGTCTCTTCATGCCGGCGCGGGTGGAAATGATTTTTATTGTTAAGGGTATGGGGAACGCGATATAATACTACAGTTAATCTTCAGACTTGGAGGTCTGTCATGGCTAACACAATGATGCAAGGAACAAAGGGACGGGACTGGGCAAACGTGGTCCTGGCCCTGTGCGTTTTCTTCTCGCCGTGGGTTATCGGCTTTGCGGCTGATGCCGCGCCGAGCTGGAACGCATGGATCGTCGGGTTCATGCTTGGTGCACTGGCGCTCGCGACAATATCGGCGTTTGCCGAATGGGAAGAATGGGTCGATCTGGCGCTCGGCCTCTGGCTGGCCGCTTCCCCCTGGCTGCTCGGCTTTACAGCCAATATGAACGCGATGTGGACCAGCGTGGTGCTGGGACTGTTCGTCGCCGCCGTCGCCCTGTGGGCGGTCTGGGATATCCATCATCCCCACGCTCACGCTTGAGCTGAGGCATGACACTATCGCTGCAAGGACCCGCCGCGCGGAGCGGCGGGGATGCCGCGCCTTTTATCCACGCACCTTCAAAGACTTTTCCTGCCCTGTTTCTCGCATCGGCGGTTGCGGCGGAGTGGAAGGACGTGCCATGTGTTTCGGCACGGAAATTCCAAATGCGCATGCCATTGGAATCGCAAGGAATGAACCATATATGCAGGCGACGTTGACGGGCGGCGCAAGGGGAGTTTTTGCATGACCAAGACGGACATCGCCCGCCGGGTCTACGACAATGCCTGGAAGCTCGATCCGGTCGTGCGCAGCCTGCTCGATACGGATTTCTACAAGCTCCTGATGCTGCAGATGATCTGGCGTCTTTATCCCGACGTCGATGCGACGTTCTCGGTGATCAATCGCACCAAGACGGTGCTGCTGACCGACGAGATCGACGAGCAGGAACTGCGCGAACAGCTCGATTACGTGCGCGCCCTGCGTTTTACCAAGAAGGAGATGATCTGGCTCGCCGGCAATACGTTCTATGGCCGCAAGCAGATTTTCGCGCCCGATTTCCTCGCCTGGCTCGCCGATTTCCAGCTTCCCGACTACGAACTGTCGCGCCGTCATGGCCAATACGAACTGACATTCCCGGGCAAGTGGACCCACACGAGCATGTGGGAAATTCCGGCGCTGGCAATTATCAACGAACTGCGCTCGCGCACCGCCATGAAGGACATGGGTCCATTTGCGCTGGATGTGCTCTATGCGCGGGCAAAAGCCAAGATGTGGACAAAGGTCGAGCAGCTCAAGGCCTATCCGGACCTGCGCATCTCCGATTTCGGCACCCGCCGCCGCCACAGCTTCCTGTGGCAGCGCTGGTGCGTCGAAGCGCTGAAGGAGGGCATCGGCAAGTCCTTCTCCGGCACCAGCAATGTGCTTCTCGCCATGGACACCGATCTCGAAGCGCTCGGCACCAACGCGCATGAACTGCCGATGGTGGTGGCGGCGCTTGCGCGCAACGACCATGAGCTGGGTCTGGCGCCCTACAAGGTCCTGCAGGACTGGAACCGGCTTTATGGCGGCAACCTGCTGATCGTTCTGCCTGATGCGTTCGGCACGGCGGCGTTTCTGCGGAAAGCCCCGGATTGGGTTGCCGACTGGACAGGCTTCAGGCCCGACAGTGCGCCGCCGATCGAGGGAGGCGAGAAGATTATTGCCTGGTGGCAGAAGATGGGGCGCGACCCCAAGGAAAAGCTGCTGATCTTCTCGGACGGACTGGACGTCGAAACGATCCTTGAGACCTACCGGCATTTTCAGGGGCGGGTGCGCATGAGTTTCGGCTGGGGTACCAATCTGACCAACGATTTTGCCGGATGTGCGCCAACCCAGATCGGCGGGCTCAACCCGATCTCCATTGTCTGCAAGGTCAGCGACGCGAATGGCCGCCCGGCCGTCAAGCTATCCGACAATCCGCGCAAGGCGACCGGCGAGCCTTCGGAAGTCGAGCGCTACCTGAAGTTCTTTGGAACGGAAGATTTTGCCGAGCTGGCCGTCAAGGTCTGAGCGGTCAACTTCACAAACAAAAACCCAGCCGGTGGAGGTGTCCGGCTGGGTTTGTTTGCGCATTCTTTGAGGGATGCGCCGGGAGAACTGGGTTTCGTTACGCGCTCATGCGTAAGCAGTCCGAGCGCGAAGCGAGCGGATGGACCATCGACAGCAGGCGGCGCTTGGGAGCCGCGAGCAGATTGGCCGTATGATTTTTGGCGCTCATCGTCCCCGGCTGCATCTGGCGAAGCGCGCTGGCAGCGGAGTACAGAAGCGTTTTCATTTCATTGGTCGTGACGCCGTCCGCACGCATAACGGCACGGATCATCGGGTCTGTCAGAACCTCGTGGATGGTCAGATCGCTGTTTGCCTGGTGCATTGGGGTATTCCTTCGGGTTCATCGTCTTTTCCGGTGGGCGGATCCCGGCCGGTGTCTTAAACTTGACATCAATTTCTTGCGGTGTTACCAGTAAGTAACATTCGAATAGTTACCGACCGGTCACACCTATGTCAAGAAGCCTTGTCAATAAAAATTCGAAATCCGTATCGTCCCTGAAACCGGCAGATGTGAGGCTGGATAAAGGTGACTGTGTGCAGGTGCGTCAGGCGCCGCGAGATCGTATTGTTTCAACGGCTTGTGAGCTGTTTCGGCAACACGGCATTCGCGGTATCGGCGTGGATGCGATCGCCGAAGCGGCCGAGACCAACAAGATGACGCTCTACCGTCATTTCGGCTCGAAAGACGACCTGATCTGCGAAGCATTGCGGTTCACCTCCGAAAAAGCCGCCGCCTTCTGGGACCAGCTTGAAGCCTCCTATCCGGACGACGCGATGGCGCAGCTTCACAGCTGGGTGAAAGCCAGGGCACAGTGTCTTGCCGACAACAAATATGGCTGCGATCTCGCCAATGCGGCCGTCGAGCTCAAGGAGCAGGGCCATCCGGCCCATGTGGTGATCGAAAACTTCAAGCTTGCCCAGCGCCGCCGCCTCGAAAAGCTCTGTCGCGATGCGGGCGTGAGCGAACCGGAACTGCTTTCCGACACCCTGTCGATGCTGATGGAGGGCGCCCAGGTAAGCAAGCTTGCGACGGGCAGCGAAGGCCCGTCGATGCGGTTCATGCGGGCGTGCGAGGCTGCCATCGCCTCGTTCTGCCAGCCGGCAAAAGGGGCCCTCGAAACCGTCGGTTCCTGAGCCTTCAAGAGCCTGCTCGCACAGGCGAATTGACGGCAGCATCGAAGCTCCCGATGGAACAAACGAGCCTTGTGTCCATTTACTTGTTGATTGAAAAAGTGCGGCTTTGCAGCCGCCTGTCAACAAGAAGGACGGCATGTACCCTTTCCAGGAGTTCATCGTCAATCCAGACCCTGCGGACTGGTGGTCGGCGCATCGCGGTGCCTCGCCGATTATCGGCACGGCCATTCACAACGGTCATCACATCCGAAGCGACCTTGAGGAATTCCTGGGCCTCAGCGCCGGCCAGCGGCTGCGCGAAGAGGACCCTTTTACCGAATTTTTCATCCGCGACCTGCCCAACCGCATCGTCTTCCACCGCTCCCGCTTCGAGATCGACATCAACCGTGCTCGCGACGGTGCCATCTATCTGAAACCGGAACAAGCCTGGGGACTGAAGGTCTGGGCGCAACAATTGCCCGACGATGCCATCGCGACTTCGCTCGGCATTCACGACGCATACTATGCCATGCTGGAAACCTGCCTGCGCGGCCTTGAGCAGCAATACGGCGCCTTCGTCCTCCTCGACATCCACAGCTACAATCACCGCCGCGATGGGGCCGAAGGTCCCGCAATGCCGTTCGAAAAAGCGCCGCAGATCAACATTGGCACCTCTTCGATGGATCGTCGGCGCTGGGCGCCGGTGCTCGATGCCTTCACCGGGCAATTGCGCAATTTTGAATTTCGCGGTCAGCGCCTGGACGTTCGCGAAAATATCGCCTTTCAGGGCAAGGGCGAGCAGACGCGTTTCGTCCACGAACGGTTCCCGGAAACCGGCTGCGCCATCGCCATCGAATTCAAAAAATTCTTCATGGACGAGTGGACCGGGGAACCGGATATCGAGGCGCTGACGGCGATGCGGGAGGTGATCCGGCTGTCGCAGCCGGTTCTCACTGAAGCCTTGCGGAAACGGTCATGACCAGCGTCCGCCGCAAGCATCGGGATCCCGCCGCCAACGATCCGCAGTCGCTGGAGGACATTCTTGACTGCATCCGGGCGGGCAAGTCCGTGCGTAGGGATTTCGACCATGGGGGCCGCCTCCACATCGATCGGCCGTTGCCTTTCCTGTCCGTGCATGTCAGCCGGGGCAGGGAGGATCTCGCCGCCCACGATATTGCCGCTGCCAATGCCTCCTATCTCGTGGTCAACGAGATCGACGAAGCCCTGCCGGTCATCACGGCGGTCGGTGGCGTTCTTCGGGACCGGTTTAACGCGTTCCTGCTGTTGGATATCGATGAACTCGACCATGATACGCTGATCACCGACGATGCGTCTTATCTGCCCCCGTTCGAAATCCGGATTGCTTCAACGGCGGATACTGCCGCCCAAGACGCGGCTGAGGCGCTGGCCTTGGGAACCGACATCCGTCCGGTCAAGTTCAGGACGCCGCATGTTGAACGATTTGAACTGAAGACCGATCGCCAGGCTGCCGCGCTGGCCGGGCGGACCGGCTTCCCGCTGGTCGCGGTCCGGTTCGCCCCGATCTACAGGCAGCCGGAATCGGGCAACACCTATCCCGACCTGCGCGAGCGCCTGGTCGCCAACATCTTCGATGCCGGCCTGAAGGCATTCGCAGCCTTTGTCGGCACAACCCAAAGCCTGAAGCTGAAGACACACCGGGCGCTCGGCCGCAAAGCCTTCGTCGATGCCGTCAGCCGTGCCGATCGCAGCATCGATGACGTTGCTTCGAGCTTCGATTTCCTGCTGGCGGTCACGCCCATCAATACGGACGCTGCCTGGCAGGCGTTCAAGGCGGGCAAATTCAGGCAGGAACCGCAATTTTTGTACCGGCCGCTCTCCGTGCGGGTCGAAGTGGAAAAACGAAAGCTCTTCTCGATCGCCTTCGACCGCTTCGAGGATCCCGTCCTCTATCATCTATACCGCGAGAAGCAGCAGGAGCTCGACCTGCAGCTGTCGTTGATTTCAGCTCGCGAGACCAGCCGCTTCGTCGAATATGGCCGTGCCCTCTATGGTCCGGTCCAACCGTCGCTCAACCATATGGCCCAGGATATTCTCGCAAAAACAGCAGCGCTTGCGGATGACAGCGATGATGCTGAAAACGATCCGCAGACGGCGGATTGCTACGAGGTCGAATCTGCAGCGCGCGCCATGATTGCAGAATACCAGCGGCAATATCCGGGCTTTGCAGCCGAGGTCGAATTGCGCGACGACTTGCCGTCCGGAATGCTGGTCTCGGGTGAACGGCTGCTGATCTCGCGCCACACCCTAATGCCCAGAGGCCGGATCCATGCGCTTTTGAGCCACGAGATCGGCGTGCATCTTCTCACCTATTTCAACGGCTCGGCGCAGGGGTTGCGGCTGTTCCGCTCCGGCCTTGCCGGCTACGAGGGCATGCAGGAAGGCCTTGCCGTGTTCTCCGAATATATGGCCGGCGGCATGACCATCGGCCGGTTGCGCCTGATCGCCGCTCGTGTCGTCGCCTGTTCGGCGATGCTGGAGGGCAGGCCGTTTACGGGAACCTACAGCATGCTTGTCGGCGAATACGGGTTTGGGCCGGTCGCTGCTTTCCATCTGGCCATGCGATTGTATCGCGGCGGCGGGCTCGCCAAGGACGCCATTTATCTGCGCGGGCTGCTGGAACTGCTCAGCCACCTGAAATCAGGCGGTGCGCTCGATCCGTTCTGGATGGGCAAGATCTCCGCCTCGCATTTCCGGGTGATGCAGGAACTGAACCTGCGCGGCCTGTTGAAGGCGCCGGTCATTCGCCCTGCTTTTCTTACCCACCCGCAGGCGCAAGCCCGCCTGGACAAGGCGCGGGCGGGATTGAACCCTTTGAATATGATCATCAGTTAGGAACCGCCATGCGCGTCGCATTCTTCGTCAATTCGATCGAGAGCGAGGAACCCAGTTTCACCACCACCGCGCTGGCCACGGCCGCGCTCGCCCGTGGCCATGACGTCTGCTATATCACGCCCGGCGATTTCGTGTTGCGGCCGGATGACAGCCTGATGGTGCGCGTGACCAAGGTTGCTACCGGAAAATACAAGAATCCGCAGGCATTCCATGAAGCCTTCCAGGGCAAGGATGCCGAGGTCCAGACGATCGACGTTCGCGAAGTCGATGTCATCTTCCTGCGCAACGATCCGTCGCTCGATTCGGACGACCGGCCATGGGCCGCCCATGTCGGCGCAATGTTCGGGCGCATAGCTTGCGAACGGGGCGCAATCGTCGTCAACGATCCCGCCGGTCTGGCGCTCGCCCAGAACAAGCTCTATTTCCAGGGCTTTCCGGAAGCGGTGCGTCCGGAAACGCTGATTTCCAAGAGCATCGAGGAGATCCGCGCCTTCATCGCCGGTCACCGCAGGGGCGTCATCCTGAAGCCGCTGCAGGGCTCGGGCGGCAAGAACGTCTTCAAGATCACCACGCCCGACGATGCCAATCTCAACCAGATCTTCGAAGCGGTCAGCGGTGAAGGCTACCTGATCGCGCAGGCCTACTTGCCGGAGGCAAAGGCGGGCGATACCCGCTTCTTCATGATGAACGGCAAACCGCTGGTGCGTGACGGGGTTTACGCCGCCTTCCGCCGCGTTCCGGCCAAGGGCGATCTTCGCTCGAACATGCATGCCGCCGGCACGGCGGAGGCAGCAAAGATCACCAGTGGCATGCTGGCTATCGCCGAGATTGTCCGTCCGAAACTGATCGAGGATGGCATGTTCCTGGTTGGCCTGGATATTGTCGGGGACAAGATTTTGGAGATAAACGTCTTCACGCCCGGCGGCCTTCCCGATATCGCCGGCATGCACAAGATCGATTTCTCCGAGGAAATCATCGAAGCCCTGGAAAACAAGATCGCCATCCGCAAGGTCTATGCCGGTTCCGTGTCCAACCGGGCTCTGGCCACTCTATAGGCTGTTCTCGGGGCTCATTTGTGCTATCGCGGGCACCTCAACGATTGGATGCGCACGTGATACCCTGGACCCTGATTGACACAGCGATAATGCCTGACGGAGGCGGTGAACTGCGCCTGAAGCAGCGCGGCAGCGAATTCTCCATCATGCTCGGCGCGATCGAACTGATGAACAGCCGGCTGAGCGGTTCGGAAGAAGCAATGGCCCGTCTGTCCTACGAGAGGATCCGCAATCATCCGCGGCCGCACATGCTGATCGGCGGGCTCGGAATGGGGTTTACGCTGAGGGCGGCCCTCGCAGAACTTCCTGGCGACGCGCGGATAACGGTCGGGGAACTCGTACCCGCCGTCGTCGCCTGGGCGCGCGGACCGATGGCCGAAGTGTTTGCAGGCTGTCTCGACGATGACAGGGTGGCCATCCGCGAAGGCGATGTCGGCCGTCTCATCCGGTCTGCGGCCGGTGAATACGACGCGATCCTGCTGGATGTCGACAATGGCCCGGAGGGGCTGACCCGCAGGGCAAACGACGCTCTCTACAGCATCGCCGGTCTACAAGCGGCGCGCAGGGCGCTGAAGCCGAACGGCGTTCTTTCCGTCTGGTCGTCCGCGCCGGACGCAGGCTTCACGCGCCGGCTGAAGGATGCGGGGTTCGCTGTCGAGGAACTGCCGGTTCGCGCCAGCACCAAAGGGCGCGGCGCCCGCCATGTCATCTGGATGGCGAGCCGCCGCTAAAGTCCTTCGCGCTCCATCAGGATGTGTACTTCCTCGAACCGGCGCTTGTTTTCCTGGTTCTTTTCATCTGCCGAATAGCAGGCGCCGGCGAGGCAAAACCGCTTCAGCCCRTATGGGGCGGTGGTATTGTCGAACTGGCATTCGAACGTATCGACCATATCCTTTTTCTCCACCCCGTCGCGGGTGGAATAGGTCATGCGTGCGCCCGGTGGCTTGAGTTCCGGGAAGGACTGAACGACACCGGTGTGCAGGGTTTCGGTCATCAGCAGGTGCTTTGCCACTTTCACGCAGAGGTCTTCGATCTTCATCGACTGGGCAGCGGCGGGCGATACGGCCAGCATCGGCGACGCGAGCACGAGGGCAAATACGATTTTTCTCATGGTAAACTCCAGATACACCGGCCCCCACAGCCGATGCGTCGATCATAACGGCGCCCGCCGCCTTTAGTTCCACAGAAGATGGTGCAAAACGCCGTCTGCACCCCTCGACTGTCTGTTGATTGAGCGTAGGATCACGATGCGAAATCATTTTTGACGCGTCCATTTCGCAATCTTGCAAACGCATAATCCTATCGTGAAATTCTTGGTTCATCGCACGGCTGTTTCGAGGCGGGAACCAGGCGCTCCTGTCGAAGTTATTCTTGGCCACGTTGCAAAGGGAGAAGCAGATGAGGGATATCAGCGAAGACGACATCAGAATGCGGGCTTACGCGCTGTGGGAAGCCGATGGGCGCCCGGACGGCGATCATGAGGCACATTGGCTGCAGGCGTTGCAGGAACTGACGGAGGAGGCGGTTGCGGCTACCGGCGCCATTCCGTTGACGCCGACAAAGACCTCCAAGCTTTCTGTCGTCAAGAATGAGGCGGCAATCGAACCCGTCGCCCGCAAGCGCAGCAAGCCCGCCTGATTTTTTGATGTTCCATGGAAGTGCCGGGCAACCGGCACTTCATACGTTTTGACGATCCGGCCGCCGTATGGCGCCGTTTTGGCGCGAGAATGGATGCAATCGGCCATTCACGGCGGTCATTTTTGCAAGGCAAAATTATTACATCTCCGGTACGCTTTTCTGCGGACATCGACGACGCTTTGCAACATCATGGGGAACGCCGACGCTTCGTGCCGCCGCGTCGCGCTGACAACCGGTGGGACAAGGCCGGCGGTACAGGGGCCGGCGGTACAGGGGATGTGACCTGCGTGAAGATACTTTCGGTGACGTCGGAAATCTTTCCATTGATCAAGACCGGCGGCCTTGCTGATGTCACAGGCTCGCTGCCCAAGGCGCTTGAGGCCTACAACTGCCACACACGCACGCTGGTGCCCGGCTATCCGCAACTTTTTGCAAAGCTTGCCGGTGCCCGGCAGGTGTCCTTCTTCCCCAACCTGTTCGGTGCCCCGGCCTCGCTTTTGGAAGCGCGCTACGAGCAGCTCGATCTGCTGATCCTCGATGCGCCTTCCCTCTACAATCGCTCCGGAGGCCCCTATCTCGACGAGACCGGCCACGATCATGCGGACAACTGGAAACGGTTTGCCGTGTTGTCCTATGTCGCCTCGGCGATCGCCGGGGGGCTGCTTGCGGGCTGGTCTCCGGATGTCGTCCACACCCATGACTGGCAGACGGCGCTGACCTCCGTCTACATGCGGTATTCGAGCAACGCGAACAGGGTTCCGAGCGTCCTGACGATCCACAACCTGGCCTTCCAGGGGCAGTTTCCGAGCTCTGTCGTCAGCCAGATCGGCCTGCCGCCAGAGAGCGTGTCACTCGATTGCCTTGAGTACTATGGCGACGTCAGCTACCTGAAAGGTGGGATCCGTACAGCCAGCGCCATTACGACGGTCAGCCCCACCTATGCGCGCGAAGTCATCAGCCCAGAACTCGGCATGGGCATGGCCGGTGCGCTGAGTTCCCGTCCGCAGACTTTGACGGGCATCGTCAACGGCATCGACATGGATATCTGGAATCCGGCCAAGGACGCCTATTTGCCGGTCAACTACGACCACAAGAGGATCAGACTGAGGAGGCAGAACCGCGCAAGGCTGCTGGAGATCTTTCGGCTGGACGACGGCCCCGGACCGGTCTTCGCTGCCGTGTCGCGGCTGACATGGCAAAAGGGCGGCGACATGCTGGCCGAGGTGGCGGAGGAGATCGCCGCGCTCGGCGGCAGGCTGATCGTTCTCGGCAAGGGCGAGGAGCACATCGAGACAGCGCTTCTGGCTGTCGCCGGGCGGCATCCCGATCGCATCGGCGTCCGGATCGGCTATGACGAGGCCACCGCCCATCTCATTCATGGTGGCTGTGACGTCATCATCCAGCCGTCGCGCTTCGAGCCCTGCGGCCTCACCCAGCTTTATGCGCTGCGCTATGGCGCGGTTCCGGTGGTATCGCGGACCGGCGGCCTGTCGGAAACGATCATCGATGCCAATGACGCGGCGATGTCTGCCCGGGTGGCAACCGGCTTCCAGTTCCATCCAGCGACGGCCGAGAATCTGCGGCTCTCCATCCACCGCGCCTTTGCCGCCTATCGCGAGCCGATGAAATGGGCCCGTCTCCAGAACCAGGGTATGAAAGCCAATTTCTCCTGGGACCGAAGCGCCGAACAATATGCAGCGCTCTACGCCCAGCTCATTCCCGCCCGCAAGGCACTGCCCGTCCGGCGGCCAAAGGCTGCCGAGTAACCGCCCGAGCAAGGGGCGCAGTCCGCGCTCATCCGCCGACTGCGGCCGAATCATGCGGGCCGAAACCGTGCGAGGCTGCAGCCGGACGCTGAAAGGTATGGACGGGTTCAGACCGGGCCGATCCATCAACTGGCAGATAAGCAACGAGCACCAGGAACACTTCTGAGCTGAAGAAAACAACCGACACAATGTAAAACGCCATACCTTTGGTTTCACTGTGTGGAGGCAGGTGACAAAGGCGCCGCTCAATGCTCTAACTCTCCAAATTGCATGAAAACGTATTTAGGACGATATGAGCTGAGGGGGTTCGGCGCGTGAAAAAGGCTTTTGATATCCGGTTGTTGGCTTTCCGCATCTGGTTTCTGGCGGCAGTGGCGTTTGGTGGTGCAGTCTATTCTATCCAGCCCGTCCTCGCGCAAACGGCCATCCCGGCCGTATCGGCCGAAAAGGTCGATCAGCTGATCAAGCTGCTCGATGATCCAGAGATACGCGCACTGCTGAACAAGCCGGCCGCCGTCCCGGCTGCCGTGCCTGCTACGAGCGAGCCTGCGAACGAAATGTCTGCAACCGCGTTCCACGCCTTTGGAAACAGGATTCGTGAACATCTGCGTGATGTCGGCCAGGCGGTTCCGAAGATTCCCACCGAGTTCATGCGTGCCGGCCAGACCATTGCGGCCGACATCAATGGCCACGGCCCGTTCGGCGTGTTCGTTCTGTTCTTGACGATGGTGCTGATCGGTCTTGGCGCGGAGTGGCTGTTCCACCGCATCGGCCGCCGCAGCCGGGTGCAGGCGGTGGTAACCGAGGCCGAGGGAGCAGGCGAAAACCCCCTGCATACCGCAGGCCGCCATCTGTTCGCCTTGCTGGCGCCGCTGGTCGCTTTCAGCATTGCAAGCCTCGGCCTGTTCATGGCGATGACCTGGCCGCCGCTTCTCGACGCCATCATGCTGCCTCTGCTGCTGGGGGTCATTGCCTGCCGGTTCGTCATTCGCATTGCCAGGGTTCTGCTGATTGGGCCGAGCAGCGCAAAAGGTCTCGGCGATGCATCGGGCCTGGTTCCGATCGACGGAGCCCCCGGTGTTTTCTGGTACAAGCGTATTTTCTGGTTGTCCTGCATCCTGTTTGCTGGATGGGCTTTGGTGGGCGTGATGGAGGCGTTGAGCATTGCCCCCCCCGTGAGGGAGGTTATTGTCTATGCGCTCGGTCTGGGCCTGCTTTTTGTTGGCATTGAAACCGTCTGGAACCGGCCAGCAGCGATCGCCCGGCCCCACGGCCGCGGCGCCATGGAATGGGCGCTGACATTCTATCTCTGCCTGCTCTGGGCGCTCTGGGTTGCCGGTCTCATCATCGTTCTCTGGCTGGGCATCTATGCACTGATTTTGCCGGGCCTCCTGAAAGCAACCACCGCGATGGCGAAAAACGCTTTCGCCGGCCAGCCCGACATGCCCGGCAGCGGCAATCCCGTCATCGAGGTGCTGGTGGAACGGGGCGCACGGGCGGCTATCATCGCGCTCGCCGTGCTCTGGCTCGCGTTCATTGTCAACAAGCGATCGTCGATGTTTACCGGCGAGGCGATGACGGATCGCCTCATCCAGGGCGTTCTGGCGGGTGCGATCATTCTGCTTGTCGCCGATATCCTCTGGCAGATTTCCAAGGCGGTGATCAACCGCACGCTCGAGCAAGCCCGGACCTCCGCTACAGTTGACTCGGCACATGCGGCGCGTAACGGGCGGCTCTTGACGCTGCTGCCGCTGCTGCGCACCGTGCTGGCCGTCGTCATCGGGCTGATCGCGATCCTGATGGTGCTCTCTGGCCTTGGCGTTCAGGTGGGCCCACTGATCGCGGGTGCAGGTATCTTTGGTGTGGCCATCGGTTTCGGCTCCCAGACCCTCGTCAAGGATGTGATCAGCGGCGTCTTCTACATGATGGACGACGCCTTCAGGGTCGGGGAATATATCCAGAGCGGCAGCTACAAGGGAACCGTCGAGTCATTCAGCATCCGTTCGGTCCGGCTGCGCCATCACCGTGGCCCGGTCTTCACTGTACCCTTCGGCACGCTGGGTGCGGTCCAGAACATGAGCCGCGACTGGGTGATCGACAAGTTCACCATCTCGGTCGGCTACGACACCGACATCAACAAGGTCCGCAAGATGGTCAAGGGTGTTGGCGCTGCACTTCTTGAGGACGAGGAGTACGGGGCGATGATACTGGAGACGCTGAAGATGAAGGGCGTCGAACAGTTCGGTGACTATGGCATCAATCTGAGCTTCGCGATGATGACCAAACCGGGCTACCAGACGACGATCCGCCGCAAGGCCTATATGATGATCCGGGAGGCGTTCACGAAAAATGGCGTCGTCTTCGCCTCGCCGACCGTTCAGGTCGCCAGCAACGACGCATCGTCGGCAGCCGCAGCTGCCGCTACCATAAAGACGGCGATGGACCAGAAGAAGTTGGCCGAAGGCGGGGAGGAGGGCGCCTGACGGGCGCTCTCCTATTCTTCGTAAAGCTCTCGCAGCGTCCTCAGCGTCTGTTTGAGGACGCTCGCGGGTACGCTGCCCAGTCGCTTGACAAGCCGTCTTTTGTCGAGCGCGCGGGATTGCTCGAGCAGGATCAACCCATTGACACCCTGGAAAGCGATGGGCACGCGAAAGCCTGCCGGATGACTGCCCGACGTCATGGGCGCCACGATGACGGTGCGAAGATGATCGTTGATGTCGTCCGGTGATACGACGAGGCATGGCCGGGTTTTCTGGATTTCACTGCCAACTGTGGGGTCGAGTGCGGCAAGCCAGACCTCGCCGCGCTTTACCATTTGAGTGCGGCGTCCTCTTCATTGCCAAATTCCGGCCAATCGAGCCTGTCATCCCCGATGGAGGTCAGCCGCTTGGCATCGTCTGCCCAGCCTTGGCGCGGGGGATTGATCACCCGCTCGATGACGATCCGCCCGGCTTCGACCTTGAGCTCGACGCTGTCGCCGGCTTCGACACCAAATTCKGCAAGCAACGGCTTGGGAATGATGATCCCTGCCGAATTGCCGAATTTCTTCACCGTGCTCAACATCGCACTCTCCTGTTCTCTGGATTGATGTATACCATCCAGATAATTCCGTTACAACAATGTTGTAACGTGCTTTTGGGAAAGGTGCGGAGTTTTGGGCTGTTGAGCCAAAGAGGAGGCCGGACGTCTGTCCGGCCGTCACTTCATCAGCGCTGGCGGGCCTTGCGGGCCGCATAGCGGCGGTCACGTTCGGCTTTGCGTTCTGCCTCATCAGCGACAACGCGGGCGATGCGGTCGCGCTCGGCCTGTTCGCGGGCTGTTGCTTCGGCCTTTGCCTCGGCTTCGGCGGCTGCCGTCAGGGCTGCGGCTTCGGCGAGCTGGCGCTCGTTTTCTTCCTGCTTCAGCCGGTCGCGTTCGGCGCGGCGGGCTTCGCGCGCTGCCGCATTGGCCTGCCGTTCGGCAAGCTTGGCTGCCAGTTCCGGATCGTCAGCCTTCGGTGCCGATACAAACTTCTTCAAAAGCTGCTGCTTGGCTTCGGCTGCGGCTTTGCGCCGATCGGCAAAGCCATTATCGGATGCGTGTCTCAATCTTCGTCGTCCTTGTTTGCAGATTTATCGTTGGGCCGGTGCTGGCCGGGAAAGAGTTCGTCACCGTGCCGGCCGCCTTCGTTTCGCATTTTGCGCATTCTCAAGATAGTGTGAAAACGCCAAAAAAATAGGGAGGGCATCGCCTTTTCCGCCTATTTCACGGAGGTGGACGGCGTGTCGCAGTGCCATTGGCTCAGCGTTTGGCGGATTTTCCTGTTACGGCAGTCTTGACGGTTGCCGCAGCTTCCTTTTCCAGCCGCAACTCGCGCAGCCGCCGGGTCTTTGCCTCACGCTCGGCGGCAACAGCATCGATTTCCGAAATCGTCCGGTTGCGGGCCATGAACTGGGTCTGTGTTCTGCTGAATGCCGATTCCGCCTGGTCGCGGGCTTTGGTCGAATTCTCGGTCAAAATGATATCCTAGTGCATAAATTGCTACAGCGGCCTTTGCGTGTCATGAATGACGCGCGGCGCTGTCTTGCTATCGCACCGGCGTTTCGTTCAGATCATTCTGTCGAATACGGTGCGTCTATTGGCTGTTTACAGCGCCGCGCGTCATTCATGACGCGCAAAGGTCGCTGTAACACTTTAAATTTACGGCATAATTCATTAAATCGATTCCGATTTAATGAATTATGCCGTGGCAAGAAAAAAGGCCAGGCGTTTGCCTGACCTTCCATTGGATTTCACCTCGTCAACGATGCCAGTACATCCGTGGTCACCGGAGAGGTTTCGTCCGATTTAAGCAGCCTGGAGCTGGCAGGCGGACATTTTGCCCGACTTGTTGTCGCGTTCCATCTCGTAGCCGAGCTTCTGGCCTTCGACGATTTCGCGCATGCCGGCCCGCTCGACAGCGGAGATGTGGACGAAAACGTCCGGACCGCCGTTGTCAGGCTGAATGAAGCCGAAGCCCTTGGTGGAATTGAACCATTTAACTGTGCCAGTGGTCATAACGAACCCTTTCAATAGCAACATGTATCCATCACCGTACGACGCACGGCGATCAGTAGTCTCGATTTTTGAAGGGGGAAGTTCGTCAGAGACGCGGCAAGCGCGGGCAGAAACAAATATCGGTCAAACAACTATCGATGAATGCTCATATAAGCTGCCCTTTCCGGTTTGTCAACTTTTAGTTTTTCTGATGGTGACGGACATCATCAGTGGTTGCATTCATTTTTTCTTCCCGCAGCTTCGATAACCGGCCGGCGTCGATTTTGCATGAGAATCCAGGACGGGTTGCACATCCGCTCCCTGAACAGTTTCTTTTGTTTGTTCATTAATCAGAGACAATCCGTCCAGCCCCTCGCGTCTATCGCCGCCACCGAAAGTGGCACATCTATATCGGCGACACGAAGCCCGGCTCGGGCAGAAAGGGATCAGATCATGCTCACTCAGATCAAGGGACTGCACCACGTCACCTCGATGGCGGCAGACGCCCGCACCAACAACCAGTTTTTCRCCGATGTTCTCGGCCTGCGCCGCGTCAAGAAGACGGTCAACTTCGACTCGCCCGATGTCTACCATCTCTATTACGGCGACGAGACCGGCGCACCGGGCACGGTGATGACCTATTTTCCGTTTCCCGACATGGGCCCTGGCCGCCCGGGAACCGGCGAAGTCGGCACCACGGTGTTCTCCGTTCCCGAAGGCTCGCTCGGCTTCTGGAGCGACCGGCTGTCCAAGCGCGGCGTTTCCGGGATCAAGGCGGAAGAGACCTTCGGTGAAAAGCGCCTGAACTTTGCCGGTCCGGATGGCGATGGCTTTGCGCTGGTGGAAGTTCGCGACGACAACCGCCCGGTCTGGACCGCCAACGGTGTGGCCGAGGATCACGCGATCCGTGGCTTCCATTCGGTTGCCATGCGCCTTCGCGACGAAGGGGCCACAGCCGAGCTGTTGAAGTTCATGGGTTACGAGACGCTCGATGCCAAGGACGGTGTCACCCGGCTGATTGTGCCCGGTGGCAATGGCGCCGGTCTGATCGACCTTGAGACCATGCCGAACATCCAGCGCGGCCAGCAGGGCGCCGGCTCCGTCCACCACGTCGCATTCTCGGTCGAAAACCGGGAAAAGCAGCTGGAAGTGCGCAAGGCCCTGATGGACACGGGCTATCACGTGACACCGGTGATCGACCGCGACTATTTCTGGGCGATCTATTTCCGCACGCCGGGCGGCGTCCTGTTCGAGATCGCCACCAATGAACCGGGCTTCGACCGCGACGAGGATACTGCGCATCTCGGCGAAGCACTGAAACTGCCGCAACAGCACAAGCATTTGCGGCCGATCCTCGAACAGCACTTGGCAAAGCTGGAAGGCTAAGGGAGCGATATCATGACTGACTATGGCTATGTGCACCGGTTGAAATCCGGCGCACCAGGAAATCCGATCTTCTTCGTTTTCCACGGGACCGGCGGCGACGAGCGGCAGTTCTTCGACTTTGGCAGCGACCTCCTGCCGGACGCGACGATCGTTTCACCGCGCGGCGACGTTTCCGAACACGGCGCGGCGCGCTTCTTCCGCCGCACCGGCGAAGGCGTCTACGACATGGCCGACCTTGCCCGGGCGACGGGCAAGATGGCTGAGTTCGTCACCCGGCTGGCTTCCGAGCACAAGGCCTCCGAGATCATCGGCCTTGGCTTTTCCAACGGCGCCAACATTCTCGCCAATCTGCTGATCGAGACGAACCTGTTTACCAAGGCGATCCTTTTGCATCCGCTCATTCCCTTCAAGCCGAAGGACAAT
The DNA here is from genome assembly GCF_056405855.1 of Pararhizobium sp. P1_E7. NCBI lineage: Bacteria > Pseudomonadati > Pseudomonadota > Alphaproteobacteria > Hyphomicrobiales > Rhizobiaceae > Pararhizobium > Pararhizobium sp. P1_E7. Next base: position 45,285 of record NZ_JBFUBH010000019.1, on the reverse strand, counting down.
CCGTCGCTTGCGGGCAAAAAGATCCTGATCACCGCCGGCCAGCGCGACCCGATCTGCCCGGCGCCGCTGACGCAGGCCCTTGCCGACTATTTTGCGGCACAAAAAGCGAGCGTGGAAACGGAGTGGCACACCGGCGGCCACGATATCCGCCCGAACGAGGTCGAGGCGATCAAGCGGTTTCTGGGGTAAGGGCTCATTGCGGGCGCGTGGCACCCCCTCTGTTGGCGAGTGACAGAGGGGGGGTAAGCCACTCCGATCTCGAACTGGCGATCTTGGATCGCAACTCAATACCCTCGTGCAGCCCCCGATGTCGCGCGGCTGTCCATGGCGCCGTTGTAGCGGGCGCCGCCGCCTTCCTCGATTTCGGCGAGATTGCGGCCACCGACCAGAATGCCGGCCGCCTGGCCCCAGACCGGCCAGCTGGCGTCTATGCCGACGTCATGGCCCATGTCCGTCAACAGTTTCAGCGTATCGGACGAGAGGGCGAAGGGCTCCATGTAGACCTTGTCGGGCAGCCATTGATGATGGATGCGCGGGGCGTCGATGGCTTCCTGGATGTTCATGCCATGATCAATGACGTTGACGATCGTTTCCAGCGTGATGGTGATGATGCGGGCACCGCCGGGGCTGCCGATGACCATGAACGGCTTGCCRTCCTTCGAGACGATCGTCGGGCTCATTGACGACAGCGGCGTCTTCTTCGGCGCGATCGCATTGGCCTCACCCTGCACCAGGCCGTAGAGGTTGGGAGAGCCGGGCTTGGAGGTGAAATCGTCCATCTCGTTGTTGAGCAGGATGCCGGTTCCGGGCGCAACGACGCCGGCGCCAAATGAGCCGTTCAGCGTATAGGTGACGGCCACTGCATTGCCGTCATTGTCGATGATCGAATAATGTGTCGTCTCGGCACTTTCGCCCATGCCCTTCGGCATCAGGTCCTTCGAGATGCCGGCCTTGAACGGATTGATCTTTTCGCGGATTTCCTTGGCATAGGCCTTGCCGGTCAGCTTTTCGACCGGGTTTTCGACAAAATCCGGATCGCCGAGCGCCGAGTTGCGATCGACATAGGCATGGCGCATGGCCTCGATCATGGTATGCACGGTCTCGGCCGATCCATAGCCGAGATAGGACAGCGGATAGCCTTCCAGCACATTGAGGATTTCGCAGATGATGACGCCGCCCGAGCTTGGAGGCGGCGAGGAGGCGATCTCGTAGCCGCGATAAGTGCAGGTCACGGGCTTGAGTTCGCGGACGGTATATTGCTCGAAATCGCTCTTGGCGAGAATGCCGCCGGTGGCGGCACTCGCCTTGACGATATTATCGGCGATTGCGCCCTTATAGAAGGCATCAGGGCCTTTCTCCGAAATGCTGGTCAGGCTTGCGGCCAGCTCCGGCTGGGCCAGGGTTTCACCGATCGAAAAGGTCTTGCCGTCCGGTTTGAGGAAAATCGCGGCGGCGGCCTTGTCTTTCGAGAGCTTTTTGGCGCCGTTGCCAAGCGAGGCAATATCGCCCTGATCCAGCGTGAAGCCCTCCCTGGCAAAGCGAATGGCTGGCGCCATCAGCTCCTCGCGCGGCAGCGTCCCGTATTTCTCGCGGGCCGTCTCGAAGCCCATGACGGAGCCGGGAACGCCGACCGCCAGATAGCCGGCGGTGCTCGCACCTTTGACGATCTCGCCCTTGCCGTCGAGATACATGGTCTTGGTCGCTGCAAGCGGCGCGCGTTCGCGGAAATCGAGGAAGGTGGTCTTGCCGTCCTGCAGCCGGATGGTCATGAACCCGCCGCCGCCGATATTTCCGGCGGTTGGGTAGACGACGGCCAGCGCATAACCGACGGCGACCGCGGCATCGACGGCATTGCCGCCTTTTTTCAGAACCTCGACGCCGACATCGGAGGCGAGATGCTGGGCGGTGACGACCATGCCATGCTCGGCCTTGACCGGCTCGGGCGACGCGGCGAGCGCCGAGGGCAGGGGCATGAAGGCGACGGAGATGACGAGGGCGGCGATGGCGCCGCGACGGGTAACAGACAGCATGGTGTTCTCCCGGTTCCGGTTTTCGGATCAGCCATCTTTGCCGAGATCGATCGGCAATGCCAGCCTGGAGGATGGAAAAGGGCTGCTGGCGATAGAAGGTGGTACGTTTAACCTCTGCTTGAGGAGAAGCCGTGCCTTGCCGGCGTCGCTTACTTCCGCATGGCGAACGTCAAGAGTGAGCTCCTGAGGCTTATTGGTCGCGCGCCGACGAAACCCTACCCCGGAATTACCCCTCTAACCACAGCGCACCTGTCGCCGGTTGTGCGGCATAAAGGACACAATCCCCCGTCCGCAACCGTCACGCCACAGGATATTTTGCGCGGTCGTCATTCGCAGCCAATACGCATCGTGACATTATGGCGACAAGGAATGGCCGCCGCCGATTCTGATTGCTTCTGGGGGGATGTTGTCGTGAATAGAAAAGTATCGATGGGAGCCCTGGCCGTCGTCGCTGCGCTGGTATCGACGAATTCCGGCATGGCCGCCGAACGGGGCGCAGGTTTTTATCTGCTCGGCAGCAAAGGCCCGGCTGCTGGCATCGCACCGCCGCCAGGCCTCTATTTCCAAAATGACATCTGGCTGTACGACGGCAGTCTTGGCGGAGGCAAACAGCTGCCAACGGGTGGCAAGCTCGCGCTCGGGGTCGATGGTAGTGCCGTCCTTGCTGCGCCGACCTTGCTCTGGGTGCCGGAGGAGGAAGTGCTGAATGGCCGTCTCGGTTTGGGGTTGACCGTCCCTTTTGGCTGGATGAAGTCGAGTGCGGATCTAACCATCGCCGGTCCACTCGGAGGAACGGCGACGGGTGCGATCACTGACACGGTGTTCACGATCGGTGACCCGCTGGCCAGCGCCAGCCTTGGTTGGGATGCCGGAAACCTGCACTGGCAGATCGGCACCATTATCAACGTGCCGGTCGGCGACTATCAGGACGGCGAGATTTCCAACATTGCCTTTCATCACTGGGGAGCAGACGTCAATGGCGCACTGACCTGGCTCGACCCGGCGAGCGGCTTCGAGTTATCCGGCGCTCTGGGGATGACGTTCAACGCAGAGAACCCGGCGACAGACTACAGGTCCGGCAATGAACTGCATTTCGAAGGGGCCGCCCTGAAGCATTTCGGACAGAAATGGGACATGGGTCTGGTTGGCTATGCGTATCATCAAACGACAGGCGACAGCGGCGCGGGCGCGCGAGGGCCGTTTAAGGGCAGGGCATATGCCGTCGGCGCAACCATTGGCTGGAACTTCGCCGTGGCGGATCAACCCGTTTCCGCCCGCATCAAATATTTCCATGAATTCGGTGTCGAAAATCGCGCTGAAGGCGACTCCGTGTTTTTGACGATYGCATTGCCACTGTCCAGCCCGAAAGCAACTTCCGCGGAATGAAGCGGGCCAGACACATCCACTGCAAGAGAGGCTGATGCCTGCAGCCACGGCAGCGGCTTTCCTGCGGCTGACGCGGGGAAGCCAAATCCCCGCCACATCGGCGAGGAAGACGGAGGATAGCTTGGGCCTTTGACCAAACACCTGTTCACCAGGTGGGAAGGGTCCGCCGAAGCATGGTTTAATCTGTTTCTATCGGCAGCACCTTGCCGGGGTTCATGATGCCGTTGGGATCGAGCGCTGCCTTGATGCGGCGCATGACGCCGATTTCGGCTTCGCTGCGGGAATGGTCGAGGAACTCGCGCTTCAGGGTGCCGATGCCGTGTTCGGCGGAGATCGCGCCTTTGAACTGGCGGACAAGGGCGTAGGCGATGGCGTCGATCTCGTGCAGCTCGTGCTCGCCAGCCTTTTCGGTCCAGACGGCCACATGCAGGTTGCTATCGCCGACATGGCCGAAGAAAGAGACATGGGCGGCCGGGAAGCGGGCAAGCAGGGCTTTCTCGCAATCGCCGGCGAAATCGTCGAGCTGGCCGACCGGCAGGCTGACGTCGAGATTGATCAGGCCGGGTAGCAGCTGATCCATCATATGGCCCTCGCGCACCGACCAGAATGCGCGGGCCTCCTTTTCCGATTGGGCGATCAGCGCGTCGGTGACCAGGCCATCTTCGAAGGCCTGGCCGAGAAATGCTTCGAAACGCTCCTTGTCTTCGTCGGTGCCGTCAACATCCTGCTCGATGATGACGATGAACGGGTAGGCTTTGTCGAAGAAAGTGAGGTTCAGCGCCTCGGCGTTGAAGCGGAAATAGCTTTGCCACATCGCCTCGAAGGCCGACAGGCCGGGCAATCCGCGCTGGGCGGATTTCAGCAGCGTGACGACATGGGCATAACTTTCAATGGCGCACAGCGCCGTCAGCCGGGCGGCGGGCAGGGGCCGCAGGCGCAGGACGGCGCGGGTGACGATGCCGAGCGTGCCTTCCGAACCGATGAACAGCTGGCGCAGGTCATAGCCGGTATTGTTCTTGGTCATCCGGTTGAGCGACGACAGCACGGTGCCGTCGGCGAGCACGGCTTCGAGGCCGAGCACGTTGTCGCGGGTGACGCCATGGCGGATGACGCGGATGCCGCCGGCATTGGTCGCGATATTGCCGCCGATCTGACAGGAGCCGCGGGCGCCGAGATCGATCGGCAAAAGGAAGCCGGCGGTTTCCGCCACCAGTTGCGCCACTTCCAAAGGTGTGCCGGCCAAAACGGTCATGGTGCCGGCGGCCGTATCGATGTCTTCGACGCCCGACATGCGCTCCAGCGAAATCGCGATGTCGCCGCCCCGCGCATTGGCGCCGCCGGCAAGGCCGGTGAGGCCGCCCTGCGGCACGATGGGCTGGCGGTGGCGATCGCAGATGGCAAGCGCGGCTGAGACCTGCTGCGTGCTTGCGGGACGCAGCACGGCCAGCGGCAGGGATTTGCCGGTACCGCTGGCGTCGCTGCGGTACCGGCCGCCGATGGCTTCGCCGGTGAGCACCACGTCTGCACCAAGGGTTTCGATCAGGTCGTCGATGACGGTCATGGCTGGTGTCTCCCACAGGTTGGGACTGGAGCATGGAGGAAGGACGGCAACCCGGCAATCGTCCGGCAGCCGAGCTGGGCCATCGCGCTGGACAGTTCGGCCTTGAGGACGGTCATCAGGTGATCGCCGCCGGCAGCGCCCATCGCGGCGCTGGCAAAGACGAAGGGACGGCCGATCAGGACGAAATCGGCGCCGAGTGCCAGCAGGCGGGCGACATCGAGACCCGAGCGGATACCGCCATCGGCGGCGACCAGCACATCGGGGCCGAGGGCACGGCGGATGCCGGGCAGGACGGAGACAGCAGTCGGAGCGGCATCGAGCTGGCGGCCGCCGTGATTGGAGACGACCAGGCCATCGGCACCCATTGCCAGATAGGCCTGCGCTTCCGAAACATCGAGCACGCCCTTGATCAAAAGCCGGCCTTTCCAGGCATCGCGGATACGGCGGACGCGGTCTGCGCCAAGATGGCCGGTCATGACGCGGCCGACGAATTCCGCCGACTGCTTTAGCGACGAACCCTTGGGATAATAGGGCGACAGGTTTTCGAAATCGGGAATGCCGTGGCGGAGCACGTGGCTTGCCCAGTGCGGATGGGTGGCGATCTGGAACAGCGTCTTCAGATCGAGGATCGGCGGCACCGACATGCCGTTGCGGATATCGCGCTCGCGGCGGGTGGGGGCGGGGATATCGACGGTCAGCACCAGCGTCTGGTAGCCGGATCGTGCGGCGCGCGCGATCATATCGGCTTCCATGGCCGGATCGTTGGGCGGATAGAACTGGAACCAGCCATTGTCGCCGGTCACCGGGCCGATGGTTTCCATGGCACGGTTGGCGAAGGTCGAGAGCACATGCGGGATATTATGGGCCTTGGCAGCACTGGCCAGCGGCATTTCGCTGCCGGGCCAGAGCAGGCCGGCAAGACCGAGCGGGGCGACGCCGAACGGCGCGTCGAAGCGTTTGCCGAACAGGGTGACGCCTATATCCGGCGAAGGCGCCTCCGACAGGTAGCGCGGCATCAGCTCGACCGTGTCGAAGCTTTCCACATTGCGCCGGACACCGCTTTCCCGGCCGAGGCCGCCGATCAAATAATCATGCACGAACCCCGGCATGCGCCGCGCAGCCGCCGTCTCCATATCGGCAACGCAGGGAAAACGTCTGTTGAGGTCTGTCATGCTTGATCCGGATGCTCTTCGATTCGGCCTGTACCTTAGCGCTTTCGGCGTGGAAACAGAAAGGCTCGAAGCCTGGCACTTGTATGCAAGGGGCCGTTGGCCGTGCGCGGCACAAGTGTCCGGGCCCGACGCGCCGTGATTTGCCTGAATCCCGAAAGTCGAGGCTGGATTTTAACTTGACTGTTATATTCATAAAATCTAACGAGGCACCGGTTCCCGCGTTTCGATTTCGTGAGTTTGTCAGTGATACCGCCAGCCTTTTTATCCGCAATCGCCGAAGGAGGAGACCGGATCGCTCTTCGGTTTCCGGGCTCTGCGGCCGTAACCTATTGCGAGCTCGATGACCGGATGACGCGCTTTGCCGCCCGCATCGGCAATGAGCGCAAGAAGCTGATCGCGGTTGAAGCGCATACTTCCGATATGGCGATCGTCGCATATCTGTCGGCGCTGCGCGCCGGGCACGCGGTTGCGATGCTGCCACCGGGCGCCCGGGAGGTTCTGGCCGACTTCGAGGCCCGGTTCTCCCCTGATCTGGTCTTTCGAAGAGATGGCGAACGCTGGCGCCTGACCCAGACGGGCGGCGGTTCAGCGCATTGCAGTCTTCACGATGATCTTGCCCTTGTGCTCATGACATCCGGCAGTTCGGGCAAACCGAGGGCGGTGCGGCTGTCAGCGGCAAACCTGACGGCCAATGCGAACTCGATTGCGGAATATCTGACGCTCCAACCCGGTGATTGCGCCTGCTGCATCTTGCCGCTGCACTATTCCTACGGGCTTTCGGTTCTCAATTCGCATATGAAAGCCGGCGCGACCGTCTGTCTTCCCGGTGTGTCGGTTCGCGATCCTGCCTTCCTCTCAGTGCTTGAGGAGGCGGGTTGTACAAACTTCGCAGGCGTACCCTATTCCTACGAACTTCTGGAGAAAGCGGGTTTCCGCAAAAGGCGCTTCGCAAATCTCCGGCTCATGACGGTCGCCGGTGGCCGCATGTGTCCCGATCTTGTTCGAAAATACAATCGCCATATGGGTGCAAACGGCGGCGAGTTCTTCGCCATGTATGGCCAGACCGAGGCAACGGCGCGGATCGCCTACATGCCGCCGGACCGCCTGGAGGGCAATGAAGATCGTATCGGCGTTGCCATCCCCGACGGTGCGTTGTTGCTGCTTGACGGCGGCGGTAGGCCCATCGCGACAAGCGGCGCGGAAGGCCAGCTGGTTTATACTGGCCCCAACGTCATGATGGGTTATGGCGAGACACGCCAAGACCTCGGCCGCGGACATGAGCTTTCGAGCTTGAAAACCGGCGATCTGGCCATGCGGGATGAAAACGGCCTCTACCGCATAACCGGGCGGATCAGCCGCTTCTCGAAAATTGCCGGCATCAGGACCGGTCACGATTTTCTGGAAGCCGCGCTTGCCGCAAAGGGCGTTAAAGCCGCTGTGGTCGGCGATGACCGGGTCATTCAGGTGTTTTTCCGCGGCGATTTCGACAGCGATCATGTCTGCCGCCTGCTGGTCGAGGCAAGCGGCCTGACGGCCACCCATTTCAGGGTGTGCAGGATGCGGGAGCTGCCGCGCCTTTCGTCGGGCAAAGTGGACTACGCGGCGCTTAGCCAAAACGTCGAGGCAGACACTCCCGGCGAAACTATCCGCTCGGTCGAGGAGGCGTTCGCGCAGGTGTTTTATCCGAGGCGCGTCACGGGGCGGGACAGCTTCATCACACTCGGCGGCGACTCCCTGCGTTTCGTCCAGCTCTCCCTGGAACTCGATCGGCTGATGGCGGCAGTCCCCGAGGGATGGGAAAACATGCCCGTCAGTACTCTGTCGGCGGGTGTAGGGAAAACGCCGGCGCGGAAACCCATGATGCGATCGGTCGGAATCGACATTTTGCTTCGGGCCTTGGCAATCCTTCTGGTCGTCGTCCATCACGAAACGTTATGGCCGATACCGGGCGGCTCAAGCGTGATGATGTTGCTTGTCGGGTACAGCCTGGCGCGGTTTCAGTCACAGGCCCTGTTTGCCGGTCGCTGGGACGCGCTGGTTCACCCGCTGCTGCAGGTTCTGGTGCCATATTTCGCTGTTGTCGCAGCCTACTCGCTTGCATGGGGGGAAATTCCCTGGGCGTCCGTGACGCTCACCGGCAATTTCGGATATGCCGATCCGGTACGACACACCATGATCCCTTACCTTTATTGGTTCGTGGAGGCCTATGTTCAGACGATCGCCGTCGTCGCCGCCCCCTTTTTCCTGCCGCGCTTTCGGCGCTGGGCGCGGACATATCCCTTTGAGGCGGGGCTGGCTTTCCTAACCTTCGGGGTCCTGGCGCGATATGCGGTTCCTCCGCTGATCGACATCGGAAACCGGCAGATATTCACGCTGCCGTGGGTATTTCATGGCGCCATGTTCGGCTGGTGCGCTGCTTTTGCCGACACGGCCTTAAAGCGGGCAATCCTCCTGTCGATTGCGGCGATCGTAATCGGCTACCTCGGGGTTGTCGAAAGCGTATGGATCGGGACCGCGATCAAGTATACGACGCTGTTCACCGCGCTGGCGGCCTTGCTGTTTGCGCCAAGGATAGCGCTTCCAAAAGGGTTGGCGGCGCTTGTCCTGACGATTTCGGCGGCGAGCTTCCCGATTTACCTCTTTCATCGTTTGGTGCCCGAGGTGCTGATGCTGCCCATCGTCGGGCACCTGCCGCCGGCGTTCGGTCAAGCCATGTCCATTGCCGGAGGCATCGCAATCGGGTTGTTGATGCGGTCGGTGCAGCAGGGCAGTTTGCGATTTCTTTCGGTAAGGTCGAAGAATTTCACATCGTTACAAGAGGATCGCTCCTCGTATGGCGGAAAATTGAAATTCCAGCGCTGATCCGCCGGGCGAACGTTAGTCCTGCAGGCCCTGCAGGCTGAGAAAAGCGTCTGGTGGAGACGCGGCCTAGTCTAAGATCTTTGCGGATAATGAACTGGAACAAGCATGCCCTCCCCCCAGGGAGGACATGCGGGCAGGGGACTTCGGCCGTTACGCCGCCTCGCGCACCAGCGCCTGCGCCATGCAGTGGATGCCGCCGCCGGTCTTGGAGATTTCGCTCATGTCGATGGCGGCGACTTCGAAGCCGCGGGCGCGGAGTTTTTCGATCAGGGTTTTTGACGACGTGGGCGCAATCACCCGATCCTTGCCGAGCGACATGAAATTGCAGCCGAGCGCCATCGTGTCCTGGAAGGGCACGTCGATGATCTCGTGGCCYTTKSCCTTCAGCCAATCGACGATGCCSGGCTCGGTGCAGGCGAGGCACACGGCCGTCAGTTTCGGGGCGATCGGTACGACCATCAGGTCGATATGGACGTAATATTCGTCGATGAAGGCAAGGCGGGTTTCCCAGCCTTCCTTTTTGAACCAGTCCTCGACCTGCCGGGCGCCTTCCTCCTGCGTGCGGGCGCCGCCGCAGCCGATCAGCACGCAACCATCCTCGATGACGTTGAAATCGCCACCCTCGAAGGTGCCGGCCGTGACCATGTCGTAAATGGGGATGCCGAGCTTTTCATAGGTGCGGATCGCGGCATAATTCTCGCCGCGCCGCCACCAGTTGGCCATCGCGGTGATGATGGCGCCATAGGGCGTCATGACGCTGGAATCGCGGGAATAGACCTGCATCGGCAGTTCCGGCGTCGGCTCGTGCCAGTGGATCTTGACGCCGAAATGCTCGTAGGCTGAGACCAGTTCCTTGTGCTGCGATTGCGCCACCTGGATATTGCAGGGTGCCTCGCGCAGGTGCTTGCGCGATAGCGAGCTGGTGGAGAGGTGCCTTAGGTGCGCCGGCGAGCCGAGCAGCACGTCGGTCAGCGGATCGGTCTCGTTCTTGAAGCCCCAGCGGGTAAGCGGCGCGGTGCCGCCCTTGGGGTTGCGGCGCTGAAGCGAAAAGGGCTCGTTGAACTGCATGATCATGCCTCCGAGGTTGAGGGTTTGGGGATCCACCAGTCACGGCCACGGGCGGTGGTCACATATTCGGGCCAGCGGAAATGGACGGGCGGTGTGTAGTCGCAAAGGGGCGGCAACCATTTGGAGCCGCCAATACCGCCGCCGGTACGCTCGTTGAATTCGGTTTTGGCGGCGGTGCGAATAGTCTCGTCTTCCAACAGCCGGAGGGCGGATATGGCGATGGTCCTGGCCGCGCAGAGCACGGTCGGGTCGATGGTGGCCGGGATGCCACCGAGCGCATTGGCGACCCAGACCGGATAGGTATAGCCGGCGGGGGCTTTCAGCGCCGGGCGGGCGATGTAGAAACGGGCCGTCGGGGCGTGCCAGCTCATATCGGTGTAATCGTCGGACGTGGAATTCAACTGAGAGGGTGCGAGATCGCGGCGCAGGATGGCTTCGGCGTCTTGCGGGGAAATCAGCGTTTCCATTTCCTCGATGAACGGCTCATCCATCGCCGCCACGCCGAGATTGGTCTGGATTTCGCGGGCGACAGTCTTTGCGTCCTCATCCCAGCGCGGCGGGCCGACGGTTTGCAGCGCATCCCAGACGAGGTTGGCCATCGCGTGATTGGCAAGGCCGGGGCGGGATTTCGAGACCCAGTGGCGCTCGGTGCGACAGCCGGTCATCGCCGCTGCGGCAGCAGCGTTGCGGTCAAGGACCGAGGTCACCTGCTCGGCCATGGCGATGGTCGGCACGCGGATCATGTACTGGATTTCGGCAAGGCCGGCCGGAAGGTTGTCGGCGGTCGCCTGTCCGGCGGTCAGGATCGCCTCGCTGATCGACCAGCCGCCCTGGTGGGTGAGCATGGAGTCCCGCAACGCTTTCGAGGCCATGTACATGGTCATCAGCGCATCGTTGGCGCCCGGCGCGCGCACGGCCGAGTGCGATTGCGGGATCGGCGCGCCGTCGCTGCGGCCCCAGGCCTCCGGCTGGTCGCAGATGAAGCGGTAGATCATCGAATAGGCCGCGCCGCAGTGGGTGTCCCAGCGCACGGTGTTGCACATCGGCAGCATGTAGAACGGATGGAACGAGAACATGCCGGCGAGACCATCGTAATAGCCCTTGGCGGCATGGATCGGCTTGGAACCGCGCACTTTTTCAGCCGGTTCGCCGGTGAAGCGCAACGTGCCCTTGATGCCGTGCTGCTCCATCGCCGCCTTGGTGGCGAGCAGGCCACCGAGCGAGCCGACGCCAAGCGCCGAATGCGGATCGGTATGGCCGCCGGCCTCATAGCTGAAGCCGTCGCGCGGTTCTCGACGCGTCGTTGGAGCCTGGCAGTTTCCGGGCACGGCGTCGTATTCGGCGTACATGCCGATAACCGGGCCGGGGCCGTTGCTCCATTCGGCGCAAAACGCCGTCGGCATGCCGGCGGAGCCTTCCTCGACGGAAAAMCCCTGTTTGCGCAAGAGATCGACATACCAGGCGGCGGATTCGTATTCGCGCCACGCGGTCTCGCCGAAGGAGAATATCCGCGCCGTCCAGTCAGAGAGGTCGGCCCGGATGGTGTCGACGAAGCTCAGTGCGGAGGTCTGGGCGGCGGATATCGGCACGATGGTTTCGTTTCGCTGGAGAATTCGGCTGAGTTGCTGCGGTCAGTTAAGCGCCGTTCGAGTTTTTGAAAAAGTGAAATGTTTTCCCGCCTTCGACAAATTAAGTTCGCCAATGCTCAAAATCCGGACTAGCTTTTCGGCCAGATCAGGAGAGCGCCCATGCAGAGAATTCCATCGACACAGGCTTTGCGCGCGCTGGAAAGCTTCGCCCGGCACGGCACGGTGTGGAAAGCGGCCGACGAACTCAACCTGACGCGCAGCGCCATCAGCCATCAGTTGCGACTTTTAGAGCGGGAGCTCGGGTTCCAGATCTTCAATCGCGTCGGAACACGGATCGAACTGACGGAGCAGGGGCTGGGTTATGCCGCAGATATCCGTCAGGCGCTCAATGCCATTGCCGGGTCCGCTTCGCGCCACGCGAGCCGCGGCGTCAGCGGCTCGATCACGGTCAGCTGCCCGCCGGGTTTCGCGTCGAGCTGGCTGTGCAACTATATCTCGCACTTCCGCGAGGCCTATCCGGATGTGCGGATTTCCATTGTCACACCGCGGCGTCTCGACGATATCAGCAATCCCGACGTCGATGTCTTCATCGCGTTCGGCACGGGAAACTGGCCGTCGATGCAGGTGGAACTCATCATCGAAGTGGAGTTTGCCCCGCTCTGCAGTCCGGCCTTGCTCAACAAGATCGGCGGTCTCAACGGACCGAACGACATCAAGAAGATGTGCCTGCTGCACCTGACCGATTACGAGGACTGGGAGGCCTGGCTGGCGCTGGCGGGGGTCGATCAGAGTTATGCCTCGACCGGGATTGTTTTCTCCGACATGAACCTGGTTTTTGCTGCGACCCTCTCCGGACAAGGCGTTGCAGTCGGTGATCCCTTCACCTCCCGGCACGCGATGAACAGCGGACAATTGGTGCAGCCGTTCGATATCAGTATCAATTCCAGCCGCTCCTATTATCTGGTGACGTCGGAGGCCAAGGCCGACAATCAGGCCGTTGTGGCATTCAGTTCGTGGTTGCGCTCGGAGATGCTTAAAAATGACACAGACGTCTGAGCATTCGCCCATTCTGTGGGCGATGCTTGGCAAATTTTATTTGTCCAAGCGGGGAAAAGATTTCGTTTGTTCTGTTGCTAAAACGCTCCTACGATTTCCGGGTTGAAAAGGAGCGTCGATGCAGAGCGGACACGAGGCGGCCGAAATCACAGCTCGCGGAATTGGCAAGGCCTATGGTGATTTCCATGCCTTGCGCGTCATTTCGCTGACGATCGGCTCGGGCGAATTCCTGACACTTCTGGGGCCATCGGGATCCGGAAAAAGCACCTTCCTGATGATCCTTGCGGGGTTCGAGACGCCGACCACCGGCAGTCTGATGAAAAATGGTGCCGACATCACCGCCGTCCCGGCCGAGAAGCGCGCCTTCGGAATGGTCTTTCAGGGTTATGCGCTGTTTCCGCACATGTCGGTCGAGCAGAATATCGCCTTTCCGCTGCAGGTTCAGGGGCGCCCGGACAGCGATATCAAGCGCAGCGTCGATACGATCATCGATCGCGTGGGCTTGCGTGGACATGAGAAAAAACGGCCGGCCGGTCTCTCGGGAGGGCAGCAGCAACGCGTTGCACTGGCGCGCGCACTGGTCTTCGAGCCCTCCGTGCTGCTGTTGGACGAGCCGTTTTCGGCGCTCGACAAGAACCTGCGATCCTCGATGCAGGAGGAGGTTCGCAGACTGCATCAGGAGACGGGCACGACCTTCGTTTTCGTGACGCATGACCAGTCCGAGGCGTTGGCGCTTTCGACCCGCATCGGCATCTTCAATCAGGGACAATTGCAGCAGATCGGAACGCCGAAGGATGTTTACGAGCGGCCGGCCAACCGGTTCGTCGCGGAATTCCTGGGCGATGTGAATTTTCTGTCGCTTTCCGGCGTCAAGGCAACGGCAGATGGTGCCGAAGGGATTTTCGAGGGGCATCCGATGCGCATCTCAGCGCCGGGCCAGACCGTCAGCGAGCATTTCGCCATCCGGCCCGAGCATATGGTGATGTTCGAGCAGGCGCCGGCCGAGGGCAACATGCTGAAGGCGGAAATCGGCGAAGTCACCTATCTCGGCGCGGAAACGCGCTTTGGCCTGAAGACGCCGGGCGGTATCGGGCTGGTCCTGCAGATGCCGACGCGCGAGGTGAAGAGCGCCTTTCAGCCGGGGCGGCAGGTCTGGGCCGGATGGCCGGCCAACCAGGGTTTCTTTCTGTAAGTGCCTGAACGTGCATGACACGAGCGACGCCGATAAAGGCGCGCCGCAAAAACCAGAGGAGAACGGCATGAGCGAAATAGTGGCAACAGGCGGCATGTCCCGCCGCAGATTCACCCAGCTGGCGGCACTGTTGCTGTCGGCAAGCCCGATCGCGCTTGGCGCGACGCGCGGCTGGGCTGCGGAAGGCGAGCTCGTCTTCGTCAACTGGGGCGGCGATGCGGGCCCGGCCTATGACAAGGCCTACGGCGCACCCTTCAAGGAAGAGACCGGCATCACCGTCAAACAGGACGGCTCCGGGCCGACGGAAGGCGCGGTCGCAGCGCAGTTCGAAGGCGGCAAGCCCGCTTGGGACATCGTCGATATCGATCCCTTCTCGGCGCAGGCGCTTGGCAAGAAGGGCATGATGGAGCCCATCGACTACGCGGTCGTCGACAAGAAGAAAATGCGCGAGGGCTTTGGCTGGGAATTTGCCGCCTCGACCTATTTCTTTTCCTATATCATCGCCTATGACGCCTCGAAATTCGGCGACAAGGTGCCGACCGGCATGGCCGACTTCTTCGACGTCGAGAAATTCCCCGGCAAGCGCTCGCTCTACAAATGGGGCGCGGGCATGTGGGAGGCAGCCCTTCTGGCCGACGGTGTCGAGCCGGCAAAGCTCTATCCCCTCGACCTCGATCGCGCCCACAAGAAAATCGCGGCCTTCAAGGACAATGTCGTCTCCTACTGGGGCGGCGGCGCCGAAAGCCAGTCGGTGCTTCTGAACGGCGAGGCCTCGATGGCGCTGATCTGGTCGACCCGCGCCGGGCTGATCGAGAAGGATTCCGGCGGTTCGATCAAGTTCGTCTGGGACCAGGGCCTGATTTCGCCAGGCGCCATGGGCGTGATCAAGGGCAATCCGGGCGGCAAGGACAATGCAATGAAGTTCATTGCCTCGGCGCAGGACCCGAAGAAGCAGGTGATCATGTTCGAAATGCTCGGCCAGGGCCCCGCCAACCCGGCCGCTGATGCGCTGCTGTCGCCGGAACAGGCGCGTCTCAGCCCGGTCGATCCGGCCAATATGTCAAAGCAGATTCCGCTGGATATGGCTTGGTACGAGACCAATTACGGTCCGGCGCTCGACGAGTATACGAAGATCATTTCGGCGTAAGCCGGCGCGCTCGACGGAGGTGGCATGGACCCTCGGGTCAAGCCCGAGGGTGACCCGTGATTGATGCCGGCTCGCAGGCCGTGTGACAATCGCGGCCRACCCCTTCCTCCGTCATCCTCGGGCTTGACCCGAGGATCCAAACCACGGGCGCCCCGGACCGGACGAAGGCCCGGGTGTCCAGCTGAAACAGAAAGGAGAGCCGCCGTGAAATCCGATATGCTGAAACCGGCGCTTCTGCTCGGACCTCTCGTGCTGTTTCTCGGCCTTGCCTATCTTGTTCCCTTTCTCGGCGTCATGCAGTGGAGCGTTACGCTGCCGGAGCCCGGGCTCGGACAGTATGGCAGGGCGATGAGCGATCCGCTGATCCAGTCGGTGTTCTTCCGCACCTTCCGCATCTGCCTGATCGTTACCGTCTTAGCGGTCGCGGCGGCTTACGCGATTGCCTATGTCTGGGTGCGCGGCACGCCGATGCAAAGGCTGATGACGGAACTCTGCATTCTCATTCCCTTCTGGATATCGGTGCTGACCCGCGCCTTTGGCTGGGTGGCGCTTCTGTCCAATCGCGGGCTGATCAATACCTGGCTGCAATCGGCAGGCATCATTTCCGAGCCGCTGACGATGGTGCGCAACGAATTCGGCGTCGTGCTCGGCATGATGCATTTCCTCATTCCGTTTGCCGTTTTCCCGATCGCATCCGCCATGCGCAGCCTCGACGAGCGGGTGTTCCTGGCGGCGCGGGGCATGGGCGCCTCGCGGCTTCGGATCTTCTGGTCGATCTTCGTGCCGATGACGATACCGGGGATTCTGGGGGCCGGGCTGATGGTCTTCGTCTTCGCGCTCGGCTTCTTCGTCACGCCGGCCATTTTGGGCGGCGGCCGCAGCGTCATGATCGCGGAACTCATCTATCTGCGCATCTTCCAGAGCCCGGACTGGGGGCTGGGCGCTGCCGTCAGCGTCATCCTCATGGTCTTTGTCGCGTTGCTTCTGGTGCTGATGCTGCGCTTCGTGCGGCCAAACAAGATGCTGGGTTGAGCCGATGTCGATGAAACCCACGCCGATTGCCGTCATCCTCGCCTTTGCGGTGGCGCTGTTCCTGCTTTTGCCGCTGATCGCAGTCGTGCCGGTATCGTTCACCCCGGCACGGTTCCTGTCGATGCCGGCGGGTGTCTGGTCGCTGCGGCACTATCAGGCGCTTATCGACAATCCGGCCTGGCTGCAGAGCATCTGGCTCAGCCTGCGCATCGGGATATTAAGTTCGGTGATCGCGACACTTCTGGCGCTGGCCTTCAGCCTCGGCATCTGGATGTTCCGGCCGTGGTTTGGCAGTATCTTGTTCGGTTTCGTGCTTTTGCCGATGGTGGCGCCACCGGTCGTGTCGGCAATCACGCTGTATTTCTTCCTGACGACGCTTTCGAAGGTCAACGATATCGTTGCCTATGACACATGGATTGGTGTCGCCATTGCCCACGCCGTGATGATTGCGCCTTTCGCAGTGGTGATGGTCACCGTTGCCCTGGCGCAGGTGGACCGGCGGATCGATCTGGCGGCGCGCGGTTTCGGCGCGACCGTTGGCCAAAGGATCTTCAAGGTCATTTTGCCGAACATCAAGTTCGGCGTGCTCACCGCCTTCTTCCTGTCCTTCGTGCTTTCCTGGGAAGAAATCGGCGTGACCTTGTTCATCACCAGCGTCGATGCCGTGACCTTGCCGCGGATGATGTGGATGGGGCTGCGCGACAATATCGATCCGGCAATCGCGGCGATATCGGTGATCCTGATCGGCATCGTCATTGCGGTCATCCTCGTAAAGACCGCCGTCACCTTCAAACTATCGCGAAAAACCTGACAATCTTCCGGCGCGGGGCTTGCTGGCGCACGGATTATACAGGTGTATAACAACAAGAAACGAAAACGAGAGGACACCCCCGTGATCAGCACCGGTATGTATCTGACGAAATTGCTCACATCCTATGGCGTCGATACCGTCTTCGGTATTCCCGGCGTCCATACGGTCGAGCTCTATCGCGGTCTGGCTGGCAGCGATATCCGCCATGTGACGCCGCGCCACGAGCAGGGGGCAGGTTTCATGGCCGACGGCTACGCGCGCGCCACCGGCAAGCCGGGTGTCTGCTTCATCATCTCCGGACCCGGCATGACCAATATCGTCACGGCGATGGGCCAGGCCTATGGCGACAGCATTCCGATGCTGGTGATCTCGACCGTCAACGCGCATGGCCGCATGGGATCGGGCGAAGGCTGGCTGCACGAACTGCCCAACCAGCAGGCGCTGGTAAGCGGCGTGTCGGCCTTCAGCTGCACCGTCAATCGGCCGGAGGACTTGGCGCCGGCCTTGGCGCGCGCCTTTGCCATCTTCGACAGCGCCCGGCCGCGACCGGTGCATATCGAGCTGCCGATCAACGTCATGCTGGCATCGGCGGATCATCTGGCGGTTCCCGAAAAACCAGTTCGCCTGACGCGGCCGGTTGGAGATCCTGACGCATTGAAGGCGGCGGCGGCGCTGCTCGATACGGCCAAGATGCCGGTGATCCTTGCCGGCGGCGGCGCGATCGGTGCGGCCCTGGAAATCCGGGCGCTGGCAGAAAGGCTCGATGCGCCTGTCGTGATGACCACCAACGGGCGGGGCATCCTGCCGCCGGGACACACGCTGGCCGTCAATCTTTCCGCCAGTATCAAGGCGACGCGGTCGCTGATCGAGGCTGCCGACGTCGTGCTGRGGATCGGCACGGAACTCGGGCCGACCGACTACGACTTTTACGAGGACGGGTTCTWTTCCATTCCCGGCTCCTTCATTCGTATCGATATCGATCCGGCTCAACTGGTGCGGACGCGCCTGCCGGAGATCGGCATCGTCGGCGATGCGGCGCGTTGCGCGGCCAGCCTGCTAAACTCGGTATCAACGGCTTCACGGGACGGTGCGGCGCGGGCGGCGGAAGTGGAAACGCTCGTGCACCGGGACGTATCATCCGCCATGCTGGACGATCTCATCATCCTCGAAACGATCCGCGATACGCTGCCGGACGTGCTGATTGCCGGGGATTCGACACAACTCGTCTATGCCGGCAACACGGCCTATGAGGCGGCATCGCCCGGATCCTATTTCAACTCGGCGACCGGATACGGCACGCTCGGCTACGGGCTGCCGGCCGGTATTGGCGCGAAGGTCGGGCGGCCGGAACGTCCGGTGGTGGTGCTTGCCGGCGACGGCGGCGTGCAGTTTTCGCTGGCCGAGCTCGCCTCGGCGATGGAGGCGAAGGCGCCGGTGATCCTGATGCTGCACGACAATGGCGGCTATGGCGAGATCAAGTCCTACATGGTGTCGAAAAACATTCCGCCGCTCGGCGTCGACCTGCACACACCGGATTTTATCGCCATCGGCCGGGCCTATGGCTGGCATGCCGAACGGTTGGAAAGCTATGACAGGTTGAAGCCGGCACTGGAGGCGGCGCAGGCACGCAACGTGGCGACAATGCTGGTTTTCGGCGACGATGTTCGCGCACAGGCGGCAGGCGGGAAACGGTGATCAGTCCGCCGGCTGCGACCGGACGAACGACATGACGGCATAACCGCCGGTCATCAGCAGGACAATTGCAAGGACATAAATATCCGCGGTCATGGCAAGCCCCACGGCACGCGACAGGAAACCGGCGCAGATGGCGGGAATGCTGAAGGCGAGATAGCTCTGGATGTAATAGGCTGAGAGCAGTCCGGCGCGTTCCTCCGGCTTGGCAAGCGGCATGATCGTGCTGACGGCACCGAGAAAGCAGGAGCCAAAGCCGACGCCCGTTATGATCGTGCCGGAAAACAGGAGTGCAACCAGACCGGAATGCGTGCCGACTGTGACGATCAGCAGGCCGGTCACCATGGAAAAGACGCCAAGCGTCAGGTTGCTGGTGGCCGGCTTCTGCCGTCGCAGGAAGACAGCGAGCGCACCGCTCACGGTCAGCGCCGCTACCGTTAGGCCGCCGATCATCGGTGAATGGCTGCCTGTTGCAGCGCCGACGACCGAGGGCATTAGCGAGAGGTAGAAGCCGCCGAGCGACCAGCCCGCGATGTTGATCGGCGTGATTGTTATCAGCGAGGGGCGGACTTGCGGCGGAACGCCGGCATGCGGCCGCAGCGATGCGAGCGCTCCGGCTTTTGTCTCGGCGGTTTCGGGAACGCTCCAGATGAAAGCGGACTGCAAGAGCAGGGCGGCGAAAAGGATGAGATAGACGAGACGCATCGGATCGGGCGCGAACTGAACCAATGTACCGGCGCCCAAGGCACCGGCCGCCATGCCGAGGAGTGGCGAAATGCTGTTGACGATCGGACCTGTCGTCTTGTTGACGTCGACAAGTGCGGCGCCGACGGCGCCGCTGGCGGCACCTGTGGCAATGCCCTGGACGACGCGGGCGGCGATGAGCCAAGAGGGGCTGTCGGCCAGCATGAACAGCAGCATGGCTGCAGCCTGCAGAAGGATAGCGACGAAAATGACAGGGCGGCGGCCGATATGATCGGACAGCGAGCCGACGATCAGAAGCGTCGTCAGCAGGCTGAACGCATAGACGCTGAAGATGAAAGTCAGGAGGATGGGCGAGAAGTTCCAGCTCTCCTGATAGAGATGATAGAGTGGCGTCGGTGCTGCGGATGCAGCGAGGAACGTGATCAGGGTCGTCGCGTGAAAGCTCAGAGCCCAGCGCCGCTTGGCGGGTGAAGGGCCGCCGGAAAAATGTTCACTTTTGCTCGACATCGCGCTATGGTCCTAAAGGCTAAAATGTTGCGTTAGCTCTTGTAGTGCGAAATTCAACTAAAAGCAAATTATTTGCTTTAGTGGTTTGCGATGGACGGAAAGCGGATACGGGTTCGATGAACATACGGGAAAATATCAGGCCGGGTGGGCGTAGCGCCAGGGTACAGGCGTCAGTGCACAAGGCGGTGCGCGACCTCCTGTCGAAGATGGACCGCAACGACGTGACCATTCCGCTGATCGCGACCGAGGCCGGCGTTACACCCTCGACCATCTACCGGCGCTGGGGCGACCTGCAAGAACTGCTGGCCGACGTGGCGGTCGAGCGCCTGCGTCCGGATGCGCCGCCGAAGGATACCGGGTCGGCGCGCACGGACCTCGAGCAATGGGCCGAGCAATATGCCGACGAGATGGCCTCTGGGCCGGGCCGGGCGATGATCCGCGACGTTCTCTCCAGCGTTGGTGCGGACACACGCAACGCCGGAAAATGCTGCGGCTACACTCGCGAACAATTGCAGGCGATGGCTGACCGCGCGCGCGACCGCGGCGAGGTGTTTCCTGATGTGGAAGCCGTGATCGACGAGGTTGTTGCGCCGATCATGTACAGAATCCTTTTCGACCAGGCGCCGCCGACTTCCGCGAAGGTCCTGTCACTCGTCGAGCGCATGCTGCCGGCGCGGCGCGCGACTTGAATGCGCTGACGATCGCGCGCATCGTCAAGTCGTCCAGCCGCTGATGTCCGATTTTTGGCGGGTGGAGCACTCGGTTCTTGAAGTCGATCGCGTAAAGTAATACCTTCATGGAAACATTCCTTACCGAGGTGTGAGATGAGCGCGACAGTGACGACGAAAGGCCAGGTGACCATTCCAAAGCCGGTGCGGGACTTTCTCGGCATCGTCCCCGGGACACGGGTGGATTTTCAGCGTGCAGCGGACGGCACTGTGGTTTTGACGCGGGCAGACGAAAAACGGCCTGTCAGCCGCTTCAGCAAGCTGCGCGGCCATGCCGGAAAAGGATTGAGCACCGATGCCATCATGGCGCTGACGCGCGGTGACGAGTGACGCTGGTCGATACCAATGTTCTGCTCGACGTGGTGACGGACGACCCGGCTTTTGCGGACTGGTCGATCGAACAACTGGAAGCCGCGGCGTTGCGCGGGCCGCTCCTGATCAATGATGTCGTCTATGCCGAACTTGCGGTGCGCTACGAGCGGATCGAGCGGCTGGACGCTTTTCTCGCAGATGCCGGGATCGAAATTGCCATGATGCCGCGGCCGGCGCTTTTTCTGGCTGGCAAGGTGTTCCAGAAGTATCGCAAGGCGGGCGGCTCGCGCACCGGCGTTTTGCCGGACTTCTTCATCGGTGCGCATGCTGCCGTCGCCCGGCTGGACCTGTTGACGAGGGATACGGCGCGATACCGCACGTATTATCCGACGGTGACGTTGATCATGCCGGACCGGCAGCCTGGCTGACTGTTGGGGTTAAAACTTTCCTCCCTCATCCCCGGGCTTGTCCTGGGGGGCCAGCCACGGTGCGGCTGCGCCGTGAAAAGGGTCGTTTGCGTTCAAGGACTTGAACGCACTGGATCCCCGCCACAAGGGCGAGGATGGCTGCCAAAAACGGCGGCCATCCGCCCCAGACCTCTGAATCCTTAAATCTGGGGCTGCCAACAAACAGAAGGGCCAGCCGGTTTTCCCCCGCTGCTCGTCAGATCATGCCGGATTCCGGTGGAATGGGCTTTTCCTTTGGCTTGTAGCCGACCGATCTCAGGGCGACGTAGAAGACCGGGGTCAGGAAGAGGCCGAGGAACGTCACGCCGAGCATGCCCGAGAAGACGGCGGTGCCGAGCGATTGGCGCATTTCAGCGCCGGGGCCCGTGGCGATCATCAGCGGCACGACGCCGAGAATGAAGGCGAAGGCGGTCATCAGGATCGGCCGCAGGCGAAGACGGCTGGCCTCGATGGCGGCATTGACCGGGTTCATTCCATCGTCCTGCGCCTGGCGGGCGAATTCGACGATCAGGATGGCGTTCTTCGCCGCAAGGCCGATGAGGACGATCAGACCGATCTGGGTCAGGATGTTATTGTCCTGACCCCTCAGATGCACGCCGACCAGAGCCGCAAGCACGGCCATCGGCACGACGAGGATGATCGCCAGCGGCAGGATCCAGCTTTCATATTGGGCCGATAGCGCCAGGAAGACGAAAATCACCGAAAGAGCGAAGATGAAGATCGCCGTATTGCCGGTGTTGCGCTCCTGGAAAGCAAGGTCCGTCCACTCGAACGAGGTGCCAGGCGGCAGGATCTTCGCTGCGAGGTCTTCCATCTTGTCGAGTGCGGTGCCGGTCGAAACACCGGGCGCCGGGTTGCCCTGGAGCGGCACCGAGACGTACATGTTGTAGCGCTGGACGAGCGAGGGGCCGGTGGTGTCGCGGATATCGACGAGGGTGCCGAGCGGAACCAGTGCGCCGGTGGCGGAACGGACCTTCAGGTCGAGAATGTCCTCCCGCTCCAGCCGGTATTGCTGGTCGGCCTGCGCCCGCACCTGATAGACCCGGCCGAACGCGTTGAAATCGTTGACATAGGATGTGCCCAGGTTGATCGACAGCGTCTCGAAGATGCTGGGGATCGGCACGCTCAGCGCCCGCGCCTTGTCGCGGTCGATCGCCAGGAAGTATTGCGGGCTGGAGGCCGAGAAGGTGGTGAACACGCCGGTCAGGCCTTCCGTCTGGTTGGCGGCACCCATCATCTGATAGGCGAGGCCCAGAGCCCGGCGCATGTCGGAGCTTTCGCGATCGACGATCTGCATCTTGAAGCCACCGGAATTGCCGATGCCGCGGATCGACGGCGGCGGCACGGCGATGATGAAGGCTTCCTGGATGCTCTGCATCGTGCCGTAAAGCTGGCCGATGATCTGATTGGCGCTCTGGCCGTGTTTCAGACGCTCCTCAAAGGACTCGAACGGTGTGAAGATGACGCCGGAATTCGAAGCATTGGTGAAGGTCGCACCGTTGAAACCGGCGAAGGCGACGGCATCCTTGACGCCGGGCACCTTGCGGATGATTTCGGTTGCCTTCTGGATGACCGCATCGGTACGGGAAAGCGAGGCGCCGTCGGGCAGTTGCACGACGACGATCGCATAGCCCTGGTCCATCGTCGGCACGAAGCCGCGCGGCACAATCTGCGCCATGTACCAGGTGCCCGCCAGCAATCCGAAAAAGACAATCAGGCTGGCGCCAAGTGCTGCCCTCGTCGAGACGAGGTGATGGACGGCCCAGGAATATCCATGGGTCATCCGGTCGAAACCGGCGTTGAAGCCGTTGGCAAGGCCCTTTGCGGCACGCGTGAACGGGTTACGGCTTTCTTGGTGTTCCCGGTGCGGGCGCAGGATCAAAGCTGCCAGCGCCGGCGAAAGGGTCAGCGAGTTCAACGCGGAAATCGCCGTCGCCACCGAGATTGTCACCGCGAACTGCAGGTAGAACTGCCCCGATATGCCGGGAATAAAGGCGGTCGGCACAAATACGGCGATCAGCACCAGCGAGATGGCGATGACGGCAGTGCCGACCTCATCCATCGTCATATGCGCCGCCTGTTTGGGCGTCATTCCCTTGGCCAGGTTTCGCTCGACATTCTCCACCACGACGATCGCATCATCCACCACGATGCCGATTGCCAGCACCAGCCCGAACAGCGTCAGCATGTTGAGCGAGAAGCCGAAGGCGAACAGCAACGCGAAGGTGCCGATCAGCGACACAGGAATGGCGATGATCGGGATCAGGGCGGTGCGCCAGGATTGCAGGAAGACAAGCACGACGATGGCAACCAGAATGGCCGCCTCGAGGATGGTCTTGTAGACCTCGTTGATCGATTCGGAGATGAATTCGGTCGGATTGTAAACGATGGTGTATTCGAGGCCGGGCGGGAAATCCTTCTTCAGGGTTTCCATGGTCGCCTTGATCTGTTCCGCAGCCTCGAGCGCATTGGTGCCCGGCCGCGAGAAGATGCCCATGGCGACCGCGGCCTTGCCGTTCAGATAGCTGTTGGTCACGTAGTCCTTGGCACCGAGTTCGATGCGCGCGACATCCTGCAATTGCACCAGGCGGCCGCTTGCCGTCGCCTTGACGATGACATAGCGGAACTGCCGGGCATCGCTGAAGCGGCCTTCAGTGGTCACGGTATACTGGAAGGCGTTGGTGCCCGCGTTCGGCGGTCCGCCGATCGAGCCGCCGGAGACCTGGACGTTCTGGTCGCGCAGCGATTGCACCACATCGCCCGACGTCATGCCGTAGGAGGCGAGCTTTTCCGGGTCGAGCCAGATGCGCAGCGCATATTCGCGCTCGCCGAACAGGATGACGTCACCGACGCCCTCAAGCCGCACCAGCCGATCGCGGGCGCGGCTGCGGGCATAGTTGGAGACATAAAGCTGGTCGTAGCGGTCGTTCGGCGAGAGCAGATGCACGACCATCATCAGATCGGGCGAGCTTTTCGCGGTCGTGATGCCGATGCGGCGGACTTCTTCCGGCAGGCGCGGTTCGGCGATCGAGACGCGGTTCTGGACGAGCACCTGCGCCTTGTCGAGATTGGTGCCGAGCTTGAAGGTAACAGTCAGCGCCATCGAACCGTCGGCGGTCGAGTAGGAGGACATATAGAGCATGTCCTCGACGCCGTTGATTTCCTGTTCGAGCGGGGTCGAAACCGTGTCGGCGATCGTCTCGGCATCGGCGCCGGGATAGGCGGTACGGATGACGATCGTCGGCGGGGCGATTTCGGGATACTGCGCAACCGGCAGCTGGAAATAGGCGATGCCGCCGACGATCAAAAGCACGATCGACAGGACCGACGCGAAGATCGGCCTGTCCACGAAGAAATGGGCAAATTTCATTGGCCGTTCTCCGTCGTCGCAGCGGCTTCAGGCGGCAGGACAACAAGCTGTGGATCGACGATCACGCCGGGCCTCAGTCGCGTCAGGCCATTGACGACAAGCGTTTCATCACCCGTCAGGCCCTCGCGAATGACGCGGTAGCCGTAGAGTTTCGGTCCAAGGCGCACCGGTTTGGTCGAGAAGCTGCCGTCCTTCGCAACAACATAGACAACCCGCTGGTCCTGATCGGAGCCGATGGCCTCGTCGGGGACAAGAATGCCCTTGTAGACATTGGAAGCGCTGACCTCGACACGGCCGAACAGGCCGGGCTGCAGGACGAAATTCGGATTGTCGAAGCGGGCGCGCACGCGCATCGTGCCGGTTTCCTGATCCACACGGTTTTCGGCGAAATCAAGTTTGCCCTTGAACGGTTTCTCGGTGCTGTCGGCGATGGTCACGAAGACCTCGAGCGACCCGCCGCCTTCCTGCAGGTTACTGCCGTGCTCGCGGGCGACGCGAGCGTAGTTCAGCAGGCGCCGCTCATCGACGTCGAAATAGAAGTCGATCGGATCGAGCGAAACGATCGTCGTCAACGCCGTCTGATCGGCCTGCACAAGGTTGCCGGCCGAGATCAGGCGCCGGTCGATCCGGCCACTCAGCGGGGCAAAGATGGTGGTGTATTCCATATCGAGCTTGGCGCGGGCGAGGCTCGCTTCGCTGCCGCGGACATTGGCTTGCGCCGAAAGCAGTTCGCGGCGGCGATCGTCCAGGGTGGATATCGCAACCGTTCCCTTTTGCACCAGAGATTCCGTTCGCGTGAATTCCGCCTGCGCAAAAGTCAGGGTGGATTTCGCGACTTCCAACGAGGAGGTGGCAACGTCGAGTGCGGTCTTGAAGGGGCGCTGGTCGATGACGAAGAGCGGATCGCCCTTGTTGACCATCGCGCCATCCTTGAAATTGACCTGGTCGAGATAGCCGCCGACACGCGCGCGCAACGTCACTTCGTCGACGGCCTCGAAGCGGCCGATGAATTCGTCCTTGTCGACGACATCCCGGACGACGGGCTTGGCCACGGTGACTGCGGCCTTTGGTTGTTCCTGTGCCAATGACACGTTTGCGCTCAGGACTGTCGAGAAAAGCAAGATTGCCGGAACAAACCGGTGTCGTATCCAGTGTCGTACCATGTGTAAGCCCCTAAAGTGCACGAAACACGCCATCCCGCGCGCCAGCGGGTTTAATTGACGGAGTTTGAATGTGGTCGGACCTTGCCGGACTTCAAGTGAGGACGGGCAGTCGAGACAGGGGTTTGACCAAGCTGCGGCAGTACGAAATCTGTAAATATTTCAAGTCTGTGTACGCTCTGCCCGGCGCCGGCCCAGCCTTTGCGGCCGTGACCATATCAAGCATGCGCTGCATTTTGTCAGGGGCAGATTACATTATTCGGATATGGTGTCACCACGGAAAAGGCGCGATCCGGCACGCGCAGGGCATTTAAGTTTTTGCTTCAGTTGGCAGGCGCGAAATCAGCTCGTGAGGCAAGGCGTCGCGGCTGGAGAGAGACACCGTGATTTAAAGTCCTCGCATTGAGGTCGGGGCGAGAGCCGCTTTGGCTTCGGAGGTCATGGTCTTCTCCTCGGTATCCATGGTGGGGGTGAAAGCCGGTTCATCGATCATTCGCAGAACCGGCCATGCGACAGTCAGGTGTTGCAGATGGGCTTCAGGAGGTCCGCCAGGCCAATATTGCGGAACATTTCGGCCCGGACACGGTCGGCGACGCCGTTGACGATCTCGGCGCCATCCTGCGACGGGTCGATATGGACGCGGAACGGCCGGGTGCCGAAGGGCCTGTTGACGATATCGACGATGGCTGCGGCAACGGAGGCCGGATCGGCGTCGGCCGGCTCCAGGGCGGCGAGGCCCTGCAGCGCCTTTTCCGGAACGCCCTTGTAGGGACCGTCATTGTATTCGGCGGCACGGACCTGGTCAGCCGGAGAACCGGAATGAGCGAAATGGTTGGTGCCTTTGGTGAAGGCACCGGGAACGACGATCGAGGTTTCGATGCCCCAAAGGGTGAGTTCGGCGGCATAGGAGACGGCAAGCGAGTCCATCGCGGCCTTGGCGGCGAAATAGGGTGACAGATAGGGCGGCGTGCCGCCGCGGGTCGAGGAAGAGGAGATCCAGACGACCAGGCCCTTGCCCTGTTTGCGCAGGTAGGGGAGCGCGGCGCGGTTTACCCGCTGCGTGGACAGCACGTTGATGTCATAGAGTTCGGCAAACTGTTCAGGCGTGAAGGCTTCGGCCGGGCCGAACGACATGTGGCCGGCATTGTGCATGATGACATCGAGACGGCCGGTATCGGTGATGATCCTGGCGATACCGGTTTCGACGGAGGTGTCGGAGGCGACATCAAGTTCGACGGCACGCAGATCGACTTTGTGCTCGGCGGCGAAGGCTGCAGCATCGGCTACCGCTTTGACGTTGCGTGTTTCGGTGGCGCGCATGCCTGCATAGACGGTGTGCCCGGCGATTGCGAGCGCCCGAGCGGTCATGGCGCCGAAGCCGCTAGAAGCCCCGGTGACGACGATTACTTGCTTGATCATTGTCCTGTTCCTTCTGAAAGATCAGTGCGGTTAAGGCTGCTAAGATGCGTTGAAGTTGGGTTGCCGGGCCATGCGGCGGAAATTGCGCGCCGCCGCTCCGGTTCGTGATGCTCAGATCATGCCGCCATTGGCGCGAAGGACCTGGCCGTTGATCCAGGAACCGTCGGGGCCGGTAAGGAAGGCGACGGCTGAGGCGATATCTTCCGGCGTGCCGAGGCGTTCCAGCGGGTTCATCTTCGACATGCGGGCGATCAGCTCGTCGCTCTTGCCGTTGAGGAAGAGGTCGGTGGCCGTCGGGCCGGGCGCCACCGCATTGACGGTGATCGAGCGGCCGCGCAGTTCCTTCGACAGGATGGCGGTCAGTGTTTCGACGGCGGCCTTGGTGGCGGCATAGACACCGTAATTTTCGAGCTTCAGGCCGACGACGCTGGTCGAGAAATTGACGATCCGGCCGCCGTTGCGTAGGCGCCTTGCCGCTTCCCGCAGCGTGTTGAACGTACCCTTCAGGTTGATGGCGATCTGGCGGTCGAACAGGGCGTCGGTGCTTTCGGCGAGGGAAGAGAGCGTCATGATGCCGGCATTGTTGACGAGCACATCGACCCCGCCGAAGGCGGCCTCCGCCGCGTCGAACATCTGACCCACGGCTAGCGCGTCGCTGACATCGGCTTTTGCGGTCAGTGCGCGGCCGCCTTGGTCTTCGATTTTGCGGGCCAGCGCCCCGGCCGGAGCGGCGTCGCCGGAATAGTTGATGACGACGGTGAAGCCATCCTTGGCGAGACGTTCGGCGACGGCGGCACCAATGCCGCGCGACGCGCCGGTGACGATTGCTACCCTATTGTTGTCATTGGACATTGTCGTTCTCCTTGGTGATCTGCGCCACGGCGCGTTTCGGTGAGGAGAAGATGCCGCTTTTCATCCGGCGGATAATCAGCCATTGTCCGGCATCACTATTCGAAAATGGCGAACAATTCCCGATGGACAGATTTGAAGCGATGCGGGTGTTTTCGCGCGTGGTGGAGCGGCGCAGCTTTACGCTGGCCGCCGAAGACACCGGCCTTCCGCGCTCCACCGTGACGGATGCGGTCAAGCAGCTGGAAGCGCGGCTCGGGGTGCGCCTTCTCCAGCGCACGACCCGGCATGTCAGCCCGACGCTCGACGGCGAGGCATACTACCGGCGCTGTCTCACCATCCTGTCCGACATCGAGGATGCCGAGGGCGCTTTTGCCGGAGCCAAGCCGAAAGGTTTGCTGCGCATCGACGTCCACGGCAAGCTGGCGCGGCATTTCGTTCTGCCCGGACTGCCGGCTTTTCTGCAGGAATATCCGGACATCCAGATATATATGAGCGAGGGAGACAGGCTCGTCGATCTGATCCGCGAAGGGATAGATTGCGTGCTGCGTGCCGGCGACCTGCAGGACAGCGACATGATCGCCCGGCGCGTCGCTCTTCTGGAGGAAGTGACGTGCGTCTCGCCGGGATACATCGCCCGCTTCGGCCTGCCGCAAAGCATTGACGATCTCAGCGGGCACCAGATGATCGGCTTCTGGTCGACAGCCATCGGCGGCCTGCTGCCGCTGGAATTCACGGTGGCAGGCGGCATTCGCACTGTTTCGCTGCCGACGGTGGTTTCCGTCAACGGTGYCGACACGCTGGCTGCGGCGGCACGGCTCGGGCTTGGCATCATGCAGGCGCCGCGCTATTCGCTGGAGGAGGATCTCAGAAACGGCATGCTGGTCGCCATCCTGCCAGGCAATCCTCCCAGCCGCACGCCGGTCTCGCTGCTCTATCCCCGCAGCCGCCAGCTGTCGCCGCGTGTGCGCGTGTTCATCGACTGGCTGTCGCGGGAATTTGTCGCACGGCAGGACGCTCTATAAAAAGAAGCGGGTTGAGCCTTGCCTTTTGGCCGCCGCTTACCCACATGCGGCGGCAACTTCAGAGGCTCCTCTCGCATATCTTTCCCGCAGGGCGCGTCAATCCGGCACGCCGTTCCTTAAATCGATTCCGGATCGATCGGTTATGGGCTAGACGTGTGAATGTCCGCAGGAATCAGGAAAATCGACATGAACGCCAACGATATCAGCGAGATTTCCGCCTGGTTGACGAAGCAGGGCCTGAAGGGCACGGACGAAATGGACATCGTCAACGGCTTCTGCCAGCGCGCCCGCGCCGCCGGCATGCGGCTTGATCGCGGCCTTGCGCTGATCGATACGCTGCATCCGGTGTACGAAGGGCGGGCCTTCCAATGGGACAGCCAGGAGCCGGTGAAATCGGCAATCGAATACGGACCGACCAATGAGGGCGTTTCGGCTGAGAACTGGGAACGCTCGGCATTTTTTCATCTGCGCGAGAACAATCAGAACGAGATCCGCCGGCGCCTCGGGTTCGGTGATCCCGCTGATTTTTACATGCTGGATGTGATGCTGGCCGCCGGGCACAAAGACTACGTCGCGATGATCCATAGGTTCGCGCAGGACAGTCATATCGGCGATATGGACTGCTTTTATTCGCACTGGACGACCATGCACGCCGAGGGTTTTCGCGAGGAAGACCTGGCGGCGCTTCGACAATTGGTTCCGGTGCTGGCATTGGCGATCAAGTCGGGGTCGCTGACCCGTATTTCGCGGACCATTGCCGAGGTCTATCTCGGAGAAGACGCTGCCAAACAGGTGCTCGAAGGCCGCATTTCGCGCGGCAAGGCCGAGCGGATTTCTGCGGTGCTGTGGTTCTCCGATCTGCAGAACTATACCCGCATCTCAGACAACCTGCCGCCGGACGAGATCATTCCGTTCCTCAACGACTATGCCGACGCGGTGATTTCCTCCATCCACGAAGCCGGCGGCAACGTGCTGAAGCTGATCGGCGACGGCACGCTGGCGATCTTCAAGGCCGAGGAACGCGAGGATGCCTGCGGCCGGGCGCTGCTTGCCGAGCAGAATTTGCGCGCTAAGCTGAAAGGCCTGAACGAGCTGCGTCTGCTGGAGGGCCGGCCCGTCACCGAAGTCTATCTCGGGCTGCATATCGGCGATGTCTTCTACGGCAATATCGGCTCGAGCGACCGGCTGGATTTCACCGTCATCGGCCCGGCCGTCAACGAGGTCAGCCGCATCGCCTCGATGTGCCGTTTTGTCGACCGCAGCGTGATCATGTCATCGCAGTTCGTTGCTTCAGCGCCACCGCTGCGCAATTCGGAAGTGGTCTCCATCGGCCGCTACGCGCTGCGCGGCGTCAAGCGCGCCCAGGAACTGTTTACGCTGATGCCGCTGGAGACGGCGGCAGTCGAATAGGTCGGGTGTATCTACTGCCTAAGTCCAGCGGTGCCTGGGAAAATAGCGTCCACCCGGCCGCAGCATGGCAAGACTATTTCGTCGCCAGGACGTGGAGCCAATTGGTTGGTTTCCGGTCGTAACCGCTTCCCGGTTGGGCTTCGATCCGCACAGCGTCCCAAGCAAGTGGAGCGTAGGCTTCTCTCAGCCAGCTTTCGGAGGGATAGTTGTAATATCTGTCGAATTGGTCGCGGCCTTCACCGTCGCCAGCCTTGAAACTGGCATAGAAAACCCCGCCCGCCTTGAGCGCAGCGTGTATACGAGCGAGGATTCCAGGCAGTTCGGCTCTCGGGACATGGAGCAGGCAGGCATTGGCCCAGATCCCGTCGCAGGTGCCATGCTCATCAAGATCGCCAAACAATAAAGTGGAGACAGGAATCCCGAGACGCGTTTCGGCCGCGTGTGCAATCTCCGGGGTGCCGTCGGTCGGGCGGACGTCAAACCCTCTTGCGATCATGAATTCGCTGTCCTGTCCGCCGCCGCATCCGAGTTCAAGAACGGTCGCGCCCGGCTGCAAATGCGAAAGGAAAATCTCGATCCGCTGCCGGCTCGGCTCCTGGCTCCTTGAGGTATATTTGGTCGCTTCCGCCCCGTAAAAGCGCAGGGTTTCAGGATCGTGAGACATTGTGTTCTTTCAGAAGTTCATCATAAACCATTGTTTATATTGAAAATACTGAAGATGATCGACAATGTCAAAATCGTGAGTTGAAGGACCTTCCTCGCGAGAGGTCAGACCTTCTGTCCCGCCTCATTGAAGAAATGCAGGTTTGCCACCGGAAGCCTGACGTCGACCTCGCCATGCATGCCGAGGAAGCGGCGATCCAGCGTGAAGGCCTTGAAAGCGACCGGGCCAAGCTTCAGGTGAACGATGATGCCGAAGCCGGTCGGCTCGACCAGATCGACGGTGGCCTTCATCACGTCAGGGCCTTCTGCACCGAGAACCACATGCTCCGGCCGGATGCCGAGCGTGGCGCGGCTGCCATCGGCAAGGTTGGCGGTACCGCCGAGCGGGAGCACGATGCCGCCGGAGAGCGTGAAGCTTGCGGTATCGCCGGCCGCCATATAGCGGCCTTCGAAGAAATTCATGCCGGGCGACCCGATGAAGCCGGCGACGAAGAGGTTGGCCGGGCTGTCGTAGAGTTCGAGCGGGCTGCCGACCTGCTGGATGACGCCGCCATGCATGGCGACGATCCGGTCGGCCAAAGTCATCGCTTCGATCTGGTCATGGGTGACATAGATCGAGGTGGCGCCGAGGTCCTGGTGCAGTTTTTTGATCTCGGCGCGCATCTGTTCGCGAAGCCGCGCATCGAGGTTGGACAGCGGTTCGTCGAACAGGAAGGCCTTCGGCTCGCGCACGATGGCACGGCCCATGGCGACGCGCTGGCGCTGGCCGCCGGAAAGCGCCTTGGGGCGGCGTTCCATCAAGGGATCGAGGCCGAGCTTGCTTGCCGCACCGGCGACCACCGAAGCAATCTTTTCCTTGGCGGTTTTTCTGAGACGCAGGCTGTAGCTCATGTTCTTCGCCACGCTCATATGCGGATAGAGCGCATAGGACTGGAACACCATGGCGATGTCCCGGTCCTTCGGGGCAAGATCGTTGACGCGCTTGCCGTCGATGCGGATTTCGCCATCGGTGACGGCTTCCAGACCGGCGATCATCCGCAGCAGCGTGGACTTGCCACAGCCCGACGGGCCGACGAGGACGACGAATTCTCCGTCCTTGATCTCCAGATCGATGCCGTGCAGCACCGGATGGATGCCGTAGGACTTGCGGATAGCGGCGATATCGATGGATGCCATGGGATCAGCCTTTCACGGCGCCGGCCGTCAGGCCCTGCACGAGGTAACGTTGGATCAACAGGAAGAACAGGCAGGCCGGAATGAGCGCCATAACGCCCGCTGCCATCATCTGTCCAAAATCGACCGAGAATTTCGACACGAAGGAAAGCAGCCCGACCGGGAAGGTCGCGGTATCGTTGCCGGAGATCAGCATCAGCGAGAACAGAAGCTCGCTCCAGGCGGCGGTGAACACGAAGCCGAGGGTGGCGGCGATGCCCGGCAGCGTCAGCGGCAGGATGATCTGGCGGAAGGCGACGAACTGGGTGGCGCCGTCGATCATCGCGGCTTCCTCCAGATCCTTCGGAATGCCGTCGAAGAAGGACTGCATCAGGAAGGTGGCGAACGGCACGTTGAAGGCGGTGTAGACGATGACGAGGCCGGTGAGGCTGTTGGTGAGCCCCAGCGGCGACAGCATCTTGAAGATCGGCGCAACCAGCATCACCAGCGGGAACATCTGGGTGAGCAGCATCAAGGTCACGATCCAGTATTTGCCGCGGAAGGTGAAGCGTGACATCGCGTAGCCGGCAAGCGAGGCAAGGACCGTGACGATCACGGCGGTCGAGCCCGAGACGATGAGGCTGTTCTTGAAGAAGGTCGGGAATTCGCTGTGTTTCAGGACGAATTCGAAATGCTCGAAACTGGTTCGCGATGGCCACATCTTGATGCCCTCGGAATAGAGCAGCTTGTTGGGCGTGACCGAGACTTTCAAGAGCCAGTAGAGCGGGAACAGCGCAAAGACGACATAGGCAAGAATTGCCAGCCGGTGCGCGAGAATGGAGACGATGCGTTTGTTTGTCATGATCTCAATCCTTGCTCAAAAGCCATTGGCGCAGGATCACGATCAGCATGGAATAGGTGATCAGCAACACAAGCAGCACAAGCGCGATCGCCGAGGCATAGCCGAAATCCAGCCGCTTGAAGGCCTGGGTGAAGATGTAGCTGGCGACGATCTGGCTGCGGTCGGCCGGTCCGCCATTGGTCATGACGATGATCAGGTCGGCGAAATTTGAGATCCAGACGGTGCGCAGCAGAACGGTGATTGCAATGGTCGGGGCGAGGAAGGGCAGCGTGATCGAGAGGAAGCGCTGCACCGGACCGGCACCATCGATGCTGGCGGCCTCATAGAGATCGCGCGGGATCGCCTGCAGGGCAGCGAGAAGTGTGATGGCGAAGAACGGGATGCCCCACCAGACATTGGCGACGATCGGCCCCCACATGGAAAGCTGCGGGTCGGAGAGGATATTGGAAGGCTCACTCATCAGGCCGAGCGAAAACAGCCAATGCGGTATGGGGCCGACGACGGGATTGAACAACCAGGCCCAGTTGAGACCGGCGAGAAAACTCGGCACGGCCCAGGGCAGGAAGACCAGCGCCTGGACGATGGCGCGGCCGTGGAACGGCTTGTCGAGCAGCAGCGCGAGGATCAGGCCGAAGACGAACTGCAGCAGCACGGACCAGCCGGTCCACCACAGCGTGTTCTTCAAGGCCCGGTAGAAATTCTGGTCCTGCGACAGCGTCCGGAAGTGATCGAGCCCGATGAAGCCCCCGGAAAACGGGTTGAGCAGCTGGATATCGCGGAAGGCATAGGAGATGCCGAGCGCCAGCGGCACCAGCATGACGGTGACAATCAGGATCAGCGCGGGCGCGCTATAGAGATAGGGAGCGGAGGCATCGGCAAGGCGCTTCTTCAGCGGCCGCTGGTCCCTGCGCGCGCCGCCATTGCGGGCTGCTGCATGTGAAGCCATCGTCAAATAATTCCAGTTGGCGGCGTGCCTCTGCGGCAGCCGGCTCTTCTGTTCGGGGAATGGGCCGCAGGCAGCCGGCGTCATGCCACTGCCTGCGGGTAAGGGCTGATGACTTATTTGCTCGCGAGGAACTTCTGTTGAGCCTTGGTCATGTACTCAGCCCATTGCTTGGCCATTTCCTCTGGTGTGATGTCGCCGAGCATGGCTTCCTGGCTGGTCTTGATCGCCATGGAATCCTTGAAGAAGGCGAATTCTTCCAGATAGGTCGGCATCACGGTCGGGATAGCGTCCTTGTCGGCCAGCTCCTCGAACCAGCCCTTGAACTGGTCTGTGGCGAAGAAGGGATCCTTCTCGGCGGACTTGAGCGCCGGCAGGGCTCCGATCTTCTTGTTCCACTCGATATTGCCTTCCGGGCCTTCGAGCGTGGCGATCAGCTTCCAGGACAGGTCCTTGTTGGCGCTGGCCGACATCATCGACCAGCCGGCAAAGCCGATGGTCGGGAATGTCTTGCCGGACGGACCCTTCGGCATGGTGGTGACGCCGTAATCGGCCGCATCCATGCGCTCGGCAATGGCGATCAAGGCGTCCGGATCCTGGTCGAGCATGGCGCAGGTGCCGGTGTAGAAGCCAGCGACGATCTCGTTGAAGCCCCAGTTGACGCTGTCTTTCGGCGCATAGCCGTTCTTGTAGAGATCGGTCAGCCAGGTGAAGCCCTTGACCCAGCCTTCTTCAGAGAACTTCGAGGTGCCGTCGGCGTTGAAATAGGTGTTGTCGCCCGCCATCGTGGCGCCCATCATCATCCAGCCGTTGAGGCCGCCCGGACCGCCGCGCATGCAATAGGCATACTTGCCCGGCAACTTCTTGATTTTTTCGGCGGCGGCGACAAAGTCGTCCATCGTCTTCGGCGGGCCGTCGACGCCGGCTTCGGCGAAGATCTTCTTGTTGTAGAACATGGCGCGCAGATAGAAGCCGTAGGGCAGCATATAGGCGGTGTCCTTGACGTCGCGGCCAAGTTCAAGCGCGCGATCCGTCAGTTCCGGCGTCTGGTCCCAGGTCTTGAGGAAAGGCTCGAGGCTTTCGAGCATGCCGTTATTGGCATAGAGCGACAGCCAGGTATCGGGCATTTCCATCACGTCCGGAATTTCGCCGGCCGAAACCATGGTGGCAAACTTCTGGAAGGCTTCCCCCCAGGGCAGCGAGATGATCTCGACCGTCGTGCCAGGGTTGGCGGCCTCGAACTTGGCAACGATCGACTTCAGGGTCTCGGTGCGCTCCGGGCTGGTGATGACCTCCACCAGCTTCAGCTTGGTATCGGCAAGGGCGGTGCCCGCCATCAGCGTGGCGATCACGGTCGCCGCAATCAGTTTCCTCATTTTCGTTTCCCTCTTATTGTTGGTTTAAGTTGCTTGCTGTCGTGTCAGCCTGCCGAGGCGGCAGCGATTGCCGCATCGATATCGCTCCAGAGGGCCTCCGTTCCCTCCAGGCCGACATGGAGCCGTACCGACCGCGGACTGATGCCGAAGGCGACCGCGGAATTGGGTTGTGCTTTTTGCGAAAGGACGACTTCGCCCGGCACGATCAGGCTTTCGTGCCCGCCCCAGCTGACACCGAGCTTGAACAGCTCAAGGTGGTCGCTAAAGGTGCGGACATTGATGCCCTCCTTGAAAATGAAGGAAAACAGGCCGGACGTGCCCTTGAGACCGGGTGCCAGCTGGTTGGCAAGGCCGGGATAACAAACGGTTTCGACCGCGTCATGCGCCTGCAACCGCTTGGCGATGGCGACGGTGGATTGCTCATGCGCCTTCATGCGGATCGGCAATGTGCGCATGCCGCGGATCAACAGCCACGCATCGAAGGGCGACAGCTTGCCGCCGAGATAGGGGTAAGCTTCCGACCGGATCCGGCCGATCAGTTCCTTGGAGCCTGCAACGACGCCGGCAACGACATCGCTGTGGCCGCCGAGATATTTCGATGCCGAATGGATGACCAGATCGACCCCGAGCGAGATCGGCTGCTGGAAAACCGGGCTTGCCCAGCTGTTGTCGATGGCGGAGATAATACCATGGCTCTTGGCAAGGGCTGCGAGGGCTGCGACGTCATGGGTCTGCATGACCCAGCTCGTCGGGCTTTCCAGATAGAGGAGTTTCGCGCCGGGCAAGGCCTTGGCAACCGCCTCCTCGTCGCGGCCATCGACATAGGTGACCTCGATGTTCATGCGCTTGAAGAACGTGCCAAAAAGGCGAAAAGCATCGGGATAGAGATGCTTGACGGCGACGATGCGGTCGCCGGGCTCGACGAAGGACAGCACCGTCGAGGAGATCGCCGACATGCCGCTGGCAAAGCCGATGGCATCTTCCGCGCCTTCGAGTTTTGCCAGCATTTCCTCGAATATCCGCACGGTGGGGTTCAGGCCGCGCGTATAGATCGGCCGGACTTTTTCGCCGCGATAGGAGGCGACCATGTCGTCGTAGTCGGTGAAGGTGAACAGCGACGTCTGCACGATCGGCGGCACGACGGCGTCATAGGCATTGCTCACGTCGTGGGCGACGATGAGGGAGGCTTCCTCGAACTGATCGAACCCGTTGCTCATTTGGACATTTCCTTGATGTCTTCCTCGACGATCGCGAGGATTTTCAGTGTTTCGGCACGGGCGGCTTCAGGGTCCTGTGCCGCGATGGCGTTGAACAGCGTGCGGTGGAACGGAAAGGAGCGGCGGGCGAAATCCGGCCGGTCGAAAGGCTTTTCCCAGAACCGTTCGAAAGCGCCGCGCATCTGTTCAAGCAGCTGCTTGAACAGCGGATTGTGGGTGGCGTCGTAGATAGCCAGGTGGAAGGCAAGGTCTTCCGGGCCGGACGAGCCCTTGGAAAGGTGCACCCGTTCCATCTCGTCGAGCTTCTCCTCGATCGTCTTGAGGTCCTGCGGTGTGCGCATGCGGGCCGCGACCATGCCGGCTTCCGCCTCGATGCCGCGGCGTACTTCCAGCGTCTTAAGCAGAACGTCGCGCAGATGCGTCGTTTCCAGCGACAGCGGCATGTGAATGGTGGTGCCGGAGATCGGCTTGAGCAGATAGGTGCCGCTGCCCTTGCGGGCCTCGACGACACCGAGCGCCTGAAAATGGCGGATGACTTCGCGGATGGTCGAGCGGCCAACGGCAAGCGCCGTCATCAGCTCGCGTTCGGCCGGAAGGCGGTCGCCGGGGGCGAGGTTGGAGCGCTGGATGTAATCGGCAAGCGCTGCCGTCACCTGTTGCGCCCGGTCGGCCGGGGGCAGGGGGGCAAGTGTAGCTCTCGCATCCTTGTGGTCCATTGTCCGCTTTCCAGCTGAAACCAGAATTGGTCTGACATCTGAGCAATAATGCAAATTGGAAGAGACCCGTCAAGAGGCAGATAATGGTTTCGGCACTGCATTCAGATGAGCTGACACGACGACACCGATCGGGATCGTTGAAATGGCGGCCTGCCTGCTGATGCGGTAAAATGGCCGGGTGAAATTATTCCATCGCGCCGGAGTGTTCCTGCGCTTGAAACGGCAGGTGCGAGATGTCATTCGCAAACCGCAAGGACGCAGGTGCCAGACTGGCCGCCGCATTGGCAGGCTATCGCGAAAAATGCCCGGTCGTGATTGCACTTCCGCGTGGTGGCGTGGTCGTCGCTGCCGAAATCGCCAAAGCGCTTGATGCGCCGCTGGACCTGCTCCTCGTCCAGAAGATAGGCGTACCGTTTCAGCCGGAGCTTGCGATGGGGGCAATCGTCGATGGGCCAGAGCCAACAATCGTTCGCAATGAAAACGTCATCCGGCAGGTGCAAATCCACGACGCGGAGTTTTCCGCAATGTGCAGGGCGCAACAGGCGGAGATCGAGCGGCGCAAACGGCTCTACCTCGGCGATCGCAACAGCGTCCCTCTAACCGGGCGGGTTGTCATCGTCGTCGATGATGGCATCGCAACCGGCTCCACCGTCAAGGCGGCGCTCAAGGCCATTCGAAAACAAGGGCCGCAGGAACTGGTGCTGGCCGTTCCCGTCGCGCCGACCGGATCCCTTGAAGAGTTGGAAAGAGACGCTGATGCGCTCATCTGTCTCGAAGCGCCGTTTTTCTTCCGCGCTGTCGGGCATTTTTACGCTGATTTTCGCCAGGTGAGCGATGCGGAGGTTATTTCCGCGCTGGAGGCCGCCAATCAGCGTGGGTCAGCGTAGCAATTGCGGTCAGGTGTTTGGCGGGGTTTGCAGAGAACGGACGATCCATTCACTGGAAGAATGCACCGGTTAGATTCTCCCAAGCTCCGGGCCTGCAATCCCCTGCGGATAGGTCCGCTCGGTGAGCGGTACGGCCGCGATGGCGGCGAGCAGCCGGTCGATCAGCAAAGTCTCCGCCCGGCTGCCGCGTGCGGAACGCTTGGTGACCAGGTAGACATCGGCGGCCGGCGGGTTTTCATAGGGTGGCAATTGCCACAGTTGCCGTGCCTCGATGTCGGCTGCCACCACGTGGATGGGCAGGGGGCCGAAGCCGAAACCGACCTTGATGAGGCGCTTGACCTCTTCGAGATTGGTGAAGAGCCCGAGCACCGGTCCGTTGAAATTCTCCCGTTGCCGCAGTCGGGCGACCGGTGCCAGAGCGCCGCCGAGCTGGTCCGTCTTGAAGGAGACGTAGTCCAGGGCGGCGAGCTCGGTGATATCGGTCTCGCGCTTGCCGAACAGCGGGTGACCGGGCGCACAGAAGAAGCCGAAATGCTCGCGGTAAAGTATTGTATAGTCGAGCTCCGGGTGTTTTTCATGGGCGAGGCAGATGCCAAGGCAGGATTCACCGGACAGAACGTTATCGATGACCGTCTGACTGGCGGAAACCGTGGTCGAGAAGCTGACGCGCGGAAAGGTTCTGTGGAAATCGGCGAGGAAACGGTCGAGGAAAGGGCATTCGATATGGCTGGCAAACGCCATCTCGACATGACCGGTGACCAGATCCGGATCGTCCTTGACGAGATCGGGAAGGCCGGTGACGATCGAGAACATCGTCAGGCATTCGGCATAGAGCCGCTCGCCCGCCGGGGTCATCCGAAAGTGATTGGAGGAACGGTCGATCAGGCGGCAGGCCATGTGCGCTTCGAGGCGGCGCAACGCGTTGCTGATGGTCGGCTGCTTCAGCGACAGCCGGTTGCCCGCTGCCGTCAGGCTCTTTTCCTCGACGATCACCGTGAAGGTGCGCAAAAGGTTCCAGTCGATCTCCCAGACAAAGCGGCGTCGCGGACTGGCCATAAGTCACCTCATTCATTTGGTGAATGCTGGTCCTTCACCTAATGTATTTGTCGGGCCAAGTCCATTGTGGTTTGATCATCGTCACCGGAGATCCAGCGAGGCGTTACGTGACGGACAGAGCCCAGATTTTCCCCGATTTCGGGTTGAGCCCTGAGCAACGGCACCAGGCCGTGCGCGGGCACTATTACGAATATCCGGGCATGGACGGCGCCCGCGGCGAAATCTGGTGCTACACGCGATCCTATGCCTATGCGCCCGGCGCGATGGTGGACCTGCATATCAGCTCGACAGCGCCTTCCTGCCGGCTGGAAATCGTTCGCGACGGTGCGGAGCAAATCAGCGTTTTTGGTACCGGCGATATCGCCACGGTCTGGCAGGAAACGCCCGATCAGGTCTCCGTCACCGGCTGCGGCTGGGAACCGGCCTTCACCTTTACGGTCCATGACAGCTGGCCGTCCGGCGCTTACCGTATCACGCTGACGGCCGAGGGACGCGACGGCAAGCCGATCCAGTGCCACCACATGATCATCGTCCTGCCGAAGGCTGGACTCAAACCCGGCCGTGTCCTGCAGGTCGCGGCCACCGGCACCTGGACCGCTTACAACACCTGGGGCGGATCGAACCACTATCAGGGCATCACCGGCCCCAATCGCGACAAATACGCGACCACGGTCAGCATCGAACGGCCGTTCTGCCGCGGTTTTGTCGTACTGCCGCCGGATGCGCCGCGCGTGCCGCTGGAGGTGAGCCTGCCGCCGGGCACCATCCCGCGTTATCCGCATATGGAATGGGCCTTTGCCAACGGCTATTCGAAGAAATACACCTCGTCCGGCTGGGCGAGCTACGACAGCCTGTTCTTCCGCTGGGCCGAGCGACAGGGGTACGGCGTCGATCTCGCCAGCCAGCACGAGCTGCACGACAACCCCGGCATTCTGAATGACTATGACTGCGTCGTCTTCGTCGGTCATGACGAATACTGGACCTGGGAAATGCGCGATGCCGTCGACGCCTATGTCGACCAGGGCGGGCGTGTCGCCCGTTTTGCCGGCAATTTCATGTGGCAGACGCGGCTGGAGGACGAGGGCCAGCGGCAGGTCTGCTACAAATATCTCGCACGCAAGGAAGATCCGGCCTATCAGGGCGGCGACGTCACCCGCGCCACCAATTCCTGGGAAGCACCCGAAATCGGCCGCCCCGGCGCGCTGACCTTCGGGCTCAACGCCACCAATGGCGTCTATTCCGGCTGGGGCGGCTGTGCGCCGCGCGGCGTGCGCGGTTTCCCGATCTACCGGCCACGTCACTGGGCCTTTGCCGGAACCGGCCTGTTCTACGGCGATCTGCTCGGGGCCGACAGTCATATCTATGGCTACGAGGTCGATGGCCTGGCTTACGAAATCCGTTACGGCCTGCCTTATCCGACCGCCGATAGCGGCGCGCCGGAGGGGCTGGAAATCCTGGCTTTGGGCATGGCGAGCCAGGTCGAGGAAAGTGATATCCTGACGCGCGAAGACCTGTTCTTCGGTGACGAGGACGGACGCTTCATCGCCGAGACGCTCTATGGCGAGGCCAGCGACGAGAATATGGAAAAGGTTCGCTACAGCAACGGCATGATCGTCAACTTCAAGCGCGGCAAGGGCGAGGTTTTCCACGCCGGTACCTGCGAATGGGTGGCGGGCCTGCTGCGCAACGATAAGATGGTCGAGCGCGTCACCGCCAATGTGCTTAACCGCTATCTCAATCGATAATTTCACCAAGAGCAGAACATCATGAACATCCAAGCCAATGAGCGGCCCGCATCCCATCTCTTCTACGTGACACGGCTGCGCCGGCCGCTGGTCGAACGCGCCGAG
Source organism: Pararhizobium sp. P1_E7 (assembly GCF_056405855.1). Lineage (NCBI taxonomy): Bacteria > Pseudomonadati > Pseudomonadota > Alphaproteobacteria > Hyphomicrobiales > Rhizobiaceae > Pararhizobium > Pararhizobium sp. P1_E7. Next base: position 4,013 of record NZ_JBFUBH010000019.1, on the reverse strand, counting down.
GGCATCTATGTCTGGACCAAGGACGGGCGACGCTTCATCGACGGCTCCAGCGGGCCGATGGTCAGCAATATCGGCCACGGCAACCGCCATGTCATCGAGGCGATGAAGCGGCAGATGGACAAGACGAGTTTCGCCTATCGCCTGCATTTCGAGAACGAACCGGCCGAGGAGCTGGCCCGGCGGCTGGCTGGAAAAATGCCTGGCGACCTCGACCGCATCTTCTTCGTCTCCGGCGGCTCGGAAGCGGTGGAATCGGCCATCAAGCTGGCGCGGCAATGGGCGGTGGCGACCAATCAGCCGAAACGCTGGAAGGTGATCTGCCGGTTTCCGTCCTACCACGGCGGCACGATCGGCGCGCTTGGCGTGACCGGCGACCTGGCGCTGACCGAAACTTTTGCGCCGCAGATCCAGCCAATGCCGGCCATTCCCGCTCCAACAGCCTACCGCGACCGCGACAACCTGACGATGGAACAACGCGGCCTGCGTTACGCCGACATGCTGGAGGAGAAAATCCTTTCCGAAGGTCCCGAAAGCGTTGTCGCCTTCATCATGGAGCCAATCGGCGGAGCGGCGACGGCAGCGCTGGTGGCGCCGGACAGCTATTTCGCGCGCATCCGCGAAATCTGCGACAAATACGGCATCCTTTTAATCCATGACGAGGTGATGAGCGGTGCTGCGCGCACCGGCAAATATCTCGGCGGCGATCACTGGAATTGCAAGCCGGATATCATCACGCTGTCGAAGGGGATCGGCTCGGGCTATGCCGCACTCGGCGCCATGGCGGCTTCAGCAAAACTGGTGAAGCCGGTGCTCGACATGGGCGGCTTCCAGCATGGCTATACCTATGCCGGCAACCCGCTCGCCTGCGCCGCAGGCCTGGCGGTGCTCGAGGAGATGGAGCGGCTCGGCGTCGAAGCCAACGCTGCCGCGATGGGCGAGCTGCTGAAATCCGAATTGGAAGGACTTGCCAAACGCTTCCCGTTTATCGCTGGCGTGCGCGGCAAGGGTCTGCTGATCGGTGCCGATCTCGTGGCCGATCCTGTGAGCTTCAAGCCCTTTCCGAAGGTGCAGGCGACCAACCAGCGGCTGCTCGACATCGCCTATGACAAGGGGTTGATCCTCTATTCCCGCCGTATCCGCGGCGATGGCTACGAAGCCGACAATCTGATTTTGGCGCCGCCGCTGATCATCACTCCTGCGGAAATCGGTGAAATGGTTTCGGTTCTCGGCGACAGCTTCGAACAGCTGGCGCGCGAACTCGATCTCCCGGTAAACGGCTGAATGAAGAACATGAAAAACAAAGTCATCATCACCTGTGCCGTCACCGGCTCCGTCCATACACCGTCGATGAGCCCCTATCTGCCGGTGACGCCGGATCAGATCGCCGAACAGGCAATCGCGGCAGCGCAAGCCGGCGCGTCGATCCTGCATCTGCATGCCCGCAATCCGGCCGACGGGCGGCCGACCGCAGACCCCGCAATTTTCATGCAGTTTCTACCGCGCATCAAGCAGGCAACCGATGCCGTCATCAACATCTCCACCGGCGGCAGTTCGCTGATGACGCTGGACGACCGGCTGGCAGCATCGCTTCAGGCGCAGCCGGAAATGTGCTCGCTCAACATGGGTTCGATGAATTTCGGCATTTTCCCGCTGGCGAAGCCCGGCATGGAATGGCAGCACGAATGGGAGCCGCAGCTTCTGGAGGCGACGCGCGGCACGATCTTCAAGAATACGTTTGCCGATATCGAGGATATCCTGAAACGGCTGGGCGAGGGGTGCGGCACCCGCTTCGAATTCGAATGCTACGACGTCGGCCATCTCTATTCGCTGAAGCATTTCTACGATCGCGGCCTGGTGAAAGGGCCGCTGTTCATCCAGTTCGTGCTCGGCATTCTCGGCGGCATCGGCGCCGATCCGGATAATCTCAGCCACATGAAGCGCACTGCCGACAAGCTGTTTGGAGACGATTATCGCTTCTCGGTTCTGGCCGCTGGCCGCCAGCAGATGCCGCTGATCACCATGGGGGCTGCGATGGGCGGCAATGTGCGGGTTGGGCTGGAAGACAGCCTTTATCTTGGGCGCGGGGAACTTGCCAAATCCAATGCCGATCAGGTGAGCCGCATCCGCACCGTTCTCGAAGCTCTGTCGCTGGAGGTTGCGACGCCCGACGAGGCACGCACGATGCTGGCGCTCAAGGGCGGCGACCGGGTGGGCTTCTGATGGTCGATGCCTTGAACCAGCGCGTGGAAATTCGTGTCGCGACATCGCAGGATGTGCATCTCATCCACGCGGGCCTCATGATCATCGCGCGGCATCTGGATGCCGTCGGTAAAGTGACTGCGACCCCGGAAGATCTTCGCAAGCATGGTTTCGGACCGCAGCCGGCCTTTACCGTTCTCATCGCCGAAATTGGTGGAGAATTTGCCGGCATGTGCCTGTTCTTTCAGAGCTTCTCGACTTGGCGGGGGCAGAAGGGCGCTTACATCCAGGATATTGCCGTCGAGGAACGCTTTCGCGGCAGCGGAATCGGCGTTGCGCTTCTGCGCCACACGGCGGCGCATGTCCAGGCCGGGGGAGGCACCTATCTGCGCCTGTCGGTCGAGGCGAAAAACATCTCGGCCCAGCACTTCTATCAGCGGATGGGGCTTGTCTGGTCTGAGGAAGAGCGGATTCATGCAGCCTATGGCGAGGCGTTCGAAGCGCTCGCCGGACAGCACGAGAGCGGGGTTTGAGGGACGAACATGAAGACGTTCTATGCTGACGAGCAGAAAAAACACGATCCGAAAATGTTCCTGTCGAGCGGGGCGCCACAGCCCAATCCAGAAAAACCTGAGCGGATCGAGCGGCTGCTTGCCGGCGCAAGGGCTGCTGGATCCGAGATCGTCAGGCCGCGTGACCACGGCCTGAAGCCGATCGCCGCCGTCCATACGCCGGAATATCTCGAGTTCCTGCAGAACATTTTTCTCCGCTGGCAGCGGATCCAGGGGGCCTCGGAGGAGGTGATCCCGAACATCCATCCGCTGGCGAGAACCGGGCGTTATCCGGCCTCTGCCGTCGGTCAGGCCGGATATCACATGGCTGACACGGCTTGCCCGATTTCCGCCGATACCTGGGGCAGCGCCTGCTGGAGCGCCTGGAGTGCTGTCGAGGCCGCCGAAGCTGTTCTGGCCGGTGCCCGCCATACTTACGCGCTCTGCCGCCCACCGGGACACCATGCCTTTGCCGACGTCGCCGGCGGGTTCTGCTTCCTCAACAATTCGGCCATCGCCGCGCARCATCTGCTGCAATCTTCAAAACGCGTCGCCATCCTTGATGTCGATCTGCATCACGGCAACGGCACGCAGGGCATTTTCTACGGCCGCAGCGACGTTTTGACGGTATCGCTGCATGCCGATCCCGTGCGCTTCTATCCGTTCTTCTGGGGCAATGCCGACGAACGCGGCGAAGGCCTGGGGCTCGGCTACAACTACAATCTGCCACTGCCGCGCAAGACGGCCGATGCCGGGTTTCTCGAGGCGCTGGAGGTCGCCAACCGCCGCATCGAAGCCTATGCGCCGGATGCGTTGGTGGTTGCGCTTGGCCTCGACGCCTTCGAAGGCGATCCTTTCGGCGGACTATCCGTCTCGACGCCGGGCTTTGCCCGGATCGCCGAAGCGATCAGCAGCCTGGGCCTTCCCACTGTCATCGTCCAGGAAGGCGGCTATCTCTGCAATGAACTCGGCGACAATCTGACGTCGTTCCTGACCGGGTTTGGCCATTGACGGTTGGGTGGCCGGCCGGCGGCGTGAAAGTTCCATAACAAGTCTTATCGAACTGGAGCCTGTAGGGGCTATTTAGTAATGCGACAGTTGGGCCAGTTAGAGATGCGACACTCTCGCCTCTCGATGCGCTGGTCAACGTCAACGTTGGGAGCAAGGATGACGACCCTCAGCCTGGTGGAGACCATGAGCGTTTGGAGTCGTGATGTCCTGTTTGATCACCATGTCGCAGAAAGAATTGCATCGCCTCGAAGT
>NZ_JBFUBH010000018.1:0-84521 GCF_056405855.1 Pararhizobium sp. P1_E7 | reverse complement strand
TGAAGCCTACATCCTGACGAAGGAAGAAGGCGGCCGTCATACGCCGTTCTTCACCAACTACCGTCCGCAGTTCTATTTCCGCACGACGGACGTGACCGGCATCGTGTCGCTTCCGGAAGGCACGGAAATGGTTATGCCTGGCGACAACGTCACCGTTGCCGTTGAGCTGATCGTTCCGATCGCCATGGAAGAAAAGCTGCGCTTCGCTATCCGCGAAGGCGGCCGCACCGTCGGCGCCGGCATCGTCGCGTCCATCGTCGAGTAATTAATTTTACTCGGTTGGGAAGCGGCGCGTCATAGGTGCCGCTTCCTCGATCATTTTGTTGGTCGAAGCATGCGTTTCATCGCGTATGCCTCTCGAAATGACGCAAGTGCGAAAAAACGTGCTTGCGTGGGCGTTCGGTCATTGTGTCGGACGCCGATTCCGTATATGTGGCGGGTCGAATTGCAGAATCGGACAGAGAGCGATTTGCTCTTTGTGCTCTTTGAAGCATCAGCACCCGGAAACGACTAACGAACTGCCTCATTTGGGCGTTCGCTAACAACAACAAGGATAACTCGAATGAACGGCCAGAATATCCGTATCCGCCTCAAGGCGTTTGATCACCGGATTCTTGATGCCTCCACGCGGGAAATCGTTTCGACGGCCAAGCGCACAGGCGCTTCGGTTCGTGGTCCGGTGCCGCTTCCTACGCGGATCGAAAAGTTTACGGTCAACCGCTCGCCCCACGTGGACAAGAAGAGCCGTGAACAGTTCGAGATGCGCACCCACAAGCGTCTCCTCGATATCGTCGATCCGACACCGCAGACCGTTGACGCGCTGATGAAGCTCGATCTCGCTGCCGGCGTAGACGTAGAAATCAAGCTTTAAAAACAAGGAAGGTACGTGGATTTCGGTCCAACGGCTTCCAAAAACGGGCGACCCCCAATCTTCCGCTCACAAGGTGGGTGATCTCAAGGGAAACCTTAAACCAGAGATGCAACGGGGTTCTCTCCGTCGCTAACTCTTAAGAGGAATGAACCAATGCGTTCAGGTGTGATTGCACAGAAAATTGGGATGACCCGCGTCTATAACGACGCTGGTGAGCATATCCCAGTTACAGTATTGCGGATGGAAAACTGCCAAGTGGTAGCCCATCGCACAGAAGACAAGAATGGCTACACCGCAGTTCAGCTCGGTGCAGGCCAGTCCAAGGTCAAGAACACGAGCAAGCCGTTGCGTGGTCAGTTCGCTGCCGCCAACGTAGAGCCGAAGGCCAAGGTCGTTGAGTTCCGCGTTTCGTCGGACAATCTGATCGATGTCGGCGCCGAACTCACTGCAAACCATTTCGTCGCCGGCCAGCTCGTCGACGTTACCGGTACATCTGCCGGTAAGGGTTTTGCCGGTGCTATGAAGCGCCACAACTTCGGCGGTCTGCGTGCAACGCACGGCGTGTCCGTATCGCACCGTTCGCATGGTTCGACTGGTTCCAACCAGGATCCGGGCCGCGTCTGGAAGGGTAAGCGCATGGCTGGCCACATGGGTCAGACACGCATCACCACCCAGAACCTGGAAGTGGTCTCCACCGATGAAGACCGCGGTCTGATCCTCGTCAAGGGCGCCGTACCCGGCTCCAAGGGCGCATGGATCGTCGTTCGCGACGCCATCAAGTCCGGCACTCCGGCTGACGCTCCGCGTCCTGCCGCTGTGCGCGCAGCCAAGTAAGGGGGCCAGATCATGGATCTCAACGTCACCACACTCGAGGGCAAAGAGGCCGGTAAGGTTTCCCTGTCCGACGCGATTTTCGGCCTCGAGCCGCGCGAAGATATCATTGCCCGCGTCGTTCGCTGGCAGCTCGCCAAGAAGCAGCAGGGTACGCATAAGGCCAAGGGCCGCGCAGAAGTAGCGCGCACCGGCGCCAAGATGTTCAAGCAGAAGGGTACGGGCCGCGCTCGTCACCATTCGGCTCGTGCTCCGCAGTTCCGCGGCGGTGGTAAGGCTCACGGCCCGGTTGTTCGCAGCCACGCCCATGACCTGCCCAAGAAGGTTCGTGCTCTCGGCCTGCGCCATGCGCTGTCCGCTAAGCTTCGTGCCGAAGAGCTGATCATCGTTGACAGCCTGGTTGCTGCTGAAGCCAAGACGAAGGTGCTGACCGGCGCATTCGCAACGCTCGGCCTGACCAATGCGTTGTTCATCGGCGGCGCCGAACTCGACAGCAATTTCAAGCTCGCAGCTCAGAACATCCCGAATGTGGACGTTCTGCCGGTGCAGGGCATCAACGTTTATGACATTCTGCGCCGCGGCAAGCTCGTCCTGTCCAAAGCAGCAGTTGAAGCTCTTGAGGAGCGGTTCAAATGACTGACCTTCGCCACTATGATGTGATCCTCGCTCCGTCGATCACCGAAAAGTCGACGCTGGTTTCTGAACAGAACCAGATCATCTTCAACGTCGCCAAGGGTGCGTCGAAGCCTGAAATCAAGGCTGCGATCGAAGCGCTGTTCGGCGTCAAGGTTACGGCTGTGAATACGCTGGTCCGCAAGGGCAAGCTGAAGCGCTTCCGCGGCTTCGCTGGCCGGCAGAAGGACGTCAAGAAGGCTATCGTCACGCTCGCTGACGGTCAGACCATCGACGTCTCCACCGGACTCTGAGGAATAGAACAATGGCATTGAAAAGTTTCAATCCGACCACCCCGAGCCAGCGTCAGCTGGTCATCGTCGACCGGTCCGGCCTGCACAAGGGCAAGCCGGTCAAGTCGCTGACCGAAGGCCTGTCCTCCAAGGGCGGTCGTAACAACACTGGCCGCATCACCGTGCGTTTCCAGGGCGGTGGTCACAAGCGCACTTACCGTCTGATCGACTTCAAGCGTCGCAAGTTCGACGTTGAAGGCACGGTTGCACGTCTCGAATACGACCCGAACCGCACGGCGTTCATCGCGCTGATCAACTATGCGGACGGCGAACAGGCCTACATCATCGCTCCGCAGCGCCTTGCTGCCGGCGACAAGGTGATCGCTTCGGAAAAGCAGGTTGACGTGAAGCCGGGTAACACCATGCCGCTTCAGTACATGCCGGTTGGTTCGATCGTTCACAACGTCGAGATGAAGCCGGGCAAGGGCGGGCAGATCGCCCGTTCCGCTGGCGCCTACGTTCAGCTGGTCGGTCGTGACCAGGGCATGGCGATCCTTCGCCTGTCGTCTGGCGAACAGCGCCTGGTGCATGGCTCCTGCCTTGCAACGGTCGGTGCAGTCTCCAACCCGGACCACGGCAACATCAACGACGGCAAGGCCGGCCGTTCGGTGTGGCGTGGCAAGCGTCCGCACGTTCGCGGCGTCGTCATGAACCCTGTTGACCATCCGCACGGCGGTGGTGAAGGCCGTACCTCGGGTGGCCGTCATCCGGTTTCGCCTTGGGGTAAGCCCACCAAGGGCAAGCGGACGCGCTCGAACAAGTCGACCGACAAGTTCATCATGCGCTCGCGTCATCAGCGTAAGAAGTAAGAGAGGAAGTCTCCAATGACTCGTTCAGTATGGAAAGGTCCGTTTGTTGACGGCTATCTTCTCAAGAAGGCTGAGAAGGTTCGTGAAGGCGGCCGTAACGAAGTGATCAAGATGTGGAGCCGTCGCTCCACCATCCTGCCGCAGTTCGTCGGTCTCACGTTCGGCGTCTACAATGGCAGCAAGCATGTTCCGGTCAGTGTCAACGAAGACATGATCGGTCACAAGTTCGGTGAATTCTCTCCGACCCGGACCTATTACGGTCACGGTGCGGACAAGAAGGCAAAGAGGAAGTAATTATGGGCAAGGCAAAAGCCGAACGCCGGCTGAAGGATAACGAGGCGCAGGCAATCGCGCGCACGATCCGCGTCAGCCCCCAGAAGCTCAACCTGGTAGCTGCGATGATCCGCGGCAAGAAGGTCGACCGGGCTCTGGCCGAACTCGAGTTTTCGCGCAAGCGGATCTCGGACACTGTCAAGAAGACGCTGGAATCTGCGATCGCAAACGCAGAGAACAACCACGATCTCGACGTCGACAGCCTGATCGTTGCCGAAGCATACGTTGGCAAGTCCATCGTCATGAAGCGTTTCCACGCTCGTGGCCGTGGCCGTGCATCGCGTATCGAAAAGCCTTTCGCGCATCTGACGATCGTTGTTCGCGAAGTCGAAGCTAAAGGGGAGGCCGCATAATGGGTCAGAAGATCAATCCAGTCGGCTTCCGCCTCGGCATCAACCGTACCTGGGATAGCCGCTGGTTCGCGGACAACGCAGAATACGGTCAGCTTCTTCACGAAGACCTGAAGATCCGTGCCTACGTCATGGAAGAGCTGAAGCAGGCCGGTATCGCCAAGGTGGTCATCGAGCGTCCGCACAAGAAGTGCCGCGTTACGATCCACTCGGCTCGCCCGGGCCTGATCATCGGCAAGAAGGGCGCAGACATCGAAAAGCTGCGCAAGAAGATCGGCGAGATGACCAAGTCGGAAACGCACCTCAACATCGTTGAAGTGCGCAAGCCGGAAGTCGACTCGACGCTCGTCGCCCAGTCGATCGCTCAGCAGCTCGAGCGCCGCGTGGCTTTCCGCCGTGCGATGAAGCGCGCTGTTCAGTCCGCAATGCGTCTTGGCGCCGAAGGCATCAAGATCACCTGCGGCGGCCGTCTCGGCGGTGCTGAAATCGCCCGTACCGAATGGTACCGTGAAGGCCGCGTGCCGTTGCACACGCTTCGCGCTGACATCGACTACGGTGTGGCTGAAGCCAAGACCGCTTTCGGTATCTGCGGCATCAAGGTCTGGATCTTCAAGGGCGAAATCCTCGAACACGATCCGATGGCTTCCGAGCGTCGTTCGTCCGAGGCAGATGCCCAGGGCCCCAGCAGCAACAGCCGTCGTCGCGAAAACGCGTAACAGTCGTTCCTGGCAGCTAATATCGGAGAATTAAAAAAATGTTGCAGCCAAAGCGCACTAAGTACCGCAAGCAGTTCAAGGGACGCATCAAGGGCGTTGCCAAGGGCGGTTCCGACCTTGCTTTCGGTGAATTCGGCCTGAAGTCTCAGGAGCCGAACCGCGTAAACGCACGCGAGATCGAAGCGGCCCGCCGTGCGATCACCCGTCACATGAAACGTGCCGGCCGCGTATGGATCCGCGTATTCCCAGACGTACCGGTCACGGCAAAGCCGACCGAAGTCCGCATGGGTAAAGGTAAGGGTTCGGTCGAATATTGGGCTTGCAAGGTCAAGCCCGGCCGAATGATGTTCGAAATCGACGGCGTCAGCGAAGAACTCGCCCGTGAGGCGCTTCGCCTTGGTGCTGCGAAACTCTCTGTCAAGACGCGCTTCGTTCAGCGCATTGCAGAGTAAGGAGTAAAGCCCATGAAAGCCGATACCGTCCGCGCGCTCAGCGCCGATCAGCTCAACGAAGAGCTTGCCAAGCTGAAGAAAGAGCAGTTCAACCTGCGCTTCCAGAAGGCCACAGGCCAGCTCGAAAAGTCGTCGCGCATCAATGAAGTCCGCAAGGACATTGCGCGCGTCAAAACCATTGCCCGCCAGAAGGCGGCAGAAGCCAAGGCTTAAGGATCTAAGAATATGCCAAAACGCATTCTGCAGGGCACAGTCGTCAGCGACAAGAACGATAAGACCGTCGTGGTCCGTGTCGAGCGTCGTTTCGCGCACCCGATCTTCCAGAAGACCGTTCGCCGGTCCAAGAAGTACAAGGCGCATGACGAGAACAACCAGTACAAGGTCGGCGACCAGGTTTCCATCGAGGAATGCGCGCCGATCTCCAAGGACAAGACCTGGACGGTTGTCTCCGTTCAGGCCTAATTCTTAAGAGTTTCGCATCCGGCCCTTGCGTCGGCTGCGAAAATCTGTATGAAGCAGCGCAAGAACGCTCGACTGCGAGCGTTCTTTTGCTTTGAGCGCACGGAAGGTCCTGTTTGGGAAACCACCCTGGCAACGATCGATCCCGCGCGAGAACAGAAATTTAGAAGCTGGAACAGGGGGCCCTCAATCTGATGAGGTTGGCCCAACCGGTCCGGTCACAACAAGAAGGCGACCTGACATGATTCAGATGCAAACAAACCTCGACGTGGCGGATAATTCCGGCGCACGTCGTGTCATGTGCATCAAGGTGCTGGGCGGCTCCAAGCGCAAGTACGCTTCGGTCGGCGACATTATCGTCGTTTCGATCAAGGAAGCTATTCCGCGCGGCCGCGTCAAGAAGGGTGATGTGATGAAGGCGGTTGTTGTTCGCACCGCCAAGGACATCCGTCGTCCGGACGGCAGCGTCATCCGGTTCGATAACAACGCAGCTGTTCTTATCGACAACAAGAAAGAGCCGATCGGCACCCGTATCTTCGGACCGGTTCCGCGCGAACTTCGCGCCAAGAACCACATGAAGATCATCTCGCTGGCTCCAGAAGTACTGTAAGGAGCGATTGAGATGCAAAAAATTCGCAAGGGCGACAAGGTCGTCGTATTGACCGGCAAGGACAAGGGTCGTTCTGGGGAAGTTCTCCAGGTTCTGCCTAAGGAAGACCGGGCTGTTGTGCGTGGCGTCAACATGGTGAAGCGTCACCAGCGCCAGACCCAGAGCCAGGAAGCCGGCATCATCAACAAGGAAGCGTCGATTCACCTGTCGAACATCGCGATCGCCGACCCTAAGGACGGCAAGCCGACTCGCGTCGGTTTCAAGATCGACGGCGACAAGAAGGTTCGCGTTGCAAAGCGTTCGGGAGTGTCGATCGATGGCTGACACCAAGAAGTATGAACCCCGTCTGAAGACGGAATATGTTGAGCGCATCACCAAGGCGATGCAGGAGAAGTTCTCCTACGCAAACGTCATGCAGATCCCGCGTCTCGACAAGATCGTCATCAACATGGGTGTTGGTGAATCGACGGCTGATTCGAAGAAGCCTACGGTTGCTGCAGCAGACCTCGCAGCCATCGCTGGCCAGAAGCCGGTCATCACCAAGGCCCGCACCTCCATCGCCGGCTTCAAGCTGCGCGAAGGCATGCCGATCGGCGCAAAGGTTACCCTGCGCGGCGTTCGCATGTACGAATTCCTGGACCGCCTGGTCAACATCGCGCTTCCGCGCGTTCGAGATTTCCGCGGCCTGAATCCGAAGAGCTTTGACGGCCGTGGCAACTTCGCCATGGGTGTCAAGGAACACATTGTGTTCCCGGAGATCAACTACGACAAGGTTGATCAGATGTGGGGCATGGACATCATCGTTTGCACGACGGCAACGAACGACGACGAAGCACGCGCTCTGCTCACAGAGTTCAACTTCCCGTTTCGCCAGTAAGCCGTAACGACAAGCAGAAGGATTAAGTTGAATGGCGAAGACGAGCGCAATTGAAAAGAACAATCGCCGCCGTAAGTCGGTTGCCCAGGATGCGTCGAAGCGCGCAGCCCTGAAGGCAACCATCATGAACCAGTCTCTTCCGATCGAAGAGCGTTTCAAGGCTACTCTGAAGCTGGCCAGCCTCCCGCGTGACGGCTCCAAGACCCGCGTTCGCAACCGTTGCGAAGTGACTGGTCGTCCGCGCGCATATTATCGCAAACTCAAGATGTCGCGTATTGCGCTTCGTGAACTTGGCAATTTCGGCAAGGTGCCGGGCATTGTTAAGTCGAGCTGGTAAGGAGACGGGTACATGGCAATGACTGATCCGCTGGGCGATATGCTCACCCGTATCCGCAACGGTGCTGCACGCCGCAAGTCGAGTGTTTCCACTCCGGCTTCCAAGCTGCGCGCACGCGTTCTGGATGTCCTTCAGGCTGAAGGCTACATCCGCGGTTACTCGGAAACCGAATTCGGCAACGGCAAGGCTGAGCTGAATATCGAACTGAAATACTACGAAGGTGCGTCGGTGATCCGTGAGATCGGCCGCGTATCGAAGCCGGGCCGCCGGGTTTATGTCTCGGTCAAGTCCATTCCGCAGGTCGCGAACGGTCTCGGCATCACCATCCTTTCGACTCCGAAGGGTGTGATGGCCGATCATCAGGCACGCGAACAGAACGTTGGTGGCGAGGTTCTCTGCTCCGTATTCTAATACGGCAGCAGTGATCTCCATAACGGACAGACAGGTTTGAAATATGTCTCGTATCGGTAAAAAGCCCGTTCCGGTTCCTGCAGGCGTCACGGCCACGGTTAGTGGCCAGACAGTGACTGCAAAGGGCCCGAAAGGCGAACTCTTCTTCGTTGCTAACGACGAAGTCGTCGTAAAGCTGGAAGACAACAACGCGGTGTCGGTGACCCCCGTTGACCAGTCCAAGGATGCTCGTTCCAAGTGGGGCATGTCCCGCACGATGATCGAAAACATCTTCAAGGGCGTCAAGGACGGCTTCGAGCGCAAGCTCGAAATCAACGGCGTCGGTTACCGCGCGTCGCTTCAGGGCAAGAACCTGCAGCTGGCACTCGGTTTCAGCCATGACGTGGTCTATCAGACTCCTGAAGGCATCTCGATTGCTGTGCCGAAGCCGACGGAAATCGTCGTCACCGGCATCAACAAGCAGCAGGTCGGCCAGGTTGCCGCGGAAATCCGCGAATACCGTGGCCCCGAGCCCTACAAGGGCAAGGGCGTCAAGTATGCCGGCGAGCGGATTGTCCGCAAAGAAGGCAAGAAGAAGTAAGGATCACGCGAAATGGCTACAAGGAAAGATACACTTGTGCGTCGCGCCGCTCGCGTGCGCCGTCAAGTCAAGGCAGTGGCCAATGGCCGTCTGCGCCTGTCCGTTCATCGCTCGTCGAAGAACATCTACGCACAGGTTATCGATGATGTTGCTGGCAAGACCGTTGCGTCTGCCTCGACACTCGACACGGATCTGCGTTCGTCGCTTAAGACGGGCGCTGACACGGCAGCTGCCGCTGCCGTTGGCAAGCTCCTCGCAGAGCGCGCCTCGAAGGCTGGTGTCAAGGACGTCGTCTTTGACCGTGGCGCCTTCATCTATCACGGCCGCGTCAAGGCGCTCGCCGAGGCAGCCCGCGAAGGCGGCCTGAACTTCTGATGCCGAAGCAGCCCCAAAGGGCTGCCTCATTTTTCGAATGATTGGCGTCCGGACATGTCTGGACGGATCATCGAAACGCTTTTATAAGCGCGTCGCTTCCGCTCCCTGAAGGGGGCGGGGCGACTTTTTGTCAATCTGCCGATTGCACCCGGAAAAGAAAAAGGAAAAGGACAATGGCACAAGAAAAAAGAGGTTCTCGCGACGATCGCCAGAACCGCGAGGAGCGCGACAGCGAATTCGTTGACAAGCTCGTAGCAATCAACCGCGTCGCAAAAGTCGTCAAGGGCGGCCGTCGTTTCGGCTTTGCTGCTCTCGTCGTCGTCGGCGACCAGAAGGGCCGCGTTGGCTTCGGTCATGGCAAGGCACGTGAAGTGCCGGAAGCCATCCGTAAGGCCACCGAAGCTGCCAAGCGCGAACTGATCTTCGTTCCGCTGCGCTCGGGCCGCACGCTTCATCACGACGTTCATGGCCGTCACGGCGCAGGCAAGGTTCTGCTGCGTGCTGCCAAGGCCGGTACCGGTATCATTGCCGGTGGTCCGATGCGCGCCGTTTTCGAAACGCTCGGCATGCATGACGTTGTTGCGAAGTCGACTGGTTCTTCGAACCCGTACAACATGATTCGCGCCACGTTCGACGCCCTGAAGAGCCAGATGCACCCGAAGGATATCGCAGCTCAGCGCGGCATGAAGTATGCCACTCTGCAGAGCCGCCGCGTATCCGCCGGCGTTGCTTCCGAAGAATAAGGGAGCCTGAACAATGGCTAAGAAAGAAGTTGCAAAGAAGACGGTTGCGGTCGAACAGATCGGCAGCCCCATTCGCCGCCCAGCCGTCCAGCGCGCAACGCTGATCGGTCTCGGTCTCAACAAGATGCACCGGGTTAGCGTTCTGGAAGACACTCCTTCCGTTCGCGGCATGATCCGGGCCRTCCAGCACCTCGTTCGCGTCGTCGACGAGAAGTGAGGGGGATACCATCATGAAACTGAATGAAATCAAAGACAACGAAGGTTCGACCAAGAACCGCAAGCGTCTCGGCCGTGGTATCGGCTCCGGATCCGGCAAGACTGCCGGCCGCGGTGTCAAGGGTCAGAAGGCTCGTTCGGGCGTTGCTATCAACGGCTTCGAAGGCGGCCAGATGCCAATCTACCGCCGTCTGCCGAAGCGCGGCTTCAACAACATCTTCCGTTCGGACTTCGTTGTTGTGTCGCTCGGCCGTATCCAGACCGCAATCGACGCCAAGAAGCTTGATGCTTCCAAGACCGTCGATGCTGCTGCCCTGACGGCTGCCGGCGTTATCCGCCGTGCCAAGGACGGCGTTCGCGTTCTGGCCGATGGCGAACTGAAGGCAAAGGTAACGATCGAAGTTGCCGGCGCTTCCAAGCCTGCGATCGAAAAGATCGAAAAGGCTGGCGGTTCTGTCAAGCTGCTTTCGGGCGCTGCTGAATAATTAGTTGCTGATGAACCGCCCGGGGTGCTTCACACCGGGCGGTTTTGCTCCCATATGAGAGCCTCACGGCCCGTATGACCAATGGGCGGATTGCGCGGCCGGATTCGTCCGGCGCAGAATATTGATCGGGAACCACGGTGAGGAGCGTGATTGCAGATGCAGTCGTTTCCAAACCGGTTTTCATAAAAAGAAGATAGCTTTTCCGGATCTGACCGGGTTTTCCCGCGGGTTCCGAATTGGCTACGCGGAGAATTGCATGGCTTCTGCAGCGGAACAGCTCGCCTCCAACCTGAATTTTGCGACTTTCGCAAAAGCCGAAGATCTGAAACGCCGCCTCTGGTTTACCCTTGGCGCGCTTCTGGTTTATCGCCTCGGCACCTATATTCCGCTGCCAGGCCTGAACCCGGAAGCTTTTGCGCAGGCGTTTGCCGGGCAGAGCGGCGGCATCCTCGGTCTTTTCAACATGTTTTCGGGCGGCGCCGTTTCGCGTATGGCGATCTTCGCGCTCGGCATCATGCCTTACATTTCCGCTTCCATCATCGTTCAGCTGATGACCTCCGTGGTTCCGTCGCTTGAGCAGTTGAAGAAGGAAGGCGAGCAGGGCCGCAAGGTCATCAACCAGTACACCCGCTACGGCACGGTGCTGCTTGGCACGCTGCAGGCCTACGGCATCGCAGTCGGCCTTGAGAGCGGCAACGGTCTCGTCGTCGATCCGGGCTGGTTCTTCCGTATCTCGACCGTTATTTCGCTTCTCGGCGGCACGATGTTCCTGATGTGGCTCGGTGAGCAGATCACGTCGCGCGGCATCGGTAACGGCATTTCGCTGATCATTTTCGCTGGTATCGTCGCCCATCTGCCGACAGCACTTGCCGGAACGCTCGAGCTTGGCCGTACCGGCGCTCTGTCGACGCCGCTCATCCTCGCCATCATCGTCATGGTCGTTGCTGTGATCGCGCTGATCGTCTTCGTCGAGCGTGCCCAGCGGAGGCTTTTGATCCAGTATCCGAAGCGCCAGGTCGGCAACAAGATGTTCCAGGGCGACACCTCGCACCTGCCGCTGAAGCTCAACACGTCGGGCGTCATTCCGGCCATCTTCGCATCGTCGCTGCTGCTTTTGCCGGCAACGCTCGCAGGCTTTGCCAACAGTGCGGCACTGCCGGGCTGGGCAACGACCGTTGTCGCATCCCTTGGTCATGGCAAGCCGCTCTACATGGTGCTCTATGGTGCGATGATCGCGTTCTTTGCCTTCTTCTACACGGCCATCGTTTTCAACCCGAAGGACACGGCCGACAATCTGAAGAAGCATGGCGGCTTTATCCTCGGCATTCGTCCGGGCGAGCGCACCGCCGAATATATCGACTACGTGCTGACGCGCATCACCGTGCTCGGCGCGATCTACCTGATGTTCGTCTGCATTCTGCCCGAAGTTATGATCGCGCAGACCGGCGTGCCGTTCTACCTTGGTGGTACGTCGCTTTTGATTGTTGTCAGCGTTACCCTTGATACTGTAGCACAGATACAGGGTCACCTGATTGCCCAGCAGTATGAGGGGCTGATCAAGAAATCAAAGCTGCGTGGAGGAAAGAGGGGCCGATGAGACTAATATTTTTAGGACCGCCGGGAGCTGGCAAAGGAACACAGGCCAAGCTTCTGACGGAAAAATACGGTATTCCGCAGCTTTCCACGGGTGATATGCTGCGGGCCGCCGTCCAGGCCGAGACGGACGTCGGCAAACGGGCCAAGGCTGTCATGGATGCCGGGCAGCTCGTTTCCGACGAGATTGTCAACGAGATCGTTTCCGATCGGATTGATTCGGCCGACTGTGCGAAGGGCTTCATTCTCGATGGCTATCCGCGCACCGTTCCGCAGGCTGTTGCCCTTGGCAGGATGCTTGCCGACAAGGGGTTGCGGCTTGATGCGGTTATCGAACTGAAGGTGGATGAAGATGCGCTTGTACGGCGCATCGAGAATCGCGTAGCAGAAACCCTTGCCGCTGGCGGCAAGGTTCGTTCCGACGATAATCCGGAAGCTTTCAAGAAGCGTCTTGTCGAATATCGCGAGAAGACGGCGCCGCTGTCGCAGCACTATGCTGTAACCGGCGAGTTGAAGACAGTTGATGGCATGGCGCCGGTTGAGACCGTTACCTCCCAGATCAACGCAATTCTGGCTTCGGCTTCGGCCGACGCCTAAAAGGCAGTTCTTGAAAAAGGACTGCCGGGGAGTTGACTTTTACAGTCGATTCCTTCAAAGACCGCGCTAACTCGCTGCATGCAAGGGATCGGCGCGGATTTCAAAGACGAAGTCCGGGCGCGATTCTTTTGACGTGTTCCGAACAGAACTTTCACAGTCGGCCCGTCAAGGGCTGCATAACGAAGCACCTATTGCCGGATGGCAACTGGAAGCAAGGAGAACAGGCGTGGCACGTATCGCTGGCGTCAACATCCCGACGAGCAAGCGCGTAGTAATCGCGCTTCGTTACATTCACGGGATCGGAGCGAAGTTCGCACAGGAAATCGTCRAGAAGGTCGGTATCCCGGCTGAACGTCGTGTGCACCAATTGACGGATGCTGAAGTTCTTCAGATCCGCGAAACAATCGACCGCGATTATCAGGTTGAAGGCGATCTGCGCCGCGAGACCTCGATGAACATCAAGCGTCTGATGGACCTGGGCTGCTACCGCGGTCTGCGTCATCGTCGTTCGCTGCCGGTTCGTGGCCAGCGCACGCACACCAATGCCCGCACCCGCAAGGGTCCGGCAAAGGCGATTGCTGGTAAGAAGAAGTAATTTCCCTGAAATGGGAAATGCGGAGGCTGGCGCTCGGCGCCGGCCTCTTTTGTGGTTTCGGAAGGGCGTGCTTTGCGTCCCTCCGGTGGAGCTGCTGGAGTTACGGCAGTGACGATATCGCCGCGCAGGCCGGATTTGTCGGTTCGCGCATGACTTGAAAATTCAGGGCAGGGGTTTTTTCCTCCGCCCGGTGGAGCCGCTGGTGTTACGGCGGTGCAGAGATCAACGAAAGGTATACCATGGCCAAGGAAGCCACACGCGTTCGCCGTCGCGAACGGAAAAACATTTCCACGGGCGTTGCCCACGTCAACTCGTCGTTCAACAACACGATGATCACCATCACCGACGCCCAGGGCAACGCGATTGCCTGGTCTTCGGCCGGTTCCAAGGGCTTCAAGGGTTCGCGTAAGTCGACCCCGTTCGCAGCCCAGATGGCTGCTGAAGACGCGGCCAAGAAGGCCCAGGAACACGGCATGAAGACGCTCGAAGTCGAAGTTTGCGGCCCGGGTTCCGGCCGTGAATCGGCTCTGCGCGCCCTGCAGGCTGCCGGCTTCATGATCACCTCGATCCGTGACGTGACCCCGATCCCGCACAATGGCTGCCGCCCGCGCAAGAAGCGCCGCGTTTAAGTTTACGCATTCATCCAGCCGGTGAGGGGGCAACCTCTCCCGGCGCTTCAAGGCTCGGTTGCCACGATTGAATGGTGGCAACGAACAGAAGGCAAAACATATGATTCAGAAAAACTGGCAGGAACTGATCAAGCCGAACAAGGTTGAGTTCTCGTCCTCCGGCCGCACCAAGGTCAGCCTTGTTGCCGAGCCGCTGGAACGTGGCTTTGGCCTCACCCTCGGCAACGCGCTTCGCCGCGTTCTTCTGTCGTCGCTTCGCGGCGCTGCGGTCACCGCAGTGCAGATCGACGGCGTCCTGCACGAGTTCTCCTCGATCCCGGGTGTGCGGGAAGACGTGACGGACATCGTGCTCAACATCAAGGAAATCGCCATCAAGATGGATGGCGACGACGCAAAGCGCATGGTCGTGCGCAAGCAGGGTCCGGGCGTTGTTACCGCCGGTGACATCCAGACGGTTGGCGATATCGAAATCCTCAACCCGAACCATGTGATCTGCACGCTCGACGAGGGCGCCGAGATCCGCATGGAGTTCACCGTCAACAACGGCAAGGGCTACGTGCCTGCAGACCGCAACCGTTCGGAAGACGCGCCGATCGGCCTCATCCCGGTCGATAGCCTGTATTCGCCGGTCAAGAAAGTGTCCTACAAGGTGGAAAACACCCGTGAAGGCCAGGTTCTCGACTACGACAAGCTGTCGATGCAGATCGAGACTGATGGTTCCGTCACCGGTGAAGATGCAGTCGCTTTCGCGGCCCGCATCCTTCAGGACCAGCTCGGCGTTTTCGTCAATTTCGACGAACCGCAGAAGGAAGCCGAAGAAGAAGCCGTTACCGAACTGGCGTTCAACCCGGCACTCCTGAAGAAGGTCGACGAACTGGAACTCTCCGTCCGTTCGGCCAACTGCCTGAAGAACGACAACATCGTCTATATCGGCGACCTCATTCAGAAGACCGAAGCCGAAATGCTTCGCACTCCGAACTTTGGCCGCAAGTCGCTGAACGAAATCAAGGAAGTTCTCGCTTCCATGGGCCTGCACCTCGGCATGGAAGTGCCAGCATGGCCGCCCGAGAACATCGAAGATCTCGCCAAGCGCTACGAAGACCAGTACTAACAACAAAAAAGGCAGGTTAACCCTCTGCCTTTCCCCGTCAAACAGCAGGTTTCGAACCTGTATGTGCCAGGAAACGGCAGGCCCGGAAACAGAGGGCACCTGCAATTAAGGAGAATAGCAATGCGCCACCAGAAAGCCGGCCGCAAGCTGAACAGAACCGCCAGCCACCGCAAGGCAATGTTCGCCAACATGGCTGCTTCGCTCATCGAACATGAGCAGATCGTCACGACCCTGCCGAAGGCAAAGGAAATCCGTCCGATCGTCGAAAAGCTCGTGACCCTCGGCAAGAAGGGCGACCTTCATGCCCGCCGCCAGGCCATCTCGCAGATCCGCGACGTTGCCGTCGTCGGCAAGCTGTTCGATGCGATCGCAACCCGTTACGCAACCCGCAACGGCGGCTACCTGCGCATCATGAAGGCTGGCTTCCGCCACGGCGACAATGCGGCTCTGGCCGTTATTGAATTCGTCGACCGCGACACCTCGGCCAAGGGCGCCAAGGACATCGCACGCGTTGCTGCCGAAGCAGAAGCTGCAGACGCCGCATAATTCAATCTTCGGATTGATATTTGAAAGGCCGGGCGAGCGATCGTCCGGCCTTTTTCAGTTGCCTCGCCTTTTCAATTTTATGTCCGCTGCCACATGGGCGACCCACTCGACGGACGTTGCCGTGATGAAAAAGAGGTCTCCAGCCGGACTTCGTAGCCAAAGCGGACGAAGTTGCTCTTCAGTCACGTCGCCTTCGTCGATGGCTGCCGAGCGGCGGCCCCATTCTGGCCACGAGTTCGCTGTCGGTTTTCCCGGCATGGTGCAAAATCGTGTGCGCTCCACGCTTGCCTTCCTCCCGACGGAGATCGATGAAATCTCCTGGCTTATAGGATGCGGGCAGGGCAAGGCCGTCGGTTCACCGCCCGCCGCCCGGTTCGCCTAGTGGAATACGCGGCTGGCTTGGATTGAAGTTCGCCTTCAACAGTATCCGAAGGGTCGCGGCGGCGATCATCAGGCGCATCTGCGCCAGTTGAAAGACTTCCGTTGTCGGTGTCTCAGTCATGGTCCCGCTTTCCCGGTTGTCTCCTCGCCATGATAGTCGTGCCTGAGGGGGCGGGGAAAAACGCTCGCGTTTTTTCTGTCATCGGCCGCTTTGCATTTGCCAGCCGACATCCTATCTCTGTGTCCGCTAGATTGCTTTCGATGGGACTGATTTCATGCCGCGTTTTGTCTATCCGTTTGTTTCCCTTTGCGCCGTTGGCGTTCTGGCCGCTGGTCTGGTCTTTGCGGGAAAACTGAGTGAGCCCGGTGTCGGTGGGGTTTTCTCCGCCTCGACCGCGCAGGCGCAGCCGGTCAATGCACTAAGGGCCGTCCCCCAACACCAGACGGAAATGCAGCTTTCCTTCGCACCGCTGGTCAAGCAGACGGCCAATGCCGTGGTTAACGTCTATGCCGAGAAGACTGTTCAGAACCGGTCGCCGTTCGCCGACGATCCGTTCTTCGAGCAGTTCTTCGGCCAGCAGATGCCGAACCGCTCCGAAAAGCAGTCTTCGCTCGGGTCCGGCGTGATTGTCGGCAAAAACGGAATTGTCGTCACCAACAACCACGTCATCGAGGGCGCCGATGACATCAAGATCGCGCTCGCCGACGGCCGCGAGTTCGAAACCACCGTCATGCTCAAGGACGACCGGCTCGATCTCGCCGTGCTGAAGATCAAGTCCGACGGTCCGTTCGAAACCGTGCCGCTTGGTGATTCCGATGCCGTCGAAGTCGGCGATCTGGTGCTGGCCATCGGCAACCCCTTCGGTGTCGGCCAGACGGTGACAAGCGGCATTGTCTCAGCACTTGCCCGCAATCAGGTCAGTTCCGGAGATTTCGGCTTCTTCATTCAGACCGATGCCTCGATCAATCCCGGCAATTCCGGTGGGGGCCTGATCGACATGAAGGGGGAGCTTATCGGCATCAACACAGCCATCTTCTCCAAGGGCGGCGGCTCAAACGGCGTCGGCTTTGCGATACCGGCCAATCTCGTCAAGGTCTTTGTCGCGTCTGCCGAGGGCGGCAATGGCAGCTTCACGCGCCCCTATATCGGCGCCAGCTTCGAGCCGGTGACGTCGGAAGTGGCCGACGCGCTTGGGCTTGACCGCGCGCGGGGCGCGTTGGTGACGTCGGTCATCGAAGGCGGCCCGGCGGAAAAGGCGGGCATGAAGCCGGGGCAGGTGATCGTTGCGGTCAATGGCGTGGCGGTGGAGCATCCGGATGCGCTGGGCTACCGGCTGACCACGGTCGGCGTCGGGCATGAGGCGAAGATCACGGTGCTGGAGAACGGCAAGAGCCGCGATATCGGGCTTGCGCTGGCAGAAGCACCGGAAACATCACCGCGCGATGAACGGCTGATCGAGGGACGCAATCCCTTCGCCGGTGCTGTCGTCGGCAATCTGTCGCCGCGTCTGGCCGACGAGTTGCATATGTCGACCTCCTCGCGTGGTGTGGTGATCACGCAGATCAATCGCGGCTCGCCGGCAGCACGGGTCGGTTTTCAGCCGAAGGACATCATCATCGCCGTCAACGGTACGCCGATCGACAAATCGACGACGCTTGAAACCATCACCAAGGACGACCCGTCATTGTGGCGCGTCGAGATCGAGCGTGACGGGCAGCGTATCCGTCAGTTCTTCCGATGATCGTTTTGCCGGTCTCGAGCGAACCCAAGGACATAAGCGGGCCGGCCCGGCTGCGACCGGCCGATCCTAAGGGAGGAGTTGCGCGTGACGCTGTTCGATGAGGCCACACATAGGCCGCTCGCCGACGCGCTTCGTCCCGAAACGCTGGACGAGGTCATCGGTCAGGATCACCTTCTGGGTGAGAACGGGCCGATTGCCCGTATGCTATCGGGTGGCACGGTCGGGTCGTTCATCCTCTGGGGCCCGCCCGGCGTCGGAAAAACCACGATCGCGCGCCTTGTGGCCACCTCGGCGAAAATGGAATTCGTGCAGCTTTCCGCCGTCATGTCCGGCATTGCCGATCTGCGCAAAGTCTTCGACACGGCAAAAAGCAACCGGACCATCGGCCGGCAGACCATATTGTTTGTCGATGAGTTGCATCGCTTCAACCGCAGCACCCAGGACGCACTTCTGCCGCATGTCGAAAACGGCTCCGTCATCCTGATCGGCGCGACGACGGAAAATCCGAGCTTCAGTCTAGTGGCGGCATTGCTGTCGCGGTTGAAGGTTTTCACGCTCAATCCGTTCGATGCCGCCTCGTCCGAACTGCTGCTCGCGCGGGTCGAAAATTTCGTCGGAAAGCGGTTGCCGCTGACCGACGATGCGCGAGCGGCGCTGATCAACATGGCCGATGGGGACGGGCGCTATCTGGTGGGCCTGGCCGACGATGTCCTGTCGCTTGGGGAGGCCGGCGATCTCGACATCGGGCAGCTTTCAAAGGCCTTGCAGAAGCGGATGCCGGTCTACGACAAGGCGCAGGATGGCCATTACAATCTGCTGAGCTGCTTTCACAAAAGCCTGCGTGGCAGCGATGTCGATGCGGCCCTCTATTGGGGCGCCAGGATGGTGGATGCGGGGGAAGACCCGGCGACGCTGTTTCGCCGCCTGGCGTGCGCCGCCAGCGAGGATGTCGGCATGGCCGATCCCAACGCCATGCCGCAGGTCATTGCCGCCTGGACCGCCTTTGAGCGGATCGGCTGGCCGGAAGGCAGGCTGTTTATCGCCCAGGCGATCGTCTATGTCGCGACCGCGCCAAAATCCAATGCCAGTTACCGGTCCTTCGACGCGGCGCTGGAGATGGCCCGCCAGACCGGCTCCATCCCACCGCCGAAGAGCATTCTCAACGCGCCGACGAAGCTGATGAAAGACCTCGGCTATCACGAGGGCTATAAATACGATCATGATTTTCCGGATGCCTTTTCCGGACAGGAATTCTTTCCGGAAGAGCTGCGCAGCGAGGATACGCGGTTTTACAAACCGCAGGAGCGCGGCTTTGAGCGCGAGACGCTGAAGCGCCTGGAGTTCTGGCAGCGCCGGAAGCGGGAGCGCAGCGCAAGGGAATAGGCTGGACTGGTCGCTACCAGCCCAGCAAAATGTTTGATCACTCAGGCAGCTTGAAAAACGCCTCGAGGCGATAGCCATCGGGATCGACAATAAAGCCCGCATAGTAAAACTGGCTGTATTCCGGCCGCAGTCCTGGCGGCCCATTGTCTTCACCGCCGTTGGAAATGCCGGCTGCGTGGAATGCATCGACCGCGGCGGAATCGGGTGCGACAAAGCAGAAATGCAGGCCGGAACCGCGGTCGGCGGGCACCGGCCTTTCGACCTGCGCGATCCACAGGCTGATCCGGTCCGATCCGTAGCCGATCACCGTGTCTGTTTTCGAAAGCCGCTCGTAGCCGAGCGGCGTCAGGATCGCGTCATAGAAGCGAAGCGATCTATCGAGGTCTTTTACGCCAATCGACACATGGTCAAACATTGCGGAACTCTCCCTGTTTCGCGTCCATCCTCTCTGTTCGGAATCATCCGCACAAGCCTAAACCGTGCCTGAGGTTCAAATTGCCGGGGGAATCCTTTCAACGTCCTGCGGTTGAACCGTGGATAGCTGCCATGCACCAGAAGCACTTGTCACGGTCAAATCGGGATGGCATAGAGTGCATGTGCAGACGGCTGCATGGGATCGGCATCTATCGCCGGTACCCAAACAACCGCGAGGACGGCCTCGCTCCTTTAGACGGAGTCAATCATGGCCTGGATTATCCTTTTCCTCGCAGGAATTCTTGAAATCGGTTGGGCGATCGGCCTGAAATATACCGAAGGCTTCACCAAGTTGATGCCAACAGTTCTGACTGGCGCCTCCATGGTAGCGAGCGTCGTTCTGCTCGGCATTGCCGTGCGCACGCTGCCGCTTGGCACGGCCTATGCGGTCTGGACCGGCATCGGCACAGTCGGTACCGTCATCTTGGGTATCGTGCTGCTTGCCGAGCCTGCAACGGCTGTTCGTCTCGGCTGTATCGCGCTGATCATTGCCGGCATTGCCGGGCTGAAGCTGACGGCCTGAAATTACGGATGCTGAATGGAAAACACCCCCGTGCTGGGCGCAGCGCGGGGGTGTTTTGTATGGGCAATCGGGATTTTGGAAATCAGCGCAGGGCGTCGAGCGTCGCGGTCGCGGCCTGCATTTCCCGCCAGCGGTTCTCGCGGCGCTGGAAGGCTTCGTCGTCGGTGCCCCAATGCTCGATCTGCCAATCCTCGTCGAGATGGGCGAGTGCCCAGGCCTCTTCCGCTGACAGCTGCTTTTCGGCAAAGGCGATGGCGAGCAGGGCCGAGCCGGTGAGCGTGGTGATCGTATGCAGGCAGGCAAGGCCAAGCGGCGTGGCATAGGCGCGTAGCGCCTCGGCGATGCCGTTGATGGCGGCACGCGGCTGAACCTGATGCACGATACCCTCGACGAGAATAAACCGTGCGCCCAGCTTCTCCGCCGCCCAGGTCATCACCGGATCCCAGCGTTCCGCCTGCCGGAGTGCCAGACCTTCTGGCTCGCCTGCGCGGTAGCAAAGAAGATCGGTTCCGGCAAAGTTGAGGATGTCGTCAAAGACGGCGCGGACGTCCTTGGAAACGCCATCGATCGCCGTGTTGGCCAGCCGGGTGACGGGCATTGTCGCCGGGTCGATCTCGTCTTTCTGCGCATCCCATTCCGCAGCAAGCAGTGCGGCCGCCGCCTGGGTCGGCACGGTCAGATGCTGCTTTGCCGGTGTGCGGACCGGGCGGCCGTCGAGAAGGATGGCGTGGCCGCCATCTTCCGCCGGGCCGATGCTGACGGCCGTATAGAACCGCTTTGGCAGCGGCTTGTGCATCTGTATCTGCGCGCGGCGAACGGGATCGGGGTCGCTCAGTGCTGCGGACAGATCGTCGCGAATATCAGGCATGATGTGTCTCCATCCAGTCCAGGATATCGTGCGGGGTGCGGGCAATGTAATCCGCCCCCGCCTCGATGAGCTCGGGAACCGATGCATAGCCCCATGCGACGCCGATGGCTGAGGCACCGGCGCTCTTGGCCATCTGCATGTCGTAGATCGCATCGCCGATGACGACGGTATCCTCAGCGTCTACGCCAGCCTCGGCGCAGCATTCGGTCACCATCGCTGGATGCGGTTTCGACGGGCAGTCATCGGCCGTCCGCGAAACGAAGAATGTCTTTTCATATCCGTGGCTTGCACAGATCTGATCAAGTCCGCGCCGTGACTTTCCCGTTACGGCACCAAGGAGCAGCGCATCGCGCGCCGAAAGTGCTGCTATCAGCGGCGCGATACCGGCAAAGAGCGGCTCGCGGAAATCCATCTCGGCGCGCACGCCACCATAGATCTTCTTGTAGTGCGCCGTCATTGCCTGCGCCCGATCATCGACATGCGGCTGGTGCATCAGCCGGGCAATGGCGATATCGAGCGTCAGGCCGATAATGCTCTTGGTGGCGTCCAGCGAGACGCGTTCGAAGCCGAAATCCTCGAATGTCCGCGCCATGACCTCATGGATGAGCCCGGCGCTATCGACCAGCGTACCGTCACAATCGAAAAGAGCGAGTTTCATCAGTCGTCGGCTTCCTGGGCGTTGGCCATGTCGAAGCCGATCAGGTTCCAGCTCTGGACCATATGTTGCGGCAACGGCGCAGTCACGACCAGGCGTCCGCCGTCCGGATGGGGAATGTCGATGCGCCGGGCATGCAGATGCAGCTTGTTCTGAACGCCGCCGGGGAAGGCCCAGTTGTATTCGGCACCAAAATATTTCGGGTCGCCGATGATCGGGTGGCCGATATGGGCGGCGTGGACGCGCAGCTGGTGGGTCCGCCCGGTATAGGGTTCCATTTCAAGCCAGGTCAGGTTCTGGCCGGCCTGTTCGATGATCCGGTAATAGGAAACGGCATGATCGGCGCCGTCTTCGCCATGCTTGGCGATGCGCATGCGGTCGCCGTCCGGCGTCTGTTCCTTGACCAGCCAGGTCGAAATCTTGTCTTCCTTCTTACGCGGCACGCCCTTGACCAGCGCCCAGTAGGTTTTTTTGGTATCGCGTTCGCGGAAGGCAGCCGTCAGCTTCTGAGCGGCACCGCGGGTGCGGGCGATGACCAGAACGCCGGATGTGTCGCGGTCGAGCCGGTGCACCAGCCGCGGTTTTTCGCCCTTGGGGCTCGTCCAGGCTTCCAGCATATCGTCGATATGGCGGTTGATGCCCGAGCCGCCCTGAACCGCAATGCCCGGCGGCTTGTTGAGAACGATCACCTTGGCGTCTTCATGCAAAAGCATGCGCGACAGAAGCTCGTGATCGGATGCGTGACGCAGGTCACGGCCGGCGATCGGGCCTGTCCTCGTCTTCGGATCGACATCCATCGGCGGAATGCGCACGACCTGGCCGGGCTGAACGCGCGTATCGGATTTGACGCGGCCGCCATCGACACGGACCTGGCCGGAGCGCAGCAGCTTCTGCAGCGGGCCGAAGCCGAGGCCGGGATAATGCACCTTGAACCAGCGATCGAGGCGCATGCCTGCCTCGTCGGATTCGACCTGCTTGTGTTCAATACCCGCCATCTTGTTTCTACCTGCATCCAATTGCCATAGCGCCCCGGCAATGGTGCCGGCCGGAATTCCCTGCGCAGACTGATATGACAGAGCAGGCCGGTCCGAAATGGACACGCAGCGCTCTGAGATGGTCCCTTTAGACCATTGTGCGCATAAGGGCCAGCCCGGCAAGCACGGCGAGTGCCGAAAGAAGCACGCTGGAAGCCACATAAATCAGCGCCGTCACCGGTTCGCCGCGTTCGAGCAGGTTGATCGCGTCGAGCGAGAAGGCCGAGAAAGTCGTATAGCCGCCAAGGATACCGGTGATCAGGAACACGCGCATCTCTGCTGAGGCTCCGAATTTGCGGGCGATCACCTCGGCGAAAACACCGATCAGGAAGGATCCGGTGACGTTGACCGTCACCGTTCCCCACGGAAACGAAGGACCGAAGCTGCGCAGGGCCCAAAGCCAGACGAGGTAGCGGAGCACCGAACCGACAGCACCACCGGCGGCGACAAGAAGAATTTGTGTCATGAAAAATGCCATAGCCGAAAGCGACGTTGGGGAAAAGAGAACCGGTCGTTTTGGTGCATCCGATAGGCCTCAGCCGCAAACAGGCAGACCGGCGGAAAACCAATTTTTAACGCGCAATCTCTAATATTCAGGAGATTAAAAATGCTGCAGCGACCTTTGCGCGTCATGAATGACGCGCGGTGCTGTAGGTTGTTTTCAAGCGGGCCTGCAATGACAAAACTGAAGTTCAGCTTCACCCATTACGACCTGAAGCAACAGCGCGCAGGCGTGACCATCGAGATCACCCTGTCGGCCGTCGCCAATGTGCGGTTGATGACCGACAACAACTTTAAGCTCTACAAGGAAACGCTGAAGCATCAGTTCATCGGTGGCGTTGCGCGCAAGTCACCGATCCGACTGGTCATCCCGCAATCCGGTCACTGGCATGTTGTCGTCGATATGGAAGGCCATCACGGGCAAACCGAATCGAGCATCCGCATCGTCGAGACCGCCGCACCACCACGTTTCCAGTCCGCATCCTGAAAAATGAAAAGAACCGCGCCGTACACGACGGGGCGGTTCTTCACTCCGTGTGGTTGACGCCTATGCCAGCCGCTCCGCGTGCCATTTCAGGTGTTCGTCCATGAACGACGAGATGAAATAGTAGGAGTGGTCGTAGCGCTCATGCATGCGCAGGGTCAGACCGATCCCAGTGCCTTTGATGGCGTCCTCGAACAGCCATGGCCGCAGGCCCGTTTCCAGGAAATTGTCGGCCTTGCCCTGGTCGATCAGGAATTCGGGGAAGCGGGCGCCGTCCTTCACCAGCGCGCAGGCGTCGTATTGCCGCCAGCTTGTCTTGTCCTCGCCGAGATATTTTTCGAAGGCGCCGATCGACCAGTCTGCCGTCGAGGGTTCGACGATCGGTGCGAAGGCCGAGCAGCTCTTGAACCGGTCCGGGTTTTTCAGCGCGATGGTCATGGCACCGTGCCCGCCCATGGAGTGGCCGAAGATGCCCTGGCGGGCCATGTCGACGCGAAAATGCTGGGCGATGAAAGCGGGAAGCTCCTGGGTGATGTAGGTATACATCTGGTAGTTCTCCGCCCAGGGCGCCTCGGTGGCATCGAGGTAGAAGCTTGCGCCCTTGCCCATCTGCCAGTTGGTCAGCTCGTCGGGAACGTCGCTGCCGCGCGGACTGGTGTCGGGGCAGACGATGATCAGGCCGAGTTCGGCAGCCATCCGGCGATATTCGCCTTTCTCCATCACATTGGCATGCGTGCAGGTGAGGCCGGAGAGATACCAGACGACCGGGCAGGGCGTTGTGATCGCCTGTGGCGGGATATAGACCGCAAAGGTCATCTCGACCCCGCAGGCCTGTGAATCGTGCGAAAAGACGCCCTGCATGCCGCCAAAGGCGGTGTTCTGGGAAAGGACTTTCAAGCTATGCTCCCTTGAAGCTGAAAACGGCATTCGAGTCTCGTGCGCGACGCTAGGCCAGAGATACCGCCGCGTTGACCGCAGCCGCCACCAATACCGTGTTGAAGAAGAAGGAGACGACCGCGTGCACAAGATTGATCTTGCGCATTTCTGTCGAGGTAATGGCAATGTCTGAGGTTTGCGCCGTCATGCCTATAACAAAGGCGAAGTAGAGGAAGTCATAGCCGCACGGCTCCTTCGTGCCGGGAAAATCGAGGCTGTGGCCATCGCCCTCGTTGTCGCCCATCTCCGGGCTCCAGTACCGGTGGGCATAGTGCATTGCCGCCATCGTATGGATGGTCAGCCATCCCAGCGCGACGGACGCGAAAGCGACCACGAGTTCGATAACCGTTTCCGTGTCGCCGGCGTTGAGCGCCTGGAACAATGAAATGGTGGAAACGCCCACGGTAACAAGCGTGACGGCAAAGATGATCACCGCGGGCTCGTCGGTCCCGGCCGCGTTGCGTTTCAGATAGCCTCCCGTCAATTTCGGCATACGACGGGCAATCAGCAATAGATAAATGGAAAAGAAAACGACGGCCGGGAGGCTCACCGCGAATTTTGGCACGGCAAACAGGCAAAGAACGGCGGCAATCCCGGCGCAAACGCCACCCGCGTAGAAAGGGGCATGGCGGCGATGGGCAATCTTCCTGTCCGTGCTGCTCATAGGTACTCCTTCAGCCTCGTTCTAACGCTGTTTGACTCGGCGGCAAAGCCGGTCGAGCGTTTCGAGAAAAGCCGAACGGTCGCGTGGCGAAAAGGCGGCGTTATAGCCCTTGCTTTCGCCGGTCTCGCGCAAATGCGCACCCAGATCCCGCATGGCTGTTGCCATGCCGATATTGCCCTTGTCGAAGATACGGCCAGTCGGTCCGGTCACCTGTGCGCCCGCAGCAACACAGCGCCCCGCCAGAGGCACGTCGGCGGTAATCACGATATCGCCATCGCCGGCCCGTTCGGCAATCCAGTCGTCGGCGGCGTCGAAACCGGCGGAAACGATCACGTTGCGCACCATCGGGTCCCGGGAAGGGCGAAGGCCGGAATTGGCGACGAGCACGACCGGCAGGCCATGGCGCTCGGCGACCTTCAGGATTTCCGGCTTGACCGGGCAGGCGTCGGCATCGACGTAGATGGTGCTGGGTTGCCGCTCGGACATGGCTAGGACCGGCTCGCCGCGGCCGCCAAGCTGTGCGCGATCATTCCAGCCCTCGCATCGTCATTGTCTGTCCCATGTTTCCGTCGTTGCCCTGGTTGGTCCGCCGCAGGTCCACACGGCATAACAATCCCCTTAGTGTCGGTGGCCGCCGCGACCCGGAATGGGCGCGGCGCTGCCTTGGATTTTCTGCTTCGATCCGCAGGAAATCCAAGGCGATTTTGGGTCGTCCTAGTAGATCACGACACTGCGAATGCTTTCGCCGGCGTGCATCAGGTCGAAGCCCTTGTTGATGTCCTCGAGCGGCATCGTGTGGGTGATCATCGGGTCGATCTGGATCTTGCCCTGCATGTACCACTCGACGATCTTGGGCACATCGGTGCGGCCGCGTGCGCCGCCAAAGGCGGTGCCCATCCAGTTGCGGCCGGTCACCAGCTGGAACGGACGGGTGGAGATTTCCTGGCCGGCACCGGCAACGCCGATGATCACCGACTTGCCCCAGCCGCGATGYGAACTCTCCAGCGCCTGGCGCATCACCTTGGTGTTGCCGGTGCAGTCGAACGTGTAATCGGCGCCGCCGATCGTATCGCCGTTGCGCTTGGTCAGGTTGACCAGATAGGGAACGATATCGTCGCCGACCTCCTTCGGATTGACGAAATGCGTCATGCCGAACCTTTCCCCCCAGGCCTTGCGGTCRTTGTTGATGTCGACGCCGATGATCATGTCGGCGCCGGCAAGGCGCAGGCCCTGCAGCACGTTGAGGCCGATGCCGCCGAGACCGAAGACGATCGCCGTCGAGCCGATCTCCACCTTCGCCGTGTTGATGACGGCGCCGATGCCGGTCGTCACGCCGCAGCCGATATAGCAGATCTTGTCGAACGGCGCGTCCGGRTTGACCTTGGCCAGTGCGATCTCGGGCAGAACCGTGAAATTGGCRAAGGTCGAGCAGCCCATATAGTGGAAGATCTTGTCCTTGCCGATGGAAAAGCGGCTCGTGCCGTCCGGCATCAGGCCCTGGCCYTGMGTSGMKCGGATCGAGGTGCACAGGTTGGTCTTGCGCGACAGGCAGGAATAGCACTCGCGGCATTCCGGCGTGTAGAGCGGGATGACGTGGTCGCCCTTCTTCAGCGAGGTGACGCCCGGGCCGACATCGACGACGATGCCGGCACCCTCATGGCCGAGGATGGCCGGAAACAGGCCTTCCGGATCGGCGCCCGACAGSGTGAATTCGTCGGTGTGGCAGATGCCGGTCGCCTTGACCTCGACCAGCACTTCGCCGGCGCGCGGGCCGTCGAGCTGAACGGTCATGATTTCGAGTGGCTTGCCAGCCTGCACGGCAACGGCGGCGCGTACGTCCATGGTTGTTCTCCCTGAAATGAATTCGCACCACAATCGCAGAGTGGTCGATGGCGCTCAAGCCGGAATCGGCTGAGAATCGGTCGTGAAATACTACATGTCCTGTAGGACGCGGTTGAGCTCCATCTCAAGGGCAGAGATCGCCTTTCCCGTCTGCTCGTGCAATTTCTTCACTTGCGCCAGCTGGTCGCGCAACTGGCCGGAAATCGTGTTCGACAGATCGTCTTTCGGCGCTTCGCCGATACCGGCGATCAACCAGGCTGGGGTGACCCCAAGCACGCCGGCAAGCATGAACAGCCGGTTGGTGCGGGGTTCGGAGCGGTCGCGCTCCCAGGCGGAGATTGTATCGCCGCGGACTCCAAGCCTGTCGGCAAGATCCTTGACCGAGAGGCTCATCGCATCGCGCGCCCGCCAGATGCGGCCTCCCAGCGTGTCATTGTCGCTTGGCCTGCGCAACATTGCCAAGGCGGTTTCGGTCGATAGACGCATCGGTCTCTCCTTTTGCCCTTTGGGCTTGGATGGGTCGAGTTCCCGGGCGGCCGCGATTGCGGTCGAAGACTTTCACGGTTGCAATTTAGAGGGCCTGCGGCGAAATTGGGCATCCTTCCACGTCAAAAAAGCCGCCAAATGCGCCTTCCGTGCGTGCACTTCCGCACCGCGCCTAAAATGGGATTTCCAGCTTGACCCCTTCCACGCGCACTGCCGCCACGCCCACACATACCGTCATGCAAGGTCTCGCGATCATGCTGGTGGCGATGATCATCCTGCCCTGCATGGATGCGATCGCCAAATATATGGCGGTCTATCAGGGCATGTCGCCGGCGCAGGTGACGTTCTACCGGTTCTTCTTCCAGCTGGTCTCCGTGCTGCCGATGCTGCTGTCGACCGGTGGCCTGCGCGCCCTGAGGCCGAAGCGCCTCTGGTTCAATCTGTTGCGCGGTGTGCTGCTTGCCGGGGCGGCATTGCTGTTCTTCGTCTCGGTAAAATACATGCCGCTTGCCGATGTCTTCGCAATCTATTTCGTCGAGCCGTTCATCCTCACATGTCTTTCGGCTTTGATACTGCGTGAAAAAGTCGGCTGGCGGCGCTGGCTCGCCATCTTCATCGGTTTCGGAGGCGCCATGATCGTCATCCAGCCAAGCTTCGAGATATTCGGTCTGAAGTCGTTGCTGCCGGTTTTCTGCGCGTTCCTGTTCGCCTGCTATCTGCTATTGAACCGGGTGGTCGGCAATGCGGATACGCCTTTGACGATGCAGACCATCGCCGGTATCGGCGGCTCCCTGTTCATGACCGGCGTTATCGCGGTCGGCTACAACGCCGGATCCGTGGATTTCGTGCCGTCGCTGCCCAATTCCACGCTGGGCTGGGTTCTGGTTGTTACTCTCGGCACCATCTCCGGCTATGGCCACCTTCTCGTGGTCAAGGCATTCCAGGCCGCGCCCGTGTCGCTTCTGGCGCCGTTCCATTACCTGGAGATCATCACCGGCACGGCGTTGGGTTTCCTGATTTTCGGTGAGTTTCCGACACTGTCGAAATGGCTGGGCATCGCCATCATTATCGGCTCCGGCCTGTTCATGATCTGGCGGGAGCGGCGGGCCGGGTTAATGGTAAAAATTGACTGAATCCGTCAAGCCTCTGCTAACGCTCCTTCTTTCCGTATTGGCAACGACCCCCGGTCTAGGCTTACCCCGTTTCATGACGAAACGGGCGTTCGGCTGACGATCAATGGGAGAGCGCATATGGCGACACATGCACCGGCGATCGCGCTTCTTGTCCTCAATGTCGGGCTGCTATGGCTTCTGCTGGCCGTCCCGCTGGGGTTGCGCACCGTGCGGGTACGCAGATCGTTCCATGCAAGCCGGGCCAAGATCTGGAGCGCTGTTTTTCCGCTGGGAGCGTCTGCGGACTGGCATCATTCCGTTCTGGCCAGCCGCATTGTGCCGGACGCGCCCAACAGGGTCCAGCAGGGCTATGCCCATCTCGACCGGCACGGCCAGCCGATCGTGCGGTTGCTTGAGATCACCGAAACGGTGCCGGGTAGTGAGTATGATGCCCGTGTCCTCGACGACAGCGCGCTGGATGCCGTGTTCTGGAAGGATTTTCGCGAGCACCGGCGGCTCGTCGAAGATGGGGGCGTGGTTCATCTGACGATCGAGCAGACGGATCGTTACCGCGGCATCGCTTTCCTGCTCTTTCGCTTCTTTGCCTTGCGGCGCGAGATGAACGCCTTGCAGCAATGGCTCGAGACCGGGCAGAGCAAGCCGGCGCGTGTTCCATTCGAGCATCCGCTTGTCCAATCCGGTCTTGCGCTCTTGTCGACGCTGCTTCTGTGGCCATTCTTTGGTCTCACCCGCAACGGCCTGCTGCTGTCGTCGCTTTTGACGGTGGTCATCGTGCTGCACGAATTGGGACATATGGCCGCCTACCGCGCCTTCGGTCACAAGACGGTGCGGATGATTTTCGTGCCGCTGCTGGGCGGTGTCGCCATCGGCGGCAGGCCCTACAATTCGCTCTTCGAGGTTGCCACCTGCGCCCTGATGGGTGCTGGCATGTCGGCCTTCCTCATCCCGATCGCCATTGTTCTGCATGAGGTCGCCGGCGATGACGTTTTCGCCTCGGTGTCGGGGACGGCGGTTCTGATTTTCCTGTTGATCCTCGGCGCCTTCAACCTGCTCAACCTCCTGCCGATGAACCGGTTCGATGGCGGCCAGGTCCTGCGCCAGGTTTTCCACTCGCGTGTCAGCCGCATGGCCGGAAGCTTCCTCATTACCCTGATCATTGCCGGCATCGGCTGGCGTATCGGCCTGCCGGCGCCGGCATTGCTGGCGGGGCTCGCCGTGTTTGCCTTGTTGAGCATGATGGGACATGGCGGCGTCAAGCCGCGCCATCGCCTCGATGAGATGACGGGCAGTGAGCGGCTCCTCAGCGGCCTGGGTCTCTACTCCGCTGTCGCGCTGCACGGCTATGCGATCGTCTACGCGACCGACCGGCTGTTTTCCTGACCGGACGGCGGACAGTTGGCCTCATTGACGGTTGGGCCGAAGATATCCTCGAATGCCTGTCGAAGCCTGATATCGACATCGGCCATCATCACCGGCAGGCCGAGATCGACCAGGCTGGTGACGCCATAGCCGCGAATGCCGCAGGGCACGATACCGCCGAAATGATCGAGATCGGGATCGACGTTCAGCGACATGCCGTGAAAGCTCACCCATCTGCGCAGCCGAATGCCGATCGCGGCGATCTTGTCCTCCGCCATCGAACCGTCGGGCAGGGGCGGCCGTTCCGGACGGCGCACCCAGACGCCGACGCGGTCCTCGCGCCGTTCGCCCCTGACATTCATGCTGGCAAGCGTTTCGATCACCAGGCTCTCGAGCGCCGCGACAAAGGCGCGAACATCCTGCTTGCGGCGTTTGAGGTCGAGCATCACATAGACGACCCGCTGGCCTGGGCCATGATAGGTATATTCGCCGCCGCGGCCGGTCTGAAACACCGGAAAGCGGTCGGGCATGACCAGGTCAGCGGCGTCGGCACTGGTTCCGGCGGTATAGAGCGGCGGATGCTCGACGAGCCAGACAAGCTCGTCCGCTTCGCCGGCAGCGATTGCCGCTGCCTCGCGCTCCATTGTCTCGATGGCCTCGGCATATTCGACCGGTGCAGGGGCGATTCTCCATCGCGCCGGTGCAAAACCATCGGCGGCGAAGAAAGTTTTCTCAAGGTTTTCGCGTTGCATGACCCAGGCAATCCCGTTGATTTGTTTTCTAAATGGTATGCAAAGCGCCAAGAGTCCAGCATTCTCAGGGGCGCGCGAACCAGCCTGTTGAAATAGTTGATGCAGCCGTCAATTTTCTGTCATCCTGCCCTTGTGCACCCCAAATGCTTTTGCTACATGCAGCCCCGCCGGAGCAGTTCGGCACCTACCACGATGCGGTCGTGGCGGAATTGGTAGACGCGCAGCGTTGAGGTCGCTGTGGGGCAACCCGTGGAAGTTCGAGTCTTCTCGACCGCACCATTTGGCATCTTGCCAAACAAGAAACCCGCTTACAGCGGGTTTTTTTCTGCCTTCTTTTCAAAGGTTAGCCGTTTTTCCCTTGCTTCGAAAAGCGCTTGATTGCGCGGTCGCGCTTCAGTCGCGATAACCGTTGCAGCCAGAAGATACCGTCGAGCTGATCGATCTCGTGCTGCAGGCAGATGGACAAAAGGCCGTCTGCTTCCTCTTCCGTCACCTTGCCCTCCATCGTCTGGTAGCGGACGCGGATCGACCGGGGCCGGACCACGTCGTCCGTTATCCCCGGCATCGAGACGCTGCCTTCCGCATGCGAGATCGTTTCAGCCGAGGCCCATTCAACCTGGGGATTGACGTAGATTCTTGGGCCCGAAGCCGGGTCGAGTTCGATGACCGTCAGGCGCTGTAAGATGCCGATATGCGGCGCGGTGATGCCGATCCCGGGCGCTGCCCGCATCGTGTCGAGCAAGTCCGCCGCAAGGGCTGCAAGACCGGAGTCGAAGCGCTCGACGGGGAGTGCCGGATTGCTCAATCGCGGATCCGGAAACCGCAGGATTGGTTGTATGGGCAAGGTTCATCTCCGTGTTTTCCTGTTGCCCCAGAGCTAAACAAATCACATGATTTTGCAACAGCTTGGGCAAAAATGCGGCGGGATCTCGCTGTTGGCGCGCCGGGTGGTGGACCTTGCGGGTTTGTTGGGTTAGCAGAGACGGGCGGTTTGCTTTTTCAAGGTCGCCGCGACCACCGGTCTATGGCATTGCCTTCCTGCTTCCGCCCGGTTTCACGCCGGCGTCCTGGATGGCTGCAATTTGATTGAGGGCGGGCACATGAACAGTACCGGCGAGCAGGAAAAAGACCGCCCGGAAGCCGATGTCTATGATGGCTCGGATATCTACGGCGAAGACGGGTCGGTGCGCTCCGACTACCTGATGCATGTCGGCGCAGCCATTGCCGACCGCGATCTCCTCTATCTGCGCCAGCACGTCGCGCGGCTGCACGCATCCGAAATGGGCGACCTTCTGGAGGCGATCCAGCCCGATCAGCGGCGGGCGCTGGTTTCGCTTCTGGGGGACGATTTCGATCTTTCGGCCCTGACCGAGGTGGATGAGGCGATCCGCCTCGATATCGTCGAGCATCTACCGAACGAGCAGATCGCCGCAGCACTCGGCGAAATGGATTCCGATGACGCGGTCTACATTCTGGAGGACCTCGACCAGGAGGATCAGGAAGAGATCCTGTCGAAGCTGCCGTTTACCGAACGGGTGCGGCTGAGGCGCTCGCTGGATTATCCCGAAAGCACGGCCGGGCGCCGTATGCAGACCGAATTCGTGGCGGTGCCGCCATTCTGGACGGTCGGCCAGACCATCGACTACATGCGCGAGGACGAAAACCTTCCCGAGAGCTTTACCCAGATCTTTGTCATCGATCCGACCTTCAAGCTGCTCGGCGCGCTCGATCTCGACCGCGTGCTGCGCACCAAGCGATCGGTCAAGATCGAGACGATCATGCGCGAAACCAACCATCCGGTGCCGGCCGAGATGGACCAGGAAGAAGCAGCCCAGCTGTTCGAGCAGTACGACCTTCTGTCCGCAGCCGTGGTCGATGAGAACAACCGGCTGGTCGGCGTGCTGACCATCGACGATGTCGTCGATGTCATTCAGGAGGAAGCCGAGGAGGACCTGATGCGCCTCGGCGGCGTCGGCGACGAAGAACTGTCCGATTCGATCGGCAGCACGTCGCGGTCGCGCGTGCCGTGGCTGATGGTCAATCTCTTGACGGCATTTCTGGCCGCATCGGTCATCGGGCTGTTTGAGGCGACAATCCAGCAGATCGTCGCCCTTGCCGTGTTGATGCCGATCGTTGCCGGCATGGGTGGCAATGCCGGTTCGCAGACGATGACCGTGACGGTGCGCGCGCTTGCCACGCGCGATCTCGATATTCACAACGCCTGGCGCATCGTTCGCCGCGAGGCCGGTGTCGGCCTCTTCAACGGGATGCTGTTCGGCTTGCTGATCGGCATCGTCGCCGGAGCCTGGTTTCAGGACTACAATATCGGCGGCATCATCGCGGCTGCGATGCTGATCAACATGATTGCCGCCGCCCTTGCCGGTATCATGATCCCGCTGTTGCTTGACCGTTTCGGTGCGGATCCGGCCGTCTCCTCGGCGGTTTTCGTCACGACGGTCACCGATGTCACCGGTTTTTTCGCTTTTCTGGGGCTTGCCACGTGGTGGTTTCGCGTCAGTTGATACCCGTGTGAAAATTTGACTTTTACGTCAAAGTCAATCAAACTGTCTTTTGACATCGTAGCGGCCGCACATCAGGCATGCTGCCCGGTGCAACACTTCAACCGCAGCTGCATTGTCGGGCGCATTTCGCCCGATTCTCCTGGCCGCGGCGTCAGGCGAGGCAGGCGTGAACAAGTACTATACCATTACGGAGCTGACACGGGAATTCGGGGTTTCGACCCGGACGTTGCGGTTCTATGAGGACGAGGGACTGATTCACCCCGAGCGGCGCGGCCGGACCCGTCTGTTCCGTTCTGCCGATCGCCGCCTGATCATGGAAATCCTGCGCGGCCGCCGTATCGGCTTCACCATCGCCGAGATCCGCGAGATCATTCAGGTCTATCGGGATCCACCGGGCGAAGCAGGACAGTTGCGGTTGCTGATGAAGCGCGTCGAAGAAAAACGCGACGAGCTCAACCAGAAGCGCAAGGACATCGAGGAAACGCTGGAGGAACTCGGCAATGTCGAGGAGGCCTGCCTGACCCGTCTGGCTGAAATCGGCGTCGGTACCTGAACGATCAGATCCACCGGCTGGTGGCGCGGCAGTAGCGTTCGAATTCGAAGCCGAAGCGTGACAACAGGTGCCGTTCTTCGTTGCGGATGGCAAAGACGGTCATTACCGCGACGGACGCACTGCCCATGATGAAGAACCAGGGATTGAGGGTGATCAGGCCGAAACCGACCATCATCAGCGTGTAACCGAGATAGATTGGGTTGCGGGTGAAATAGAATGGTCCGCAGGTGACCAGATAGGAGGTGCAACGATGCGGCAGAACCGCCGTGCGCCGTTCGATCAATGTCTTCACTGCCCAGATGTCCAGACAGACTGCAACGACGATCAGCCCCAAGCCTGAAAGCCAGGGTGCCCAGCCATGACCGTGGACGACTGAAATCGGCAGCGTCCGCCCCAAGATCACCGCCGCCGCAAAGGCCGCCGCATAGAGAAACGGGGGCCAGGGGTAGGTCAGCGGTTTGGCACGATAGGCGTCCATATCCTATTCCTTGCGTTGTGACGCAATGGTGCATTGACCGGCGATTCGCGCAATACGCTCATCCGTCTTGACGTCGATTTTACCTTCATTCAGTGGTTCGAAGAGGTTTTCCTCCATCAGCTTGTCCAGGGTGCAGCCGCAGAAGGTGGTGCAGAGCGCTGCGGTTTCCTGCAGGCTGCAGGATGCCACGCAATTGTTTTGATAGGTTTCGACCGGGTCGGGTTTGGCCGCCGGGAAACCAAGCGAATAGGCATAGACCAGCGCAAACAACAGCGGCTGATGCACAAGGTAGATGATCAGGCTGTGACGGCCGGCGGCTGTCAGGATCGTTTTCCACCGCGCGCTGCCATCGGTGCGCAGTTTCTCGAGCCATCCGAAGCTGAGTCCAATGCGCGCGATGGCGATACCGGCAAGTACCGGCGCCAGCCAGGGAAGCAGCGGCACATAATCGTTCGAGCGCGGCAGGGTCTCCGACAGTCCGACCCACCAGAGAAACGGCGTATCGAAAATGGCCGAGCGCAGGTAAAACGGTGCCGCAAAGGCGGCGGCAGCCAGGAGAAGCGTCAGGACGGCGGGCAGGCGCAGGAAGACAAGGCCGATCAGGCTTGCAGCGGCGATCGAATGCAGGATGCCGAAAAAGATGAAACTGTCGGGAAAGGCAAACCAGGTGGCGATGGTGATGACGAGCGCCGCAGCCGCGATCTTGGCAAAGCGAATGGCGAAGGCCCGAGGCTTGAAGACTGGATAGTGGCCGAGCACCAGGCTGACGCCCGCCAGGAACAGGAAACTGCTGGCGATCATCCGCGCATAGAGCTTGAACGCCCCGGTCCCGACTGTGCCGGGGTCGAGATAGCCGAAATATTCAAGGTCCCAGGAAAAATGGTAGGTCGCCATGGCGATCAGGGCAAATCCGCGCAGCGCGTCGATCGCCCAGATGCGGCCGCGCCGTCCTGCGGCGACCGGTGGGGCCGTTCCGTTGCCGGTTTCGGTGACTGCGTCGGTAATGGACATGGTTCTATCGTTTCCAATGGCGGGATCATAGCGCGGCGAGCTTGCGTCAGGCGCAACGCGTCGCAAGGCTGTTGCCAAGATTTTCAGGGGTTCGTGTCGTCAAGAAGGGCTTCGCGCGCTTCCGAATAGAATTGCCGCCGGGTCAAAACGAAAATGACGAAGACCGTCAGTGCGATGAAGACATAGGGGCTGACGAACCAGCCGAGATACCCGATCGACAGGAAGACACTGCGCAGCCCGGCATTGAAATGCTTGGCCGCAAGAATGTTCATCTTGACGGCGCGCCCGGCGGCGCGTTCGGCCCCGGCGCGATCCTGCATCATGTCGGACATCATCGGAATGCCGCCGACGAGAATCGAACAATAGTTGAACAGCCGGTAGGACCAGGCAAATTTGAAAAAGGAATAGGCAAACAGGCAGGCAAGGCCGCCGACCTTCAGTTCGAAGGCCGTGCGCCCGCCATGAAAGACATAGGGCAGGTCACCCATGATTGCTTGGACCTGGTCGGTTGCGCCCAGAAGAGCAAAACAGCCGCCAAGCGCAAAGATCGTGGTTGAGGCAAAAAACGCGGTGCCGGCTTGCAGACCCGCAACGATCTGGGTGTCGATCATCTTCAGGTCGCGATTGAGCGAATTGAGGAGCCAGCGCCGCCGGTTCTCCATCATCAGCCGCGTCAGGCTGATGCGCTTGAGGTGCACCTTGCCGTCCGTGGCCCAGTTGTAGCTGGTCCACAGCAGCGCAAAGATCGCCAGTGCGATATAGTCGGTAAATGTCATGCCCCGTTTTTGGCATGGTTTGCCGAAATTGCAAGGCACCGTGAAACTTTACCCCACCCCTTGAAATCAGCGGCCGCGCATGGCGATTTAAAGGGCAGGAATCGTGCTAGAGCCACTGGGCCGTCAGCCCGTGTCGCTGGCACAGGAGTGGATGTCGGTTGATCGACTGATGGCGAGCGCAGTATGGCCTAGTTTCAATGCAATGATCGTGGCCCGGCAATCGTGTCCGGTCCTGCAGTCCCCGGGGCGGAGTTCGAATGTTTCTTTCGGTTTTTGATGTCTTCAAGATTGGTATCGGCCCATCCAGCTCGCACACGATGGGTCCGATGTCTGCCGCCAACCGCTTTCTCGACCTAATCCTGTCGAGCGACTGGCCGCGCCCGACCAATGCCACCGTCGCCTCGATCAAGTCCAGCCTGCATGGATCGCTGGCCTTTACCGGCATCGGCCATGGCACGGGCAGGGCGGTGATCCTCGGCTTGATGGGCGAGCGCCCCGACCGAATCGATCCCGATCGCATGGATCCGATTATCGAGGAAGTCGAGCGGACCGGCCGCATCACCCCTGCGGGCCATCCCTCCTATGAGTTCCAGCCGAAGACCGACCTGGTGTTCGACAAGAAGGTGCCGCTGCCCGGCCACGCCAATGGCATGTCCTTCTCCGCCTTCGACAAGGACGGAAGACTGCTGTTGAAGCGCGTCTACTATTCCATCGGCGGCGGCTTCGTTGTCACCGATACCGAACTCGAAGCCATGAAGGCGAGCAAGACCAAACCGGGCGGCGTCAAGGTTCCCTATCCTTTTTCGACGGCCAAGCAGATGCTCGAGATGGCGGAGCGCTCCGGCCTGTCGATCGCCCAGATGAAGCGGGCGAACGAGGAATGTTCGATGTCGCGGGAAGAGCTCGACGAGGGTCTCGACCGGATATGGGCGGCGATGAGGAGCTGTATCGATCGCGGCCTGACGGCATCCGGTATCCTGCCTGGCGGCCTGAAGGTTCGCCGCCGTGCCGGCATGATCCATGACAAGCTGCAGGACGAATGGCGCTCCAACAAGGTGAACCCCTTGCTCGCCAACGATTGGCTGAGCGTCTACGCCATGGCCGTCAACGAGGAGAATGCCGCCGGCGGCCGCGTCGTCACCTCGCCGACGAATGGTGCTGCAGGCGTCGTTCCGGCAACGATCCGCTACTACCTGCATTTTCATGACGATGCCGATCATCACGGCATCCGCGATTATCTTCTGACGGCTGCTGCGATCGGCGGCATCATCAAGTTCAATGCCTCGATCTCCGGCGCCGAAGTCGGCTGTCAGGGCGAGGTCGGCTCGGCCTCGGCAATGGCAGCGGCCGGACTTGCCGCTGTCATGGGCGGAACGCCGGAACAGATCGAGAATGCGGCTGAAATCGCGCTGGAGCACCATCTCGGCATGACCTGCGATCCGATCGCCGGCCTCGTCCAGGTGCCGTGCATCGAGCGCAATGCGCTGGGAGCAGTCAAGGCCGTCACCGCCGCCTCCCTGGCAATCAAGGGCGACGGCCAGCATTTCGTGCCGCTCGACGCCTGCATCGAGACGATGCGCCAGACCGGTGTCGACATGCACGACAAATACAAGGAAACCTCGACGGGCGGCCTTGCCGTCAACGTTGTCGAGTGCT
The DNA here is from genome assembly GCF_056405855.1 of Pararhizobium sp. P1_E7. NCBI lineage: Bacteria > Pseudomonadati > Pseudomonadota > Alphaproteobacteria > Hyphomicrobiales > Rhizobiaceae > Pararhizobium > Pararhizobium sp. P1_E7. The sequence continues at coordinate 46,817 of NZ_JBFUBH010000018.1, read as the reverse complement.
GAGCAGTCTCGTGTTGTGGAGCGGTCAAGAACAGGCTTGACCGCGATGGGTGACTGGGTGTTCAACTCCGGCCATGGCGCTGCATCTCATCAAGCTCTGCGTTGGCGCAGAATCGATTGACGACCTTCGTGACTGGGTTTCGCGCAAGGCACTGACGGCTATTGCCGCCGGTCTCGAGCCGCATTCCTACCACACGACGCGCATGGTGCCGAAGCGTGTCGAGGAATTGCTGGACGGTGGATCGCTCTATTGGGTGATCAAGGGGCAGGTTCAGGCCCGCCAGCGGCTGACCGGCATCGAAACCTTCACCGACGCCGAGGGCATCGGCCGCTGCAATCTCATCCTCGGTCCGGAAGTCATCGAAACGGTCTATCAGCCGCGCCGCGCGTTTCAGGGCTGGCGCTATCTTCTGGACAACGAAGCGCCGCGCGATCTCTCGGCCCTTGGCGCCGGCACGGCGGAAATGCCGCTGGAACTGCGCCGCGAACTCGCCGAACTCGGCCTTCTTTAGGAATTGAGCATCCGAATGAAAAAAACCCGGCATTGCCGGGTTTTGATCGTTGTTCAATGATGGTTGCCGTTACCGGATCCGCAGCCTAATCGGATAGCGGCCGGACGGCGAGGTCACATGCACATGGATTTGTGCATCCGGCTGTGTCGAGCGCCATGCCCGCGCGCCATGCGTCAGAAGCAGCGTCACCAGATCCTTGGTCTTCGACCGGGGCCGGCTGCCGAGTTCGGCAATCCGCATGGCGGCTTCATGCAAAGGATGCAGGCCGGAACGCGGTGATTTCCGCTTCTTGTCCGGTGCGGGCGTCATGCCCGGACCATTCTCATTCATTCCCATAACTAACCTCGTTACGCAAAACCAAATCCGAGGAGGATCACCGGCAAACACAGGCCGCTGATCGAAACTTTTGATGTCCTACTGCAGGCTTGCCCAGCAGGCGAAGCCTTTGCGCTTCAGGGTCTTGCAGGCATTTACGGCCTTGTCCTGATTGGAGAAACCACCGAAGCGGGCCCGGTACAGATGACCGTCGCCGCTGGCGAAAGCCACCGTGAAGGGAGTTGCACCGCGCAGGGCCTTGCCGCCCTTGTCCTTGGCGTTTTCAAGCAATGTCATCGCCTGGTCCTTGTCCGGCGTTGCTCCGATCTGGATGACCCAACCGGCCGGTGCGTTGTCGGCGGTCTCAGCCGTTTCAGTTGCCGGCTTGGCAACGGAATTGGTGATCTGATTATCGACATCGGCGGCCGGGGCAGCCTTGGCAAGCCTTTGGCTCTGTGCTTCCAGCGAGTTCGGCATGACGTTCTTGTTCACGAGAGGATTGGTGCTGGCTTTGACCGGTTCGGCGTAGGCGACTTCGATACTCTGCGTGGTTTCGCCGCTGTAGCGGAAATCCGGAACCGGGCCGCTGTTCGGCAAGTTGAAGCTTCCACCRGTCGCGGCGACAGCTGTTTCCGCGGGAGCTGTTTCCGCCGGCTGGGCCTCAGCGCGCGCCTGCATGGTCGGGGCATCCGCGGTTTCGGCAACGAGATTGCCATCGCCACGGCGCGAAGCGGCCGGCATGTACTTGGCAACGAGCGCACGCATCTGCGCGTCGCGGGCTCCGCCGGACTTGCCGCCGAGGACAACGCCGACAATGCTGCGGCCGTCAGCCTGGGCCGATGTCACCAGGTTGAAGCCGGCAGCCCGGGTATAGCCGGTCTTGATGCCGTCCACGCCGCGGACATTGCCAAGCAACCGGTTGTGATTGCCGATCGTCTGCTTGCCGAAGCGGAAGCTGCGGGTGGAGAAATAGGAGTAATACTGCGGAAAATGCTGGCGCAGCGCCATGCCGAGCCGGGCCTGATCGCGTGCCGTTGTCATCTGCGCATCGTTCGGCAGGCCATTGGCGTTGCGATAGGTGGTGCGGGTCATGCCAAGCGCACGCGCCTTGTTGGTCATGATCCGGCCGAAGCGTTCTTCCGAGCCACCGAGCAACTCGCCAAGCGCCGTTGCAGCGTCATTGGCAGAGCGGGTGACCAGAGCAAGGATAGCCTGTTCGACGGTGATCGAATTGCCCGACCGCACGCCGAGTTTCGATGGCGGTTCGGCAGATGCATTCTTGGAAAACGGAACAGGTGTGTTCTTGCTGATCTTGCCTGATTCGAGCGCCTCGAAGGTCAGGTAAAGCGTCATCATCTTGGTCAGTGATGCCGGATAGCGCAGGCTGTCGGCGTCTTCGCTATAGAGCACCTTGCCGGTCTTGGCATCGACAACGATACCCGCATATTGCGCGGCGGAGGCGGCGGAGATTACCGTCAATGATGCGGCCAGTGATACCAGCAGAACCCGGCACGCCTTCTTGAAAAATAGCACAGGGGCGTATGGAGCGGAGCCGTTGACTATGGATTTGGACACTACACTACTCTTCATTCTATTTTCACAGATGTCGTCCGGGCGTGGCCTCCAGAAACGACTGTTCTCGAAACTCTATCGGGATAGCGTTACCAATCGGTTTATGATGAATGATTGGTTTCTATAATCCGTCGTGTTGTTTTGCATTTTCGTACAGGTCGTCTGCTCTCGCGTCACGGTCAGTGGCTCGCAGGTCAGAGCCTCGGAGAATCCAAGGGTACCAGTCTGTCGTTCAGGAAGGCCTCGACGGCGTTGTCGATGGCTTGCCATTGTGGCAGCAATTGGCTGGAAAAGCGGTAAAGCACAACAAGATCGCGGCCCGCATGAATATCGCGCTGGCAGTCGGCGCTAGTGGACGTAGCGGGCGTTGCAGGCATGATGCAACGCACGGCATAGGGTGTATTGCCGTCACGTTCGGCAGTGAAGAAAACTTCCTGTCCGTAGCCGGAATTTTCCTTCATCGTGTGACCTACCAATCCCGCCGGGGCGGGCAGGGGGGCGCCGGAAAAAAGGTGCTGGTAGATCGGCTCGATCCGTCCCGACATGTCGCGTGACATCGTGCTTTGGGAAATATCCAGGAAGATAAGTGATTCCGGATGATTGACGTCGTTGAAGCGCGCCCGTGTCTCGCCGGTGTATCCCTGCAGGCCTGGCCAGGTGAGGTAGAGATCGGCACGTTCGGCAACGCCGGTCATGCGTTGCTGCTCGAAGCGAATGACGTTCGATGGAAGCCGCAGATGGTCCTGTCCGATGATGATGTCGTTGATCTCGGTGCTGGTCGAGTGGCCGGCCAACGCCAGGTTTTCACCATACCGGCGGCCGGCAAGGCTGATCGTTGCTGTCAGCGCCGCAAAGCCGACGATAACTGCGGTCAGGGCGTATAGGAAACGCGGCGAAATCAGCGAAGCGTGTTCTTCATTTCCTGCAGCTGTGGACGTGGTTGTCATCGGCGGCGCGCTGCCTTGTTCTCGTTAACGGGCGGTATAGCTGCAGGCGCCTTCCGTCCCGAAATGAAACAACATGGGCGGCATGGAGCGTGCTGGGTAAAGGCGTGCTTGCAAGCTGCGTCAACATGGTTAATTTTTGGTAAATTCCGCCGCACCCTTCGGTCGCCTGCGAGCTGTGGCGGTGGCGCCTGTGCCACGCCGCGTCGCTATCCGGTGCGCTGCGGGGAGGTGGTGACCGAGGCAGGCTTTCCTGTTGCGCAAAAAAGAAAAAGACCGGTTCCGGGGACAGCGGAACCGGCCAGAAGAGCCTTGATCTGGGACGGGGATTGGGGACTGACCGAAGGCCTTTCATCCGCGGCCCAGGCATCTTGGGCCGGGCCGCGTATGTCTCGTATCTGCAAGTGTTATTGAGTGACGCTGCCGACAGCCACCGTGCGGCCATCCTGCAATTTTACCCAGCGGCCGGAATTCTGTTCCGACTGGCGCTTGAGGTAAGTGTATTCCGTATCCGACCACAGCAGCACCTTGTTGCGCATGTTGTCGAGGACGAAGTCGCCGCGATCCGTCCGCACGGTCAAGACTGCATGACCTTCGCCATTGGGCTGGAGGACGACGGTGATCAACAGGTCGGAAGGCGAAAAGCCGGCCTGCATCAGGCGCTTGCGCTTCAGGAGCACGTAGTCTTCGCAATCTCCCACCTTGTCGGGATAGGCCCAGTGTTCTTCGACGCCGTAGATTTCCATGTCGGTCAGCGGCGCGACCTTCTCGTTGACGTCGTAATTGACTTCCAGAATCGTCTTCCAGCCGTCGCGGGTCAGTTCGACCGGTGCGGTATCGCCTGGATTGGCGCGGCATTCCTGCGGCAGGCTCCGGCAGAATTCATAGTGCCCCACAGGCGGGTTGGTGGCGCCGCCGGTGATCATGTTGGCAGGCAGGGCAAAAGCCGACTGCGCCGCTGCGGCAGAAAGAAACGCGCCGATAAGGACGGCCTTCAGGAATGTTGTCGTTGTCATGCTTGTCTCCCCGTTCTGGAGTGACAATGACACCGAGTTTTTTATCGCGGGCGAAAATTGGAGGTAAAATAAAGTACAAAACCGAGTGAAATAAGTAGAAATCTCAAACTAAACTTGAATAGATATTGATGTTTATTTGATTCAAATGCGTTTAAAATTTGATGTATTCTCACATTGGCACATAAGGCATTAAGCTGTGCGAAACCATCTATCCCGCGGAAATTTTGGTATTTTTGAGTGCAGGGATAGTGCCTGCGCGCTGTCGTTGTGATCGCAAATTGGGATCACCGGGCGCGATGAAAAGAACAATGAATTGCCGATTTAGACTTTGTTCGCCAAGTCGAATGCCTCTCTATGCCGAGAGTGACTGAAAAACCGGCGGAAATTATTTTTTATTCTGGAACGAAAAATTGCGGCGGGGCTGTGTTTTCGTCAAACCTGTGCCGATCCGCGCCGAGATTTGTATCATATTGGGGCGCTTGAGGGCCGCACGGGTGCGGCTCCCCGATCGCAGGGCACGGCGGACGGAACCAGGCCGAATGCCGAGATGTTGCCGTGATCAAATCCGGCCTTGTCGCCATCGGTATAGAGTTGAGGTCGTTGCGATTACGCCGCGCGTCTAAAGAAACTCTCTCAGAGCCTCACGCGATTGAATTCCCAGGAATTCGATCGCCACGCCTTCCTGAAAATGACGCACGATGCGGCCTTTCATGCTGCCGAGCAGAACAGTGGTGCCGAGCGGCAGGCGGGTCTCCATATCGACGGCAGCGCCGGACAGGGAAAGGTCGATGATGCGGCAAACATATTTGCTGCCGTCTTCCAGCGTGATTTCCGTGCGGGTCTTGCGCGGTGCAAGACGATCGTGCCGCCGGTCTTCCGGCAGGCCGAGCTCGTGCTTGTTGGCAATCCAGGTCAGCTGGGCTGCGAGCTTTTCGCGCTTGCGGTCCGTGGCGTTGATCTGGATGACAAAGGCGTTTTCGGAAAGGCGCGAGACAGTGCCTTCCAGGCGACCGACATGATCGATATAGGCGATGATGCGTTCGCCCGTGCGTGGCCGTGCTTCGCAGGTGAACAAGACATCGCCCGGCGACATGTCGATCGCGGTGCATTCGAATTCGTCGTGATTGGCAAGCATCAGGCGTCCCGTCAGGTTCACCGAAACGCGCTGAAAAGCGCCTTCGTTGTGCTCCTTGGGGCCGGTAGTCTGCGCTTGTTGAAACGAATACATGACCACACTTGTGCGATGTCCATCCAGGACACAGCTTTAACCTGATCCGGTTAACAGAAGGTTCGTTATGGGCTTGGGCGCTGCTGGCTAGTCTTGCCGGCCGCCTTCAAACACCCGGAGATGAAGGACGCGGCGGATCGCTCCGGCTATTCCATGATCGGCGGGTGCGGATGCGGGCAGGGGCCTTTCCGGGCGGCTCTTTTCCGGCCAGCTCTGCAGAAACAGGTTGGTCTTTTCGATATCGAGCACGCGCAGACCGCCAAGATCGAGATAGTTGACGGGCGTGGCCTCCAGCCAAGGCGGCCTCGACAGCGGCGCCAACGCGCCGATGATCCGGTCCACACGGCCATCCGGCGACCGCAACGGCAGGAGGATGATTTCCGTTGGTACAGAATCGGCGCTGTTGGCAAGGGAGGATGCCGTGAGAACGACCGGCGCCTTCTGTGTCATTACGTCATCGGCAATGCCTGCAAGGCGGCCGGTTTGCTCGGCAAGCCAGAGTGCATCGAATGTCGAGCCACGCAGTTCGCGCGCAAACAGGGCACAGATGCGCGTACCTGCAAGCCGGAAGCGAATGTCGCCGCGCGGTGTCTTTTCCAGAATGAAGAGATCCGCCAGGATATTGCGAATATGGGCCGGTTCGATCTGGCTGCGGGCCGGCACCTCGCGATGCCCCCGCAACTCGTCCCAATAGGCGTAGATCTCTATAGCGGCCTTGCTGCGCATGCTCTCATTCCGTTCGAAACACATATGTGCCGCTTTGGCACAGGTGGCGGGAAATACGTTCCTGCAGAGATAACAGTGCGATTTCCGTGCCAGCCCGATATTAAGGTTAATGTTTGGTTTAGATTGAAAGCGCCCGGCTCCGATGGCATCAAAGGACATCACTTCACGAAGGGTTGCCTTCGGCACACAGACTTAAGGGCTCGGTCTTTTTTGGGCTCACCGGCCGTTCAGTTCTTGACTGGACGGCCTTTTTTCGCCGCCGGGATAGCGGCTGTCTTTGCAAATCCTTTTGATTTGATCTCCGACGGCAAGCCGTGCGAACAAGTGCCGCGTATCCCGCCGCTTTTGACGTGGCTGTGAATCGTATAGAGCGGGGCATGAGCGCCGTCAGTGGATGTACCGGCAGAAGGAATCGGAAATAGCATGACAGACCAAACTGACGGTGCGACGCCGCCGCAGGGCGCTGAGGCAGACAATGGTGCGCGGGTCAGCGAACCGGCGTTCAATCTGCCGTCGGGCCTTGTCGCGATGCTGGCGCTGCTGGTGGTCATCCATGCCGTGCGCACCTACCTCCTATCGCCGGCCATTGATAACGAGGTGATCGTGAATTTCGCGTTCTGGCCCGCCAGGTATGATCACCCGTTGGCGGATCAGAATCTGGCTTGGCTGTGGAGCCCGCTGACATATTCCTTGCTGCACGGTTCCTGGGAACACCTGATTTTCAACGGCTTCTGGATGGTGGCGTTCGGCGCCCCGGTTATCCGCCGGATCGGCTCGGCGCGTTTTCTGCTTTTCTGGTGCCTATCGGCCGTGGCTGCGGTCGCGTTACATGTGGCCTTCCATTGGGGTGAAACGATCTTTGTGGTTGGCGCCTCGGGCGTCGTCGCCGGCCTGATGGGGGCTGCCGCGCGGTTTGTCTTTTCTCCCAGCGGCCGCATCAGCCGGCAATTTGCCCATCTCAACCGCCGTCTGACGGTCGGCGAGGCGCTGTCGAACCGCTCGGTGGTCGTCTTTAGCGGCATCTGGTTCCTCACCAATTTCCTGATCGGCCTGGGCGTCTTTGCCTTTGGCGGGGCAGGCGGCATTGCCTGGGAAGCGCATATCGGCGGCTTCCTGTTCGGCTTCCTGCTGTTTGGCCTTTTCGATCCCCGTCACTGAGCCTTGAATGCCGGCTGAGCCTTGAAAGCCCGCATGGGCTTTGAAAGATTGCCGAGAACGCTTGATTTTCACAAGGCTGTAGCGCACCATTCTCCTCCGAAGGCAGTGAACCGTGAGGAGTCCGGTTTGCCGCTAATGGGCAGATAATGCGACAGGAATGATGTCTGTCTTGCGAATTGGCCCTAGCCGACGGTGCCTCGAGCGCCTTTTCGGTTCGCCAATATCCCGGTCAGATACACGTCGCTGAAACGGGAGGGTTTGAATGTCTGTTAGGGCAATACTCAATGAAAAAGGCCGTCAGGTTGTGACGGTCGATCCGCAGGCGAAGGTCCGGCAGGCGGCCGGCCTTCTGCACGAAAACCGCATCGGCGCCATTGTCATCGTCAAGCCGGGGGACAAGATCGCGGGGATATTGACGGAGCGCGACGTGGTGGCAGCAATGGCCAAGTTCGGCGCGGATTGCCTGGACAAGCCGGTTTCCGCGGTCATGTGGTCGAAGGTACATACCTGCAACGAGGACATGACCATCAACGACATCATGGAAATTATGAACAATATGCGCTCCCGTCATCTTCCGGTCGAAAAGAACGGGCGTCTGGTCGGGATCGTCTCGATCGGCGATGCGGTGCGCCACCATATCCGGGCGATCGAACACGAGGCCGAGCAGATCAAGGCCTATATCGCCGGCTAAAATCACCCATCTGTCATGAAAACGCCGCGCTGCCTTGAGGGCCGCGCGGCGTGAACGCTTGCATCATCCATCGGTTGTCAGCGCACCATGACATCCTGAAGCCGCTGCAATTCGCTGAGCTTCGACTTGGTTTCGTAGTAACCGCGGTCGATCGCCTCACCGGCGCGATGAAATTCCGACAGGCCGATATCGTTGAGCTTGGGATGCAGCGCCAGATCCGGCGGGTCGCCAGCAAGCCGCGCGCGAGAAATGCGGTCCTGGATGATGTTGAAAGCCTGGACCATCACGCTGGTCATGCCCAGCCGTCCGGCCTGACTTTCGGGTTGCTTCAGCATCTGCGGCGGGTCGGCGGTATGGCTTCCCGCATTGTGCTTGATGACGGCGGACCGGCCATAAAGGTCGTAGTTCAGATTGACCGCGACGACCAGCTGCTGCTCGTGGGCGCGGCAGACCGATACCGGAACCGGATTGACCAGCGCGCCGTCCATCAAGGTACGATTGTTGCATTTGACCGGTTCGAAAATGCCCGGCAACGCATAGGAGGCGCGGATTGCGGTAATCAGCGATCCCTCGCCGATCCAGACTTCGTGGCCCGAATTGACCTCTGTCGCGACGGCGACGAACGGCCGGTCGAGTTTTTCGATCGCCATATCCTGCAGGTGTTCCTGCATGCGCTTGGTCAGGCGCAGGCCGCCGAACAGGCCGCCGCCGCCGATAGCAAAATCGAGCAGACCGGCGATCCGCCGCATGGTCAGCGAGCGGGCAAAAACCTCCAGCTCATCGAGTTTTCCGGCAAGGTAGCAACCGCCGACCAGTGCTCCGATCGAGGTTCCGGCGATCATCCCGACCTCTATGCCTTCCTCGTCCAGCGCCTTGAGCACGCCGATATGGGCCCAACCGCGTGCGGCGCCGCCGCCAAGGGCAAGGGCGATCTTCGATTTCTGTGGCTTGATCTCGAGGGGAGGAGGAACGCTGAGTGCGTGGGAAGGGCCGCCGGGGGCCGATGCATCTGCGGTGATGCCGCTGCGATTGAATGTCCAGTTCAACATCCGGCACCTCCATGCCGCAGAACACGCTGTTACAGGCCGTCACGTCTTACATTACTGCGTTGCAAGCGCATGCCGTAATAACTCAGTCTACATCAGGTCCGTTCCGCGCAGGTGTTCCCGGCGGAACGCATCCTTGTTGTTGAGATTACGCTCCCAGTCTGGTTGCGAAATCGTGAATCCACGAAAGAACTGAGCCAAAAAGCGTCAGATGATTAATTTTTGCCGTAGACCTCGTCCGGATGGAAATGAATTTCGGTATCAATGATGTTAAGTGACGTGACGCCATCCTTTATGCCGACGACACGATAAAAGCATGAGCGCCGACCTGTGTGGCAGGTTGCATCATGGCCGGCGACACGAACTTTCAGCCATAGTGCGTCCTGATCGCAGTCGGTGCGTATTTCTTGAACACTCTGCAGGTTACCGGAGGTCTCGCCCTTTTTCCAGAGGCTCTTGCGCGAACGGCTGTAATAGTGAGCGATGCCGGTCTCTATCGTCAAGGCAAGCGCCTCGGCGTTCATATGCGCGACCATCAAAAGAACACCGTCATTCGCGTCGGTGACGACGGCGGTGATCAGTCCGTTGCTGTCGAAACAGGGCGTGAAGGCGGAACCGGATTCCAGTTCCGTCTTGTCACTGGACGGGCGGTCAAATTCAATTGTCATCGGAAAGCTCCGGTTGACGGAGCTTACTTGAAGCCCCGCAGCATGGTCATGAACCGGGCCTGTTCGGCGGGTTCGGTCTTGAATGCACCGGTAAAGGTGGTGGTCAATGTCGTCGAGCCCTGCTTCTGGACACCACGCATCGCCATGCACATATGTTCGGCTTCGATCATCACGGCGACGCCACGCGGCTGCAACGTGTCATCGATCGCCCTGGCGATCTGCGCCGTCATGGTTTCCTGCGTCTGCAGGCGGCGGCCGTAGATATCGACGACGCGGGCGATCTTCGACAGGCCGAGCACCTTGCCATCCGGCAGATAGGCGATATGCGCCTTGCCGATGATCGGAACCATGTGATGTTCGCAATGCGAGAAGAACGGGATATCCTTGACGAGAACGATGTCGTCGTAGCCGCCGACCTCTTCAAAGGTGCGGCCAAGCACGTCCTCGGCAGCAAGGTCGTAGCCGGAAAACAGTTCCTTGTAGGACTTGGCGACCCGCGCCGGCGTATCGAGAAGCCCCTCACGCGCCGGATCGTCTCCAGCCCAACGCAAGAGAACGCGCACGGCATCCTCGGCTTCCTTCTGGCTCGGCCGGCCGTCAGTGGCGGGCAGGGCAGGAAAATTCTTGACTATGGCGTCCATAATGGCCCCTTGGCGTAACACAAGTTACTTGACGTTTATCTTTTCGGACAACTCGCCACTGGCCATTGACCTGACGCTTTCAGGCCTGGTTTCCGTCGGCGGGCTCCGGGGCTTTCAGATTTGCAGAGGTTAAGGGCTCTGGATCATCCGGCACGGTTTCCCAAACAACAGGCGACTGTTCGCTCTTGCGAACCTGTCGCCCCCACACGACATAGCATATAATATGCCGGGATGCATGTGAAAGGGGCGCAGATGGAGACACTGTGTTTTTTTCTCAGATACGATAGAAAATCATGCGCCGTTTGTCTGGAAACGCGCAAAAACAAGCGGATCGCGCCGAATGATGGACGAAATCTATAACAGCAGGATTCTTGAGTTTGCCGGTAATATCCCGAAAAGCGGCACGCTTGCCGATCCCGACGCGGAGGCCAGCGCCCATTCCAAGCTGTGTGGTTCGAAGGTCCGGATCGGTCTGAAGATGGACGGCGATACCGTCACCGACTTCGCCCATGAAGTGAAAGCCTGCGCTCTGGGGCAGGCCTCGTCCTCGATCATGGCCCGCCATGTCGTCGGTGCCACATCGGCCGAAATCCGTCAGGCGCGTGAGGATATGCTGGAAATGCTGAAGGCGGACGGCGAGGGGCCGGTCGGCCGCTTCGAGGATATGCGCTTCCTGAAACCGGTCAGGGATTACAAGGCCCGCCACGCCTCGACCATGCTGACTTTCGATGCCGTGGTCGATGCGATCGGCCAGATCGAGGCTTCGCGCCTGGTCAAGGTTGCCGGCTGAGATGTGCGGCGAACCGGGATGTCAGGGCCATGAGGCCAACAGCGCAAGACGGCCCTATTCAGGCCGGAACTATGCGGGCCCGTTTCGCAAGACACCGGGGCGGCTTTTCGGCATGGCGTTTATCCGGTTGTATCAATTAACCCTCTCCGGCTTCATCGGCAATTCCTGCCGGCACATCCCCACCTGTTCGGAATACGGCTACGAGGCTATCGCCCGCCACGGCTTCTGGCCGGGCGGATGGATGGTGCTGTTCCGCTTCATGCGCTGCGGCCCCGGCGGCACGAGCGGGCTCGATCCGGTGCCGGAAAAACTTTCGGCCTCGAAGCACTGGTATACGCCGTGGCGCTACTGGCGGCCCGGCAATGTGCAGATATGACAACCTATATCGCTCTTCTCCACAGCATCATTCTCGGCGCTGGGCGCCGTGTGGTGATGTCGGACTTGCGGGCGACGGCGGCACGGATCGGATTTCGATCGCCTCGGACATTGGTCGCGACAGGAAATCTGGTCTTTGAGGCTGACCATGACACGGTTTTTGAGGTAGAAAAGGCGCTTGAACAGGCCTTTGCCGCCGATTTCGGCAAGCATGTCGATATCATCGCGCGAACGGCGAAGGACTGGCTTGCCCTTGCGGACGGAAATCCGTTCTGTGCCGCAAGCAACGCTGAGGCGCAAAATATCGTTGTCCGGGTGATGCGGGGGCCGCTCTCCGCCGAAGTTCCCGCCACGCTCCAGCGCGGTTGTCACGGCGGCGAACAGATACGGCTCGTCAACGGCGATCTCTGGATCCATTTTCCGGGCAGGCCGAGCGAATCCAAGCTGCTCTCGGCATTGACCACCAAACGCCTTGGCCCGGGCACCTTGCGCAACTGGAACACGGTGCGCGGCCTTGCGGATATGATCCAAGCCTGATCAAGCCCGTTCTTTACTCCGTCACAAAAACGCTCTATCACCCGCGCGTCAATTTGCCGGCTGCGCCGGTCATCAACACCACCCGCATTCGTTGGCGGGACTGGACAAGGAAGAAAACATGTCTGACGCTGTTTCCCTTACATTTCCCGATGGTTCCGTCCGCGGCTACGCCGCTGGCACGACGGGCCGCGACGTTGCCGAATCGATTTCCAAATCGCTTGCAAAGAAGGCCATCGCGATCGCGCTGGATGGCGAGCTGCGCGACCTGTCCGATCCGGTCGTTACCGGCAAGCTCGAAATCGTCACCCGCGAAGACGCCCGCGCATTGGAACTGATCCGCCACGACACGGCCCATGTGATGGCTGAAGCCGTGCAGGAATTGTGGCCGGGGACGCAGGTCACCATCGGCCCGGTCATTGAAAACGGCTTCTACTACGACTTTGCCAAGAACGAGCCCTTCACCCCCGACGATCTGCCGAAGATCGAAAAGCGGATGAAGGAGATCATCCAGCGCAACAAGCCCTTTACCAAGGAAGTCTGGCCGCGCGACAAGGCGCGTCAGGTGTTTGCCGACAAGGGCGAGGCCTACAAGGTCGAGCTGGTCGATGCGATTGCCGCCGATCAGGACCTGAAGATCTATTACCAGGGCGACTGGTTTGACCTCTGCCGCGGGCCGCACATGGCCTCCACCGGCCAGATCGGCAATGCCTTCAAGCTGATGCGGGTGGCCGGTGCCTATTGGCGCGGCGATTCAAACAATCCGATGCTGACCCGCATCTACGGTACGGCCTGGCGCACGCAGGAAGAACTCGACCAGTATCTGCATATTCTCGCCGAAGCCGAAAAGCGCGACCATCGCCGCCTTGGCCGCGAGATGGACCTGTTCCATTTCCAGGAAGAAGGCCCAGGCGTTGTGTTCTGGCACGGCAAGGGCTGGCGGATCTTCCAGACGCTGGTCGCCTATATGCGCCGCCGTCTGGCCGGCACCTATCAGGAAGTCAACGCGCCGCAGGTGCTCGACAAGTCGCTGTGGGAAACGTCCGGCCACTGGGGCTGGTACCGCGACAACATGTTCAAGGTGACGGTCGCCGGCGACGAAACCGACGACGAGCGCGTCTTTGCGTTGAAGCCGATGAACTGCCCGGGCCATATCCAGATTTTCAAGCACGGCCTGAAATCCTATCGCGAACTGCCGATCCGGCTTGCCGAGTTCGGCAACGTTCACCGCTACGAGCCGTCCGGCGCGCTTCACGGGCTGATGCGCGTGCGGGGCTTCACGCAGGACGACGCGCATGTGTTCTGTACCGACGAGCAGATGGCCGCCGAGTGCCTGCGCATCAACGACCTGATCCTGTCGGTTTATCAGGATTTCGGCTTCAAGGAAGTCGTCGTCAAGCTCTCGACCCGTCCGGAAAAGCGCGTCGGCGACGATGCGCTCTGGGATCGCGCCGAAAGCGTCATGATGGACGTGCTGAAGACGATCGAGGCGCAGTCGGAAGGCCGCATCAAGACCGGGATCCTGCCGGGCGAGGGCGCTTTCTACGGTCCGAAGTTCGAATATACGCTGAAGGATGCCATCGGCCGTGAATGGCAGTGTGGTACGACGCAGGTCGACTTCAACCTGCCGGAACGCTTCGGTGCCTTCTACATCGACAGCAATTCGGAAAAGACCCAGCCGGTGATGATCCACCGCGCCATCTGCGGCTCGATGGAACGTTTCCTCGGCATCCTGATCGAAAACTTCGCCGGCCATATGCCGCTGTGGATTTCGCCGCTGCAGGTCGTCGTCGCCACCATTACCTCGGAGGCTGACGACTACGGCCGCGAAGTCGCCGAACTGCTGCGCGATGCCGGGCTTGAGGTCGAGACCGACTTCCGCAACGAGAAGATCAACTACAAGGTCCGTGAGCATTCGGTGACCAAGGTGCCGGTGATCATCGTCTGCGGCATGCGCGAAGCCGAAGAGCGGACCGTCAATATCCGCAGGCTTGGCTCGCAGGCCCAGACGCCGATGACGCTCGACGAGGCAATTGCCTCGCTCGTGTCTGAAGCAACGCCGCCGGATGTGAAGCGCAAGGCCGAGCGGCGTAACAACGCGACCGCCTGATTTGTCCGTCAGGTCTGCATGGCTGCGTAAGTTTGTATGAAGCGATAGGAAGGTGTGGCCGGGCCACACCTTCAGTTTGCTGTCAGAAATCTGTAACATTGGCAGACTATCCGGTTCATGCGTGATCGGCAGGAATGAATGACTGCCGCTGCAGCGCAAATCCGATAAAGAGCCTGTGCTGCGTCCCTTCGGGCGCACCTTTTGTGGAACGGGGATCACCGTGCAGTTCAAAGAGCTGTCTTACGCCAACGAAAACGATCGACGGCTGAAACGCTGGTTCATTCGCTCCATGGAAGGGCTTGCCGGGCGCAACCGCTATGCCAGGCTCTATAACAAGTGGCGCCACGAAATCGTCGGCAAGAGCGATCGCATTTTCGGTGAAATGCTCGAATTGATCAACGTGCGCGTCCGTGTTCAAGGCGAATGGCCGCCGCGTCATCTCCCGGATACGCCCGTCGTCATCGTCGCAAACCATCCGTTCGGCATCGGCGACGGCATTGCCGTCCTGTCGCTGGCCGAACAGCTCGGCCGCCCGTTCCGCGTGCTGATCAACAACGAGCTTCTGAAGGTGCCGGAAATGGCGCCCTATTCATTGCCGATCTCGTTTGAGGAAACCAAAGAGGCGCTGGCGATCAATATGCAGACGCGCCATGAGGCGGTGCGCCTGCTGAAGGAGGGCGTGACGCTGATCGTTTTCCCGGCCGGTGGTGTCGCGACGGCGAAGAAAGGGTTTGGCAGAGCCGAAGATCTTCCGTGGAAGATGTTTCCGGCAAAACTCATCCAGGCCGCCAAGGCAAGTGTCATTCCGATCTATTTCGAAGGCCAGAACGGCAGGTTGTTTCACCTGGCGAGCAAGGTGTCGATGACATTGCGCATCTCGCTGTTGATCCGCGAGTTCCGTAAGCTTTCCGGCACAACGATCTCGTCGCGCATCGGTCAGCTGATTGCATGGGAAGAGTTGAGCGCGATTGCGGACCGTAAGGATATCCTGACGCGAATCTATGATGGCGTATTCTGCATGGCGCCGCCGCGCCGCCGGTTCCTCAAAAGGGCCGCATCTTGATCGATCGTCAGTCCTGTGCGTCAGATGCGCCGGATGCGGGCTGCGCGCCCTTGTCGTTAAGCAGGACCTCGACATCGGTATTGACACCGGCCTTGACGGTGAAATCGCGCTGGAAAATTTTCTCGTTGTTGCGGGCGATGGCCGTATAGTCGCCTTCGGCAAGAACCAGCGTCGGGAAGGCGCCAACACTTTCGCTGACGACGTCGCCGGAGGAGGTGAGGATCGACCAGGCCGTATCGGCAATTGCTTCGCCGCCGGGCTCGGAAACGAGCTTCAGCGTCAGTTTGGCGGCGCGGTGCTGGATCGTCGCTTCTGTCAGCTTGCCGGCTTCCACCTGGATATCGGCACGAATCACGGCGTTGACCGAACCGTAGTTGGAAACGACATGATAGGTGCCGGTGTTCAACCGGATCACCGTGCTGGGCTTGACGTCGGCGACCACGAGTGCGCGTTCGCCGTCTTCTTTGGTATCGGCCGAAAAAATCGAGAAGCTGAGTTCTGCGGGCGGAATGCGCACATCGCTGCCGGATACGGCGTTCAACATGACGCCGCCGGCATCGAGCACGAGCACTTGCTTTTCAACGATCCCGGCTTCCGCCACCCGGATCTTGCGCGTCGCTGCGGCGCGGCCGAAGGCGACATTGACGAAATATTCGCCGGGGATGAGCTGGAAAGCCGCCGATCCGCCTTCCGACGTCGCCAATAGAGGCAGCTTACCGTCGGATCCGGGTATAGGGCTGAAGACGCGCCAGGTGAGGCCCTGTTCGACAGGGTTTCCCTTTTCAGTCAGATGCGCTTCCAACTGGATATCTTTTGCTGTCGGGCCGTTCGTGGTTGCATCCGGGGTTACCGGATTGAAGCTGTTGAGCTTCGGCATTTTCTTGGATGGAGCAGATATC
Organism: Pararhizobium sp. P1_E7; assembly: GCF_056405855.1. Taxonomy (NCBI): domain Bacteria; kingdom Pseudomonadati; phylum Pseudomonadota; class Alphaproteobacteria; order Hyphomicrobiales; family Rhizobiaceae; genus Pararhizobium; species Pararhizobium sp. P1_E7. The sequence continues at coordinate 30,530 of NZ_JBFUBH010000018.1, read as the reverse complement.
GCCGGGAAGCTCTTGAAGGGGTCGGCAACCTCCTGCGCCTGCAGGCCCGAACCGCCCGCAAGGATGACAACAAGCGCTGTAACAACGGCGCGAACATGACCGGTTTTGATGCGCATGAGGTGGTTGACATCCTGTGTGTGTGCCTCCACTTGAAGCGCCGGTATGGCGATTTCGTGGCTGCCTGTATTGGCGACGACGCGCTGCTGCACAATTCCTTGGATCGGTTCCGATCTAAGGAAAAATTATGCAGCAGATTTAAAGTGCTACAGCGACCTTTGCGCGTCGTGAATGACGCGCGGCGCTGTAGGCGAACTGCGGTGGCAAACTAGTGGAAATGGACGGCGATGAAAACTGAAATTAGCCTGCGTGATTATCTGGCGACCCGCCGCTCTATTCCGGCCTTCCAGATGGGCGGACCGGGGCCGGACACGGCTGAAATCGAAGAGATGCTGAAGCTTGCCTCGCGCGTGCCTGATCACGGCAAGCTCGCCCCGTGGCGCTTCATCGTTTATCGCGGCGAGGAGCGGGTGCGCTTGAGCACCGAACTGGCGAAGATGGCGCTCATGGCCAAGCCAGACCTTTCCGAAGAAATGATCAAAGTGGAAAATACCCGTCTGACCCGTGCGCCGGTCGTCGTTGCGGTCGTCAGCAAGGCGGCGCCGCATTTCAAGGTGCCGGAGTGGGAGCAGGTGATGTCGGCCGGTGCCGTCTGCCTCAATCTGCTGATGGCTGCCAACGCCCTTGGTTTCTGCTCGAACTGGCTGACCGAATGGTATGCCTTCGACGAAAAGGCCTATCCGCTGCTCGGCGTTCAGCCCGGCGAGAAGATCGCCGGCTTCATTCATATCGGCACGCCGCAGGTTCCGCCGACGGAACGGCCGCGGCCGGAGCTTGCCGATATCGTCACCTGGGTCGGCGAGGACGCCTGATGTTTTATGCCACGGCAGAAAACGTGCATGGCCTTGCCCATGATCCGTTCAAGGCCATCGTTTCGCCGCGGCCGATCGGCTGGATCGGCTCAAGGTCTTTGGGCGGCAGCCTTAATCTGGCGCCCTATTCCTTCTTCAATGCCATCAGCGACACGCCGAAGCTGGTGATGTTCTCCTCGTCCGGGCGCAAGGATTCGGTTCGCAACATCGAGGAAACCCGTGAGTTCACCGCCAATTTCGTCAGCTTCGATATCCGCGAGGCGATGAACATCACCTCGGCTCCCGTGCCATACGGCGAGAATGAGTTTGCGCTTGCCGGATTGACGGCCATCGAGGGGCAGTTCGTACAGGCGCCCTTCGTTGCCGAAGCTTACGCGGCCCTCGAGTGCAAGGTGACGGAAATATTCCAGCCCAAGGCGCTCGACGGAACGCTCGCGGAAAACTACGTGGTCATCGGCCAGGTTGTCGGTATTCACATTCGCGACGAGGCGATCCGTGACGGACGTTTCGACATGGCCAAGGTTCGGCCGGTCGGCCGCATGGGATACATGGATTATTGCGACTCTGGCGACGTTTTCGAGATGTTCCGGCCGAAACGCTGATGCCCGCGCCTCACGGCACTTGCAGCGCCGCCAGCTGTGCCGTGTTGCGCGCGATCACGCCGGAGAAGCCATCGGCAATGGCGATATTGCGCATGGCCGTCACGTCATCACTGTTGTCCTGCAGCAGTTCGTAGCAGGCGATGCCTGCCTGCCTTGCCGCGAGGACTGCTGATGCGCGCGCAAGGAGAGACGGCGCGCCAGCCCTTGACGCAGCCGTATTGACGGCTTCGCTTGCGGTCGCTTCCATGAAGCTCTGGCAATCGAAAATAATGGCTTTCAGCCGCCGCGAAATGTCCCGCAGGGACGCCAGCGGGACAAAAAAAGCCAAATGCTCGCCGACCTCGGCGAAAACGGCGATCGATCCGTGTTCGATCCCGTATTCGGCTTCAGCGACCCGCAACATGACGTCGAAATGCTGGATATCGGCGGCGCCGCAGCAGCCGGAAAGCACAAACCCGGCGGGGCGCAGCGCGATCAGCCGCGTGATCGCGTCCTGTCCCGTATCATCGTCGGGCATGCCGACCCGGAAAAATGTGGCGCCGGTGGCTGCGCTGCGATGATCAATGACCGCCTGCGCGTCTTCAAACGCTGTCTGCGTTGCCCAATCCTCACGGATGTCGACGATGACGGTGGCGCCATCGAGTGCTGCTAGGTCCGGCATCAGCCCGTCCGGCGGCGTGCAGAGCATCACCGGCGTTATTTCGAAGCGGTTAACGGACATGGTGAACCAATCTTAAACCTTTAATCGCTAACTTACGAAGCACCATGATGTGGCTGGTTGGTGTGTAGTGAGGCGTCGGTGATCATTCAAGCATTTCTTCGTTGGGTCGAAACCGCAAAAACAGGCGATCGGGTTCGGGCAGCGAGCGCATTGGGCCGTGCCTATGTCGCCGCGGAAATGAGTACGCTCGACGCGCATGCTGCCGAAATGGCGATGACCTTTCTTCTCGACGATCCTTCACCAAAAGTCCGGTTGGCGCTCGCCGAAGCCGTCGCCGATTGCGCCCGCATTCCCCGGTCGATCATCCTGTCGCTTGCCGAGGATCAGCCCGAAACCGCCTATGCCGTCATTTCGCGTTCTTCCGTGCTCAACGATATGGACCTTGTCGATCTCGCTGCCAAGGGTACGCCGGAGACCCGTGCGGTCATCGCCGCGCGCCAGGCGATGTCCCGGCCGGTTGCTGCGGCCATCGCCGAAATCGGCGGCGAGGAAGAAGTCCTGATCCTGCTTGAAAATAAGCAGGCGCGGTTTTCCTGCCGGACGTTGAAGCGCCTGAGCGACCGGCTCGGCCATCTCTGGTCGGTCCGCAACACGCTGCTCGACCGTGACGATCTACCGGCCGACGCCCGCCATGCGCTGGTCGAGAAGGTTGGAGCAGCCCTTTCCGGCTTTGGCCTCGTGCAGGCGGCAATCGGCGAGCGCCGCGTCGAGCGGATCACCCGCGAAGCCTGCGACAGGGCCGCCGTCGGCATGGCCGGAGCAGTCCAGGCCGATCAGATTCCTGATCTCGTGGAGCATCTTCGGGTGACGGGACGCCTGACGCCGGCCTTCCTTCTGCATGCATTGTGCTCCGGCAAGATCGATTTTTTCGCCGCCGCAATGGTCAACCTGTCGGCGGTAGCCGACAAGCGGGTGCGCTCGATCCTCTCCGACGGCCGCATCCATGCCATCCGGGCTCTGTTCGAAAATGCGGGTCTAGGCCGCGACGTCAGCGCGCTATTTGCCGACGCAGTGCTGATCTGGCGCAGGGAAAACCGGATTGGTTCACCGGCTGTGACAGCCACGATTTCCGCCGCTTTGTTGTCGAAACTGCGCGGCAGAAGCCGGGCCTTGGAGGTATCAGGCAGCCTTGCCGATATCATCGAGAAGCTGACCATTGCCGAGCAGCGCCAGACCGCCCGCGACTATGCGCTGCTTGCGTCGAGGGAAGCCGCCTGATTTTTTCAGGAGGGCCGCGTTGAAGTGTCGAGCAGGCGCATCAGGGCGGCCAACCGTTGGTCCAGCTTCTCAAGTCCGTTTGGCGCCTTCTTGATTCCATCCAGACAGACATACAGCAGATCGGCTAGCGTTTCTGCCGAAAGGCCGGTTGCGGAGAGCGAAATCTCGTCGTGAGAGATCGCGATCTTCACTGCGCTTTCGATCAGTGCGCGCAGGCGAAGCGAGGTTGCCACATTGATGTCGCCGGCCAGCATCATGTTCGCCTCGAACAGTTCCAGCCCATGCGTGCTTGCCTTAACGGGCGCCATGATCGTCATGGTGAAATCCGTTAGCGCATTTTCCATCCGCTGGACAAAGGGGCGAGCGGACGAAAAAGCGGCCTCTGCCGCCTTCAACGCTTCGCCATGATGCCATCCCATCAACGACCGGAACAGATCGTCCTTGTTTCTGAAATGCAGGTAAAGTGCTGCGCGCGACATCATTGCGGCATCGGCGATGTCCTGCATCGACGCCTTCTTGAAGCCGTAGCGGGTAAAAACCTCCGCGGCTGCCGTCATGATATGCTGCTTCTTTTCGCCCATTCTGTTGAATTGACACTTTGGACTAAAAATGTCAAACTGACAAAATAGACCAAAAATGTCAGAATGACAGAGCAGAGGTATAATGAACAAGGATGCAGACAGGCTGATCGCCGTCACCGGAATAGGCGGCTTTCTCGGCCGCCATATCGCCGCACAATTGCTGCGGGCCGGATATGAGGTTCGCGGAACCTTGCGGTCGCTGAAAAAGGCAAAGTCCATCGAGGCGGCGATACGGTCCGCGGAAGGCGTCAGTGGTGGAAAACTTTCCTTCGTTGTCGCGGACCTTCTGTCGGACGAGGGGTGGGATGCGGCATTTTCCGGCGTGACAGATGTGATCCATGCGGCCTCACCTTTTCCCTCAAGCGTTCCTAAAGATGAAAATGACCTCATTCTGCCGGCGCGCGAGGGTACGCTGCGGGTGCTGCGGGCTGCGAAAGACGCTGGCGTTCGCCGCGTGGTTTTGACATCCTCCATCGCTGCTATCAGCTATGGGCAGGGCAAGGCGCCCTTTTCCGAGATGGATTGGACCGATGTCGATGGGCCGTTTGCCACGCCCTACTACAAATCGAAAACGCTCGCCGAGCGTGCCGCCTGGGCCTTTGCGCGCGAAAACGGCCTTGAACTCTGTGTCATCAATCCCGGAATGATCCTTGGACCTATCCTCGGGACGGAAACCGGCACGTCGGTCGGCCTGGTGCAAAGCCTGATGAAGGGCCGTTATCCGGCCATGCCGGATTTCAGCGTACCGGTCGTCGATGTGCGCGACGCGGCTGAGGCGCATGTTCTCGCCCTGATGATCCCGCAGGCGGCCGGCGAACGCTTCATCATCGCCGGCGAGGCGCTGTCGATCAAGGATATCGCCAAGGTCCTGAGGCGCGATTTCCCGGCCTATGGCAGAAAGCTGCCGAAATTCGTTCTGCCCAATTGGCTGGCGGGAATTGCCTCGCGCTTCGACCCCGGCCTGAAGCTGATTATCCGCGAACTGGGCCGCGATGCGCGCATTTCGAACGAAAAGGCACGGCGTATGCTGGGGTGGAAGTCTCGCTCAGGGGATGACGCAATCCGGGCCAGCGCCGAAAGCCTGATCGCTGCCGGATTGGTGTAGCGGCTACTTGGTAAATTTGCGCGCCACCCAGGAATAGCCGTCTTCAATGTAGTGAACGGGTTTGGTCACGGCGGTGCGCAGCGCCGATGCGTCGGGCAGGACGCCGGTCACCATCGCCAGCGTCCGGCGCGGCAGGCCAGGCTTTTCCTGTTCGGTGACGGGCGGCGCCGGCACGGGATCGGGCGTAACCGCATGTGCCTGATCGAGCGCCGGTTGGCTTTCCGGCAGGGGCGCCGGATCCGTGGCATCGGCGAGCTTGTCGCCTGCTGTCTCGCAGACAGCGACGATCACCGGGTAGTTGGCGTTGGAGAATTTCGGCAATTGCTTCTGCGATTCCGCATCGCATACGGCAATCGTTTGCCAGGTGCCGCTCACCGTCGAGACGTAGTGGCATTGGCTAACGCTGTCGTCGCAGCCGAGAATTGTCATGACGATCAGGGCAGGAACCATTGCGGATGTTTCTCCAATTGGATGAAGATATCGCTCCGGAGGGAACGACAGTGAGTTCGCCGAACTAAGTGGCTGTTTGCTCCGGAAATAAGGCGAGGCCGCAAAGAGTTCGAAACAAATTGTTTCTGCACGCTTCTCAGCGTTACCGCGATCCTGTGGCCTGCAAGATTTGTGGTCTGTCGTTTCAGGAAAACTGCTTCTAGTGTCGGATGCGAACAGCATGAATCGATCTGTGAAGGACTATCGTCAAGTGTCAGTCACCATTGAAAAAGAATCGCCGCGCCAGCCGGATGTCCTGCGTCTGCTGGAGCAATCCGACGCCTACGCGCAGTCGCTCTATCCAGCCGAAAGCAATCACCTTGTCGATGTCTCGACACTGGAAAAACCGTCCGTTTCCTTCTTTGTCGCCCGCCATGAAGGAAAGATCGCCGGCTGCTGCGCCTTGGTGGACGCAGGCGACGGCAGCGCCGAGATCAAGCGTATGTTCGTCGATCCGCAGGCGCGCGGCCTGAAGATCGGCCGGAAATTGCTGGAACGTCTTGAGGGGCACGGCCGTGATGCCGGCTTGTCGGCGATCCGGCTTGAGACCGGCATCTATCAGCCGGAAGCCATCAGCCTCTATAAGACCGCTGGCTATGTGGAGATCGGGCCGTTCGGTTCCTACCAGCCGGACCCGTACAGTCTTTTCATGGAAAAGGTGTTTGGCTGACGAAGAGTCAGCTTACGCTAGGGAAAACCGTTTCCGCTCCGTCAGTTGGAGCGGAAACTTGAATCAATTCAACAGCGTGTTGAATCGGTCTGCGAAGCGCTAGATGTCCAGGTTCTCCGCAAACACCGCGCGCTCCTGGATGAAGCGGAAGCGGGCGTCCGCCTTGGTGCCCATCAGGTTGTCGACGGCTTCGCGCGTGCCTTCAAAATCCACCTCGTCGATAGCGACCTTCAAAAGCGTGCGCTTGGAAGGATCCATCGTCGTTTCCTTGAGCTGTGCCGGCATCATTTCGCCAAGACCCTTGAAGCGGCCGATCTCGATCTTGCCGCGGCCGTTGAATTCCGTCTCGATCAGTTCCACCCGGTGCGCGTCGTCGCGGGCGTAGAGCGTCTTTGCCCCCTGGGTGATGCGGTAGAGCGGCGGCACGGCCAGATAGAGATGGCCGCCCCGGACGAGTTCGGGCATTTCCTGATAGAAGAACGTGATCAGCAGCGAGGCGATGTGAGCGCCATCGACGTCGGCGTCGGTCATGACGATGACGCGCTCGTAGCGCAGGTCTTCCTCGCGGTACTTGCCGCGGGTACCGCAGCCGAGCGCCTGGACGAGGTCGCTGATCTGCTGGTTGGCCCCGAGCTTTTCGCGGCCGGCGCTGGCGACGTTGAGGATCTTGCCGCGCAGCGGCAGGATCGCCTGATTGGAGCGGTTGCGCGCCTGTTTGGCCGAGCCACCGGCCGAATCGCCTTCGACGATGAACAGTTCGGCACCCTCGGCCGAGTTCTGCGAGCAGTCGGCCAGCTTGCCCGGCAGGCGCAGCTTGCGCACCGCCGTCTTGCGGCTGACTTCCTTTTCCTTGCGGCGGCGCACGCGCTCGTCGGCACGCTCGATCACCCATTCGAGCAGCTTGGCCGCTTCCTGAGGATTGTCGGCGAGGAAGTGATCGAAAGGATCGCGCAGCGCATTCTCGACGATGCGCTGTGCTTCGACGGTCGCCAGCTTGTCCTTGGTCTGGCCGACGAATTCCGGCTCGCGGATGAACACCGACAGCATGCCGGCCGCCGAAATCATCACATCTTCGGTGGTGACGATCGCTGCGCGCTTGTTCTGCGTCAGTTCGGCATAGGCTTTCAGGCCCTTGGTCAGCGCGATGCGGAAACCCGCCTCATGCGTGCCGCCTTCCGGTGTCGGAATGGTATTGCAATAGGAATGCACGACGCTGTCGCCGCCGTACCAGGTGACTGCCCATTCGAGCGCGCCATGGCCGCCGGTCTTTTCCGTCTTGCCGGCGAAGATTTCGCGGGTGACGGTGAATTCCTTGCCCATCGTCGCCTGCAGATAGTCCTTCAGGCCGCCGGGGAAATGAAACACGGCCTTGTCGGGCGTCTCGGTGCCTTCGATCAGCGAGGGATCGCAGGACCAGCGGATTTCGACGCCGCCGAACAGATAGGCCTTCGATCGCGCCATGCGAAACAGCCGGGCCGGATCGAATTTCGCGTGTGAGCCGAAAATATCCGGATCGGGATGAAACTTGACCTTGGTGCCACGCCGGTTCTGGATATCGCCCAGTTCCTCCAGCCCCCCTTGCGGAATGCCGCGCGAAAACCGCTGGCGGTAGAGCTTGCGGTTACGGGCAACCTCGACTTCGAGAATATCCGACAGCGCGTTGACGACGGAAACGCCGACGCCGTGCAGACCGCCGGAAGTTTCATAGACTTTGCTGTCGAACTTGCCGCCCGCATGCAGGATGGTCATGATCACTTCGAGGGTCGACTTGCCCGGAAATTTCGGATGGTTCTCGACCGGGATGCCGCGGCCGTTATCGGTAACGGACAGGCAGCCTTCGGCGTCGAGATGGACATCGATGAAATTGGCATGTCCGGCCACCGCTTCGTCCATCGAGTTGTCGATGACTTCGGCAAACAGGTGATGCAGCGCCTTTTCGTCGGTGCCGCCGATATACATGCCCGGACGCCGGCGCACCGGCTCCAGCCCCTCGAGCACTTCGATGGCCGAGGCATTGTAGTCGCCATTGTCTGTTTTCAGGGCTGGCGTCGCGCTGGTGCGCAGCTCCACCACTGGAGCCGCGACGGGTGTGGCAACAACCGGCTTCGGCACGACAGAGTCCGCCGCAGGCTTGGGCACCGTGGGGAATGCTGAAAAGAGATCGTTGCTGTCGGTCATGGTCTGCTTTGAGGTCTTTCCGTGGTGGCGACTTTTCGCACGATCAAAGTTGCGGATGAAACCGCCATGAATGTCTGCGCGAATCACCGGAATTCTGCCAAATTCTTGGCGCGAGAGCGACCGGGCCCGCCATAGGGTTCAGCCGGCACGCGCCAATACGCTGATCGTGCCTTCAATAGCCCCAACTGTTGCGTTGCGGAAGGTCTGATGGCAAGGCTTGGATCAAAAGAGGAACATTCCGGATGCACATGTCCACAGCTCATTTGATCTTTCGCGGCCTTTTGGCCTGTATCGTAACTATTGCGCTTGCTCTGCCTGCACAAGCAACGCCCCTGAAGCCGTTCAAGGACGAGCTGTTTTCCTATGGCACGGTCCTCGAAACTCAGGATGGCGGCGACTACCGCGTCATCGACTACCAGAAAATGCGCGATATCGACGGCCGCGACCAGGTTCCGGAGCGCCGCGCAAAACGCGCCTTTGTGTCGCTTGGCATCAAGAGCGAGCAGGTCAACGAGACGCTGGATCTTGGCGGCCGGCCGCTCGATGTGATGCGGGTCGGCGCCATGACCGGCGCGGCATTCTCGGTGATCTTCGTCCATGGCCGGGGAGGCGACCGGCGCCTCGGTGCGAATGACTGGTCGTTCGGCGGCAATTTCAACCGGCTGAAAAATCTCGCCGTTGGCAATGGCGGTGTCTACTACGCGCCGAGCGTCCGCTCCTTCGATGATGCCGGGGTCGCAGATATCGCCGGACTGATCGCCTATGCTCAAAAGCAGTCACCCGGAAAGCCGGTCGTGCTTGCCTGTGCCTCGATGGGTAGCTTCATATGCTGGGGCATCACACGCGATGCGCAGGCTGTCTCGGCCCTCAAGGGGATGATGATCATGGGAGGCCCGGCGGACCCCACCTTCGCCAAGAGTGCTGCCTACAAAAAGAGGCTGCCGATGTTCTTCAGCCATGGCGGTGCCGACAGTGTTTATGCTGTAGCCGATCAGATTGCGCTCTATCGTTCCTTGAAAGCTGCGAAATATCCCAGCCGAATCGTGCTGTTCCAGACCGGATCGCATGGAACACCTGTTCGGATGACGGACTGGCGCGATGCGCTGAACTGGATCGGGCTTGATTGAAGCTCCCGATATATCGGGGATTCATTAACCAACGCGGCGGTTTGAAACGCCAGGGCGAGCGTTGTTTGCTTTTTCGAAAGCTGATCGTGGGACTGTCCCGGGCATATATTCTCGGGGTTTGATCTTATGGATGCTCGGACAGAAGCGCAGCATATTCCGCTGTGCGTCGATCTCGACGGCACATTGCTTGCCGCCGACACGCTCTGGGAGGGCGTGGCGATCATTCTTCTGCGCAATCCGCTGATGGTGTTTGCAGTCCTTTTCTGGATGTCGAAGGGCAAGGCGCGGCTGAAATACGAGGTTGCCGCGCGCTCGGGACGCCAGGCGGCAGACTGGCCCTATCGCGAGGCGGTGCTCAAGCGTCTGACACGCGAGCGCGAAACAGGCAGGCAGGTCATCCTTGTCACAGGCGCCGCCGAAAGCGTGGCGCTCGGGGTCGCGGCCCATACCGGCGTTTTTTCCTCCGTCCTGCACAGCACCACAGAAATCAACCTCACCAGCCGCCGCAAGCGGGATAAGCTGACCGAACAGTTCGGTGAGGGCGGTTTCGATTATATGGGCAATAGCCGCGATGACGTGCCGGTCTTCGATGCGGCGCGCAAGGCCATTGTCGTGGCACCGGACGCGGCGGCTGAAAAATGGCGCCGCGCGCATGACGCCGAACGGCTCGATACCGGCAGGATCAGCCGCCTTGCGGCGTTGAAATCGATCCGCGTGCACCAATGGGCAAAGAACGTGCTGATCGGCGTGCCGATGGTGCTCAATCACGATATCCTGCACATGGATGCAGTGATCAACGTCCTGCTTGCCTTCTTCGCTTTCAGCTTTCTTGCCTCGGCCGTCTACGTCATCAACGACCTGTCGGACCTCACCAATGACCGCCGCCATCCGACCAAGCGCAACAGGCCCCTGGCAAGCGGCCAGATGTCGGTGCCGATGGGGCTGCTGATCGCGCTTTGCCTGCTCATCGCCTCATTGTCGCTGACGGCCGCGCTGCCTTATGATTTTGCGCTTGTCCTTAGCTTCTATGCGTTGGCCACCACCGCCTATACCTTCGTGCTCAAGCGCAAGCTGTTGGTGGATGTCTTCACGCTGGCCGGGCTTTACACGGTCCGGATCGTCGCCGGTTCGGCAGCGACCGGCACGGAGCTGTCGTTCTGGCTTTTGTCGTTCTCGATCTTCTTTTTCCTCAGCCTGGCACTCGTCAAGCGCTACGTCGAGCTCGACGATTACAACGGGCGTGACGGCAACCAGGTGCCGGGCCGCGGTTACATGGCCGTCGATTTCGAGATGGTCGGACAGGCCGGCGTCTCCTCCGCCTTTGCCTCGGCACTGGTTCTGGCGCTCTATATTCACAGCAAGGAAATGCAGGAGATGTACACGCTGCCCTGGGCATTGTGGCCGCTCTGCCCGCTGGTCCTCTACATGCTGCTCAGAATCTGGATGCTGGCACGCCGCGGCATGCTGCATGAGGATCCGGTGGTGTTCATCATGCGCGATTGGCGCAGTCTCGTCACCATGGCCATCGGTGCGTCGCTTGTGCTTGCCGGCACACTGGGTTCGCCATGACCGCTGGAGAGTTTGACAGCTGGGGCCGGATCGATTGCCGCCCCCGGCAGTCCGTATCGCCCGATGCCTATGAGAACCTGCGCGAGAATGCGGCGGCTGGCGCGTTCCTGCCGTTCGGCAACGGGCGGTCCTATGGCGACAGCTGCCATAACGATCAGGGCAAGCTGATCGACAGCCGCATGCGCACCCGTATTCTCGGCTTTGATCCGGGAACCGGAATTGTCTCCTGCGACGCCGGCGTGACGCTTCGCTCCGTGCTTGAGCAGGCAATCCCGCACCGGTTTTTCCTGCCGGTGACGCCGGGAACCGCTTCGGTCACCATCGCCGGTGCCGTTGCAAACGACGTTCACGGCAAGAACCATCACGCGCGCGGCACTTTCGGCAAGCATGTGCTTAGCCTGACATTGCTGCGTTCCAGCGGTGAGCTTTTGACCTGTTCGGCGACGGAAAACCGCGACTTGTTCTATGCCACTATCGGCGGCATGGGCCTGACAGGGCTGATCCTGTCGGTTGACTTGCAGCTGATGAAGGTACCGTCCGCCCATATCCAGCAGCATGCCATCCGTTTCGACAGCCTGGGCGATTATTTCGGGATGGTCGAAACCGTGGACGGCGAACATGAATATTCCGTCGCATGGATCGATCAGCTGGCGACCGGCAGGCGGGCGGGCAGGGGCGTCCTTTTTGCAGGAGATCACGCCGATGCCTCCTGCGAGTTTCCCGACATACCGCGCGCGAGGAGGTTGTCTGTGCCGTTTGCGCCGCCGTTCAATCTCTTGAACGGGGTGACGCTGAAGGCATTCAACGAACTGTATTTCCGCAAGGAAAAGCCGGGAGAAACGGTCAAGACCGTCAAATGGCCGGGCTATTTCCATCCGCTGGATGCGATCGGCCACTGGAACAGGCTTTATGGACCAAAGGGGCTCTATCAGCACCAGAGCGTCTATCCGTCAGACAATGCGCGGGTGTTGACGGGACGCCTGATGGAGGCGGCCCGCAAGGCGGGGCATGCCTCTTTTCTCACCGTGCTGAAGAAATTCGGCGAGCAGAAATCGGGAGGGCTTTTGTCCTTCCCGAGGCCGGGATTCACCCTGACGCTGGATTTCGCCAATCAGGGTGAACAGACCCTTAAGCTTCTCGACAGGCTCGATGCGATGGTCATCGAGGCCGGTGGCGCCGTCAATCCTTACAAGGACGCCCGGATGAGCCCGCAAACCTTTGAATCCTCGTTCCCACACTGGCGCAAGCTGGAAGAGCTGCGCGATCCGGCGATGGTGTCGAACTTCTGGAACAGGACGGCCTTGGCTTTGCCAAAATGAGAATAGCGGCAATTTGAATTAAATAAACGCGGGAATTTCACGGAATATGCGGCTCTTGCATGTAGGGATCGGGACGGGAACAGGGGACACAGGCATGAAGTATATTGTATTCATTCTCTTCACCGTACTGACCAACGCGGCGGCACAAGTCATGCTCAAGCAGGGTATGATTTCACTTGGACCGTTGAGCTTCACGGCTGATACTTTCATTGCCCGAATTTTCCAGGTGGTTTTCAACCCTTGGGTCTTTGCCGGACTTGCGACCTTCGTCATTTCGATGGTGTCGCATCTCTACGTGCTTTCGAAGGTGGAACTCTCCTTCGCCTATCCATTTCTGAGCCTCGCCTATGTGGCGGTGGCCGTCTTTGCCTATTTCGTCTTCCACGAGGATCTGAATGCCTGGCGCATCGCCGGCATCGGCTTCATCTGCGTCGGAACCATTCTCATCGCCCAATCCGGCCTGTCTGGGGCTGGCATGTCCTCGCACGAGGATCAGCCTTTGCTTGAAGCTACGGGCGCAAAAACAGCAAAAATCGGGAGCGCATCATGAAGCATATCATTTTCGGCGGTGACGGTTTCGTCGGCCGGCACCTGGCCGAACGTCTGGTGCAGGACGGTGAAGAGGTCCTGGTTGCCGATATCGTCAAGTCCGACCTGCCGCACTACGCTCGCGCCCGGTTCGTCCATTGTGATGTCACCGATGCGGACGAGGTGATGAAGGTCGAAATTGGCCCCGACGACATGGTCTACAACATGGCGGCCAAGATGCTGTCGCCATTGCAGGTGCGCTCCAAGCGCTGGCAGTTCTTCTGGCCGGTCAACTATTACGGCGCCGAAAACATCATGAAGGCGACGGCAAAGTCCGGCGCCAACCGGCTCGTGCAGTTCACCACCGACATGATCTACGGCCACACGATCATGTCGCCGCAGACCGAAGCTCATCCGGCCAAGCCGCTCGGCGAATACGGAAAGTCGAAATGGGCAACCGAGCAGCTTGCTGGCGAATGGCGCAGGCAAGGCATGAACATCTCGATTTTTCGCCCGCGCCTGATCATTGGTCCCGGCCGTCTCGGCATTCTGGAAAAGCTGTTCAAGCTGATCGACGCCAACCTGCCGGTGCCGATGATCGGTTCGGGCAAGAACCCCTACCAGTTTATTTCGGTGTTCGACTGCGCAGAAGCCGCACGCCTGGCCTGGAAGGGCGGCGTGCCGAACGAGGCCTACAATCTGGGCTCCGACAATCCGCCTTCGGTGAAGAAACTGCTGGGCGACCTGATCGTCCATGCCGGCTCGAAGTCGCTCCTGTTGCCGACGCCCGCTTTCGCCGTCAAGACAACGCTCGCCGCTTTCGATTTTGTCAATCTGCCGATCATGGACCCGGAACAGTACCTGATCGCCGACGAGATGTGCATCCGCGAAACCGGCAAGCTCAAGAAGGAGCTTGGCTGGAAGGCGCGGTATAACGACGGCGCCATGCTGATCGCAGCCTATGACGAATATCGCGCCAAGAAGGCCGGCAAGACCTTCGCACAAGCATCTGCCGTACCGGCCGAATGAACCAGGGGATCACGACAATGCTCGACAAAACGCAACGCGTCGCCATTGACGCGGCCGGCCCTGATGCCCCTGTTCTTGCTGGCGGTATCCGCAAGCCGGACCTCATCACCGTTGAACAGGCAAAGGCCATGAGCCTTGCCGACATGACGGCGTTCTTCAAGGACCACCTGAACCCCGGGCAACTTCATTTCATGAAGCTGCTCGGCTTCAACAAGGTGAAGGTCGAAAGTGCCGAAGGCATGTACTATACCGACCAGAATGGCCGCAAGATTCTCGATTTCTTCGGCGGTTTCGGTTCGCTCGCCTTTGGCCACAACCATCCCCGCATCCTGTCGGCGCGTAAGAAATTCCAGGACGAGAACCGTCACGAGATTGCAATCGCGTTCCTGTCGCAATATGCGGCAGCACTCGCCAGGAACCTTGCGACGATCGCGCCTGGTGATCTCGACATGGTCTTCCTCGGTTCCTCCGGTTCGGAAGCCATGGAGGCCGCCCTCAAGGTCGCCGAACGTGCCGCTGGTCCGAAGCGTCCGCGCATTGTCTATGCCGAAAATTCCTTCCACGGAAAGACCAAGGGCGTTCTGTCGATTACCGACGGTCCGCTCTATCGCGGCGAGTTCAAGCTGCTCGATAACAACGTCAAGGTACCGTTCGGCGATATCGATGCCATCCGCAACGCTTTTGAGCGCGATCCGTCGATCGGCGTGCTGGTTCTGGAAACCATCCAGGGCGGCGGCGGCATCGTCCAGGCTTCACCGGAATTCTGGCGCGAGGTGCGCGCGCTCTGCGACAAGCATGGGGTCATCTGGGTCGCCGACGAGGTCCAGTGCGGCATGGGCCGTTCGGGCCGCTTCTTCGCCTTCGAACATGCAGGCGTGGTTCCGGACGTGACGGCGCTCGCCAAATCGCTTGGCGGCGGCAAGTCGGCCATGGCCGCGATGATCGCCAGGCGCGACGTCTACATGAAGGCTTATGGTACCAAGGCGACGGCGATGATCCACGCCCACGCCACATTTGGCGGCATCGGCGAGGCCTGCATCACCGCGATCGAGGGTCTCAACATCATGTATGACGAGGACCTGATCGAGAACGCCGCCGTGCAGGGAGACTATCTGCTCGAACGGCTGAATGTGCTCAAGGCCAAATATCCGAAGATCATCAAGGATGTTCGTGGCCAGGGCCTTATGGTTGGTCTCGAATTCCAGGATTTCAGCCAGACCCTGCCGATGGTCCTGCGTCCGGTCGTGTCGGTTCTCGACGACAAGCTGAAGGGATCGCTGTCTGGCTTCATCGGCGCGCTTCTCTTGCGTGACTACGATACGCTGGTTGCCTTCACGGAATACAATCGCAACGTCATCCGGCTCGAGCCGCCGCTGATCTGCGAACGCCAGCATGTCGACCAGTTCGCCGATGCGCTCGATGACCTGCTGGGCCGCGGCATCATCCGCATCGTCAAGGATTTCGTCGGCAGTCAGATCGGCTGATCGTCTCCAGACACTCGAAAGGGCAGGGTGCCGCACGCGCCGTGCCCTGCAGCAGCCCGTGGCGCTATTGTTTGAGTGTCGAAATCTCGACCCTGCGATTGCGGCCATCCTCTGGATCGGCCGGAAACAGCAGGGCGGTTTCGCCGAACGCGCGCAAAACCAGCCGCCGCGGTTCTATTCTGTAGTGCGTGAGCAGATATCGTATCGTTGCGGCGGCGCGCGCCCGGCTGAGATCGAGATTTTCATCGTCGGTGCCGGCCGCATCCGTATGGCCGCCGATCAGGAACCGGTAGGACGCAAGGTCGCTGGATTGAAGCGCTACGCCAACGCTGTCGAGAAGACGCTGCGCCTGCGGGGTCAGTTCGGCGGAGCCGAAGTGAAAATTGACCGCGAGGTTGACGGTCGCTGCAACCTTGTCGCCATAGCTGTTGATCAGCGCCAGATCCTTGGCGCCGGTAATCTTCAATCCGCGGGTTTTCTCCTTTTGCACCAGCACGGGGTCGAGCGAGCGGACCAGCAAGTCCGGTGTGGCCGTGGTCAATATTTCCTGTGCGCTCGCCGCTACCGGAAGCAGGCCGAGACTTAAAACCAGAGATTTGAGAAAAGCATACCGCATCTATCCGCCCCGGATCCCCAGGCCATGAAACAAGTTGAAGCATCATTGCCCTCAACCGGGTTGCTGGCATGTTCCCGCAGGAACAGTGGTGGATTTGGAGGAATGCGGCTCAACCGGAGTGGCTAAGGCATGTCGCGCAATAGCGTGCAGCGGTATTGCGCGACATGCATAAAATCAAAGACCTAAAGCGCCAGAAGCATCTGAAAGATCGCAACACGCTTTAGTGTTTTTGTCCGTTCACGAACATGTCGAATTGCACGATGTTGGAATAGATCGGTATTCCGACTGACATGTCGTAGCGCGTGCGGTAGACGCCGCCCTGGATGTGAAAGCTGATGACACTCCGGTTCCATTTCGTCAGTTTCGCGTCGAAATGTTCGGTTCTGGTCGTGCCTTTTGCCGTCAGTTTGCCCTCAATTCGGGCCGTGTCGTCGCCCGTCTGGGTGATCTTCGTTGAGCGGAAGACGATTTTCGGGTGGTTCGCGCTATCGAAGACGGCGCTGGAGCGCAGGAAGTTTTCGATACGGGGTTCGCCGGTCTGGACGGCCTCCGGGTACAACGCGAATTCGACGACAGACCGGCGGATGTCATTGCCATCCAGTTGGAACGTGCCAGAGAATTTTGCGAATTTTCCGGAAATACCGCCACCACCACCGACTTGGCCGACCGAAAAATTGATCTGTGAGGATGCGTTGATGTCGTAGCGGCCGGCGGCCTCGTCGAGGCTCGGTGCCCTGGCTTCGGACGGGGATGCATGCAAGGCGTAACCCGCAAGCGTCATCAATGCGGCTGTGATCGTTAGTAAACGTGCGGACATGTCTGGGTCCTTCCCGGTGCTTGGTTCGCCTCGTAGGACGCTCAATGCTGCAGGAATATTCCTAGCCGTCACGCCGGCCGCGCAGCATGCGCACAAGCACAGCGTCACGGCGGATGAAGTGGTGGTGGAAGGCTGCGCCCGCATGCAGCAGCGCCAGCGCGCCGAGGCTGTAGGCGAACACCGCATGGGCTGTTGTCCACGTGGTTTCCGCGGCCACGGATTTCTCCAGCGGCAGATGCGGGATGACGACGAGATCGAAAAAGAAACTCGGAATGTTCAGCGTCGAAGTCGAGGCGAGCGCCCATCCCGTGACCGGCACCGCAAGCGTCAGGCAGGCAAGCAGGATGTGGACGAGGGAGCTCGCCTGTTTTTCAAGTGTCGAGAGGCCGGCAACCGGTGCCGGATGTCTGCCTGCCAGCCACCAGAGGATCCGGATCGCCGAAAGGGCAAGCACGGTGAAGCCGAAGGACTTGTGCCACTGGAAGAGATTGAACTGCAGCACCGGGTCTATGTCCGGCCGGGTCATGATATAGCCGAGCACCAAGAGTCCTGCGATCAGAACGGCAATGGTCCAGTGAAGGAAGATGGTAACCCACCCGAATGCGTCAGCCCCGTTGCGCAACATCACTATTCTCCGATTGCCAAAACTCGTATCGAATCATCGCTCTTTCGCAGGATGCGAACAAGCCTTTCGGCCATCACGGTTACGATACCGGGCCTGGTCGCGCGGCCGTCCCGCTTTTCTTTGCCCGGCTTATTTGCTAGGGCCTTTGCCGGGAAAAGGACATACCCTTGAGGAGACGACATGACGCCCGACGTAAAACCGCTTGTTGCCGGAAACTGGAAGATGAATGGTTTGCGGGCTTCGCTCGATCAAATCAAGGCGATGGCGGAAGGCGTCAAGGGTAGTCTTTCGCAAAAGGTCGAAACGCTGATCTGCCCACCGGCGACGCTGCTCTATGTGGCAACGGCGCTCTGCGATGACAGCCCGCTTCTGATCGGCGCGCAAGATTGCCACGAAAAAGTCTCCGGCGCCCATACGGGCGACATCTCCGCCGAGATGGTCGCCGACTGCTTCGGGACCCACGTGATCGTTGGCCACTCCGAGCGCCGTACCGACCACAAGGAAACCGACGCCCTCGTGCGCGCCAAGACCGAGGCTGCCTATGCAGCCGACCTGATCGCCATCATCTGCGTCGGCGAGACCGGCGACGAGCGCAAGGCCGGCCAGACGCTGGATGTGTTGAAGCGCCAGCTCGCCGGCTCTGTTCCCGACAGCGCCACCGCTGAAAACACCGTCATCGCCTACGAGCCTGTCTGGGCAATCGGCACCGGCCTGACGCCGACGGCAGCAGACGTCGAGGAAGCCCATGCCTTCCAGCGTTCGCAACTGGTTGCACGCTTTGGCCCGGCCGGCGCCAGGATGCGCATTCTCTATGGCGGATCGGTCAAGCCGGGCAATGCCAAGGAATTGATGGGCGTTGCCAATGTCGATGGCGCGCTGATTGGTGGAGCAAGCTTGAAAGCCGACGATTTTCTCGCCATCTACCGGGCGTATGAAGAATTGACGGCCTAAGCCTGCCGCTCGGCGGCTGCTGTATAATTATGCAGCATCTTCAAAGTGCTGCAGCGCCTTTCGCGTGTCATATTCGACGCGCGGCGCTGTAGGGGCTTTTAATGCGCGGTGGCTTGGTATATGCAGCCGCAACAATAATCTTTGCCGCGTGGAGCGGACGCTGAAACTTGCGTTGCAATTTCGTCGCGTCTCCCATGTCGGACGATCACTCGATCGCGTGTCTGTCTTTGGCTTTCTGAGAAGCCGGGCAAGCCGTGATCTAAGGCAGGACTGGACAAAATGCAGACCGTATTGCTTGTCATCTATCTCATGGTTGTGCTGGCGCTGATCGGCGTCGTGCTCATTCAGCGTTCCGAAGGCGGCGGCCTGGGCATCGGCGGCGGTTCGGGCTTCATGTCCGCCCGCGGCACGGCCAATGCGCTGACCCGCACCACCGCGATCCTCGCAGCCCTGTTCTTCGTCCTGGCGCTCGGCATGGGCATTCTGGCCCGCTACCAGCCGAATGCGACCGACGTTCTCGACCGTATCCCCGGCACGACGAACAACGGCAAGGGCGTGCTTGATTCGCTCGGCGGCGGCGCCACCCCGCCTGCTGGCGAGACGCCCGCACAGTCCGGTGCCAACACCCAGACCCCGGCTACGCAGACCCCCGCAACGACCGAAACAAAGCCGGCGACGTCCGGTTCGGACGTTCCAAGCGGCCAGTAAGGCCGGCAGCAGATATAATCGCCGGCGGAAGCCAGTCTTCCGCCGGTTTTCTTTTGTTTGAATTCTGCCACCTGACACTTTTGAACGGAAAAATTCTGAAAGATGAATTTTTCGGTGGCGGAATCATTTTTGAAACGGTATCCGGTGAAGCCCATGGCGCGATATGTATTCATCACTGGCGGCGTGGTATCTTCCCTTGGAAAAGGGATCGCCGCAGCTGCTCTCGGAGCGTTGCTGCAGGCCCGGGGATACCGGGTGCGGCTTCGCAAACTTGACCCCTATCTGAACGTCGATCCGGGCACCATGAGCCCGACGCAGCACGGCGAAGTGTTCGTGACGGATGATGGCGCGGAGACGGACCTCGACCTCGGTCACTACGAGCGCTTTACCGGCCGCTCGGCGACCAAGACCGACAACATCACCACCGGCCGCATCTACAAGAACATCATCGACAAGGAACGCCGCGGCGATTATCTCGGCGCCACCGTCCAGGTCATCCCGCACGTCACCAACGAGATCAAGAATTTCGTCACCGAAGGCAATGACGATTTCGACTTCGTCATCTGCGAGATCGGCGGCACGGTCGGCGATATCGAGGCGATGCCGTTCATGGAGGCGATCCGCCAGCTCAAGAACGATCTGCCCCGCGGCACCGCAATCTATCTTCACCTGACGCTGATGCCGTATATCGCGGCGGCCGGCGAGTTGAAGACCAAGCCGACCCAGCATTCCGTCAAGGAACTGCAGGCGCTCGGTATCCATCCCGATATCCTGCTCGTGCGCGCCGACCGCGAAATCCCGGAAGCCGAACGCCGCAAGCTGTCGCTGTTCTGCAACGTCCGCCCGTCGGCCGTCATCCAGGCGCTCGATGTCGCCTCGATCTACGACGTGCCGATCGCCTATCACAAGGAAGGCCTCGACAACGAGGTTCTGGCCGCGTTCGGCATTGAGCCGGCGCCGGCACCGCGTATCGAAAACTGGCTTGATGTCGCCAACCGCATCAGCACGCCGGAGGGCGAGGTGACCATCGCCATCGTCGGCAAGTATACGGGCCTCAAGGATGCCTACAAATCGCTGATCGAGGCGCTCTATCACGGCGGCATCGCCAACCGCATCAAGGTCAAGCTTGAGTGGATCGAATCCGAGGTCTTCGAAAAGGAAGACCCGTCGCCCTACCTCGAAAAGGTCAACGGCATTCTCGTCCCCGGCGGGTTTGGCGAGCGCGGTTCCGAAGGCAAGATTCAAGCCGTTCGTTTTGCCCGCGAACGCAAGGTGCCGTATTTCGGCATCTGCTTCGGCATGCAGATGGCGGTCGTCGAAGCGGCCCGCAATCTCGCCGGCATCGAAAAGGCCTCGTCGACCGAATTCGGCAAGACGGAAGAGCCTGTCGTTGGCCTGATGACCGAATGGGTGAAGGGCAATGCGCTGGAGAAGCGCGCGGCGTCCGGCGATCTCGGCGGCACCATGCGCCTGGGCGCCTACAAGGCCAGCCTGAAGAAGGGCACCAAGATTGCCGATATCTACGGTTCGACCGAGATTTCCGAGCGTCACCGTCATCGCTACGAAGTGAATGTCGATTACAAGGATCGCCTGGAAGCTTGCGGCCTGGAATTCTCCGGCATGTCGCCGGACGGCGTCCTGCCGGAAACGGTCGAATACCCGGATCATCCGTGGTTTATCGGTGTCCAATATCACCCGGAACTGAAGAGCCGTCCGCTCGACCCGCATCCGCTGTTTGCAAGCTTCATCGAGGCCGCCGTCGAGCAGAGCCGGCTGGTCTGACGATCGCTAAGGGCCGGTCATAACGCCGGCCGCTGATCGCATATGTACCCCGTTCAACGCTGAACCCGCTTACAACAGGCCGTTGTGAGCGGGTTTTTCATCGTCATGCAGACAGCGGCAGGCGTTGCCGCACGATGGCGGCATGAACCCTTGCGCCATGCAGAAGGCCATGATCGTTGAAATCGAATTGGGGGTTGTGCAGCGGTGCGGAGTCCCGGCCGTTGCCGACGAAGGCGAAGACGCCCGGCACGTGTTGCAGAAAGCGAGCGAAGTCCTCGGACCCGGTCATCGGTTCGTCCGCAACGCGGACTTCCCCGGCGTCGAGGACAGTCCGCGCCGCGGCAAATGCTTCTTCTACAAGGATCGCGTCGTTGAGAAGGGGGATGAATTCGCGCGTATAGGTCACTTCCGCCGTGACATTGTACGCCAGTGCTATTCCCTCGGCGATGGTTCTCATCTGCTTTTCAATCGTCGAGCTGATCTTCGGATGAAAGCTGCGCGCATCGCCGAGGATTCGCGCCAAGCCGGGCAGGGCGTTGCGGGTTCCGTCAGTGATCAGTTCGGTAACGGATACGACACCGACATCGGTGGGGCTCAGCCGTCTGGAGACGATGGTCTGCAGACTGGTCACGAGTGCGCATGCGGCAACGAGCACTTCGTTTCCCCAATGAGGGCGCGCTGCATGACCGCCCACACCTTTCAGGACAATCTCGAAATTGTCCTCGGCCGACATGATGGCTCCGGCACGGGTCTCAAAGTGGCCGACCGGCAGGCCCGGCAAGTTGTGCAGGCCGTAGATTTCCTCGAACGGAAAACGCTGCAGCAATCCATCGTCCAGCATGGCGAGAGCACCTTTGCCCCATTCCTCTGCGGGCTGGAAAATGAAGTGTACCGTTCCGTCGAAGCCGCCTTCCTCCGCCAAAAATCTGGCCGCGCCGAGAAGCATGGCCGTGTGCCCGTCGTGGCCGCAGGCATGCATGACGCCGGGATTTTGAGAACGGTGGGCGTGATCGCCCTGCTCATTGATCCTCAACGCATCCATGTCGGCGCGTAGCGCAATCGCCCGATTGCCTGTTCCGCGCTTCAGCGTGCCGACGACACCTGTGCCGCCGACACCTTCCGCCACGCCGTCGAGATTGAATTCCCGAAGCTTGGCGGCAACGAAGGACGAGGTTCTTTTTTCTTCGAAACCGAATTCCGGATGGGCGTGCAGGTCGTGCCGCCAGGCTGTCATATCGCGGTGCAGGTCTTGCAGATCAATTGTCATCTACTTCTCCTCTGCGGCGCAGTGGGAAACAATTCCTGCCAGGACTTCCTGGGGCGTTGCGCCGACGAGTTCCCCATATTTCTCCGGATCGGTGGCACCCTCGGTGTTGATCAGGAAAACACGGGATCCTTCATCCAAACCGAGCGCCGCCTTGATCGCAGGATCGGAGGTGGCCTTGATCAGCGCCGCAAGACCAACGCAACCGCTCTCTCCCGCCACGATGGCAGGATCGCCCTTCAAGGGGGTCGCAAGGGCCTTCATCGCTGACACCGCATCCGCGTCATCCACTGTCATGAACCCGTCGGCAACGCGCGACAAGATGCGCCAGGCGACGAGCGACGGTTCATAGCATTCCAGCATGGCCATGACGGTCGGTTCACCATGCGCAATCCTGACGGCATGGCCGGCCTTGGCGCTTTCGAAAAGACATGCCGCACGGGCGGGATCGACCACGATGAATTTCGGCCGGTTGCCGCCAAATTCGGCCGCCATGAACCCCGCGACGGCCGCCGCTATGCCGCCGACACCGGACTGGACAAAAATGTGGGTCGGCCGCTCCGGCATTTGGCGCAGCGCTTCGCGAACCAAGGCGGTATAGCCCTGCATCACAAGACCTGGAATTCGCTCATAGCCCGGCCAGGAGGTGTCGGATACGATCGTCCAGCCCCGCTCGCCGGCGACGCGCGCGGCTTCACGCACCGAATCGTCGTAGGTGCCATCAACCCGGATCATTTCCGCACCGAACCGGGCGATGGCGGCGACCCGCTCGTCGCTGACGCCGGCATGCACGAAGATTGCGGCTTTCGCGCCAACGAGTTGTGCCCCTTGCGCGACGGAACGGCCGTGATTGCCATCGGTGGCGCAGGCAACCGTCATCGCCCGGGCGACCCGCCTGACCTCCGGGGCGTGCAGCTCCTGCACGTCGACAGCCCGGCCGAGCGCTTTTTCCGCGGCTTCGAGCACAAGCCGGATAACGGCATAGGAGCCGCCCAATGCCTTGAAACTGCAAAGCCCGAGGCGATGGCCCTCATCCTTGATGTGGATGGACGCGACGCCAAGGCGCGATGCCAAGGTGGACAGCGATACCAGGGGAGTAGGCGCATGGTTGTCACGGAAAGTCAGGAAGTGTTCGACTTCAACGGCTGCCTCGACGCCAAGTGTCGCTGCGTCGATGTCCAGCATCGGGGTGCCATATTCGGGTGTGTTGTTGTGCAGGAACATGTCGGCCTCATTTGACTATCTGCGCACAATGATATTGCAACGATGACGAAAATTGCGCTGAATATTGAATAGCTATTTGCAAGTTTGTTTCGTGGAGGCAGTGTTTTGGCGAAGTTGACCACCTTTCAGCGGCTGGATGCCTACGACCGGAAAATTCTCGAAATCCTCCAGCGGGACAACACCACCCCGCAAAGGCAGATCGGAGAGGCCGTTAATCTCTCGGCGCCTGCTGTCCAGCGGCGGATCAAACGCATGGAGGAGAACGGCGTCATCAAGGCCAATGTCGCCGTCGTCGAACCCGCGTCGGTCGGCCAGTCGATTACCATTTTCGTCGAAGTGGAGGTGATCAGTGAAACGGCTGACAGGATCGAAGAAGCCAAGCGGGCCTTCGCCGGCGCGCCCGAAATCCAGCAATGCTACTATGTGACCGGCGAGGCGGATTTCGTTCTCGTGATCGTCGTCCCCTCGATGGCGGACTATGAAGCGCTAACGCGACGCCTGTTTTTCGGCAACAACAACGTAAAGCGCTTCCGGACATTCGTCGCGATGGATCGGGTGAAGGTGGGATTGAGCGTCTCTGTTGGCGAGTGAGCGGACACATATTGAAGGTTCGTTTCCGGCATGAAGCGTGAGCGTATCCGCAAAGGAGCCGGCGTGTGGTGCACGTTTCGTCCGTCTTCGGTGTCAGGTCGTCTCCTTTACATCCCGTCTTCCGGCACTAGGTCGCTGGAGTGGCTTTCGGCACGGACTGGTTTTTCCTCCGGAATGGCCGCTGCGCACTGCGGGAAGGAACGGAGAATGGCGAACGATATCTTGCCGGAGACACTGCGGGTGCTGCAGGCTCAAGTGCCGGTAAGCGCAACGCTGCATGTCTGGCTGAAGGCGACGGCGCCGGAAAGACCGGGGGCGGTGGCCTTCGTGCTTGGCGGCGACAAGATCGGCGAAGTCTCGGTCAGCAATTCGCAGGAATATGTGTTCCGCACATTCGTCGCCACCAGCGGCGGCAATCTTTCCTGCGTCTACGACACGGCGACCACAGCGGTTTCCGTCGCCTATTTCTTCAACGCGGCTGAGGTGATGGAAAAGGGCATTACCGTCATGCATACCAGCGCCGCCAATGCTCCGGCGCCCGTGCCGAATGGCTATCATTTCCGCCCACCGTTCGGCTGGATGAACGATCCCAACGGCTTTGGCCGTTTCGCAGGCCGTCCGCATCTGTTCTACCAGCATTATTCCCACGGTCTTCGCTGGAACACGATGCATTGGGGGCATGCGGTGTCCGAAGATTACATCCACTGGCATCACATGCCGATCTTCCTGTTTCCCTCCGAAGATCTGACGGCCCGGCCGGACCGGCGGGGCGGAGCCTTTTCCGGCTCTGCCATCCCCATCGACAATGAGGGCGGCATCCGCGTCTTCTTCACCGAGCAGATCATCGACCGCACGCCCGAAACCCAGGTCCAACTGACCGCAACCTCGCACAACATCATCACGGCGAGCCAGGCCCAGGTCATTCTTCCGGGTCGCCCGGCGGGTCTTGGCCTGACGCTTGATTTTCGCGATCCTTATGTCGTCAAAGGGCCGGATGGGCTGTGGAAAATGGTGCTTGGCAGCCTCAGCCATCAAGGTGGCGTCATCCTTCTTTATGAGACCGACGATCCCACTGCCGCCAGTGGCTGGCGCTTCACCGGTACGCTGCTTTTGGAGGAGCGGTTCGGCACGGCAGTGATCGAGTGTCCCTGCCTGCTGCCGCTGGATGGCCCGGCGGACGAACCTGAGACGCATTGGGCCCTGATCTACGGCCTGATGAACAGCACGCATGCCGATACCGGGCGCAAGAACCTGACGCTCATTGCGGTCGGGCACTTTGACGGTGTCCGTTTTTTGACGGATTTCGAGCAGGAACTCGATTTTGGTACCGACAATTATGCCTTTCAGGCTTTTGTCGATGGCGGAACACCCATCGGCATCGGCTGGCTCGCCAATTGGGCCGATGTCTCCCACACGATCGATTTTCCGACCGCGATGACGCTGCCGAGGATGCTTCTTCTTCAGGATGGTGCAGTCCTGACGCCGCCGGTTCCGGCGGTCGACAACCTGCGCAATGGAATGATCGACGAAGCAAGGCTTGTTGTTGGCGAAATGGTCAGTTTGCAAACCGGGGCGGTCGAGATCGTGCTGGACCTGTCCTGGCCCGGCGCGCCGTTCGTGCTTCACTTCGATCACCCTGACGTCGATCTGGCGCTGCAACTCGATCAGGAGGGATTGTCCATCCTCTATGCGGTGGCGGGCGTTGAAACCGTGCCGCGCTATATCGCCCGCGGGGCTCGCCCCTCCAGCCTCAGGGTTTTTCTCGATGCGGGGTCCATCGAGGTGTTCGCCGATCATGGCCGCTGGGCGGGGACGAAACGCATCGAAGGGTTCGAGCCGGTCCGTTCGGCGCGTCTTGAGGCGGAGCCAGGTTACGTAACGTCAGGCCGCATCTTTGCGCTGAAATTGTCGATTTCTGCCGCCGGATCTCAGCCGAAACCGGGTTAGGCGGCGGCTGCGATTTGTCTAAAAACGTCTCTTTAACGTTTACCGGTTAGTAATCTCTCTGAAAGTGAGAGATCTCAAGCGATGCGTATTGCGTTTATCGTCGCCCTTCTGCTTCTGGCCGGCTGTGCGAGTGCACCAAGAGACACACGGAATGCCTGCGCGATTTTCGAACAGCGTGACGGATGGTTCAACAACTGGCAACGCGCCGCAAACCACGCGGAGCGCGAATATGGCGTTCCCGTGCCGATCCTGATGGCAACGATCTACACCGAATCCGGCTTCCGGCCGAATGCCCGGCCGCCCCGCACCAAACTGTTCGGCTTCATCCCGTGGAAACGGCAATCGACCGCCTATGGCTTCTCGCAGGCGCTGAACGGTACCTGGTCGGAATACAAGCGCTCAACCGGCCACTTGATGGCGCGGCGGACAAAATTCTCCGACGCGATCCATTTCGTTGCCTGGTACCACAATAAAAACAGTAAGAAGAACGGCATCGCCCGCAACGACGCCTACAGTCTCTATCTGGCTTATTATCTGGGGGATGCCGGCTACAGGAAGGGTGCGTGGCGGGGCAACACGCAATTGCAGAAAGCCGCCCAGCGTTCGGCAAACATCGCCAATACCTACGCCAGGCAGTTGCGCTCCTGCGACTGAGGCCGTCCTTAATTTGAAAATGCCGGGTCCCAATAGGGCGGCGCACCGAATGCGGCCCGCAGATGATCGGCCAGCGCCCTCAGCTTGACGGACGGCCGCCGTCCGTCCGGATGGGCGATGTGGATATATTCGAGCTCCGGCTGAACGCCGATGTCGATCATCTCGAGTTCGCCGGCCGCCACCGCTGCGCCAACGATGAACATGGGAATGAGCGCGATACCGAGGCCGGCGATAGCGGCGTCACGCAGCATGTCGCCGTTGTTGAGGCCAAGGCCCATCCTGCCACGCACGATGACGGTGCCGCCGATACTTGGAAAACGCCAGTCGGCAACGCCGCGGTTGGTATAGAAGATGCCGCGGTGCTGTTCGAGTTCCTCGATGGATGCCGGCTTGCCGTTATCCCTGAGATAGGCGGGCGAAGCGACAAGCACACGCCGGCTCGGCGCCAGTCGCCAGGCCATCAGCCGTGAATCGGCGATCGGGCCGTTGCGCACCACGGCGTCGTAACCGTCGGCCGCGGCATCGACGCGCCGGTCGTCGAGATCGAGCGTCAGTTGCAGGTTCGGATGTTCGGCCAGGAACGGATAGAGCGCCGGCCCCAGATGCATGCGGCCGAATGTGACCGGCGCGGAGATGCGCAATGGCCCGGAGATCGTGCCGCGCCGCTCGGCCATGTCGGCGGCTGCTTCCTCGACCTCCTGCACGATGCGATTGGCGCGCTCCAGAAATGCTATGCCGTCCTCGGTCAGGGTAAGCTTGCGGGTGGTGCGATGCAGCAGTCCGGCGCCAAGGCTGCGCTCCAGTTCTGCAAGCCTTTCGCTGACCACCGACTTCGACAGTCGAAGCCGCCGCGCCGCCTCGCTGATCGAGCCGCTTTCGGCCACCGCGACAAAACTGGCAATGCCGTCAAGCTTCATCATTGTTCGGTTTTCCCGGATGCGAGTTCCATGATTTACAGACTAAACAGAACGATCAAAGAAAGCCATATTGCCCTCAAGCAAACGGCATGAAGAGGCGGCCAATACGGCACCTCAACCGCTCTGCCAAAGAGGAAATCATGGAACGCCTGTCCAACAAAGTCGCAATCGTCACCGGTGCCAGCGCCGGCATTGGCCGCGCCACCGCAAAGCTGTTCGCAGCCGAAGGCGCAAGGGTCGTCGTCGGCGCCCGCCGCCAGAGCGAGCTCGATGAACTGGTCGCCGAAATCAAGGCCGATGGCGGCGATGCCGTCGCCCTTGCCGGTGATGTCCGCTCGGAAGATTACGCCAAGGCGCTTGTCGCGCTGGCCGTCGAAAAATACGGCCGCCTCGATGTCGCCTTCAACAACGCCGGAACACTCGGCGAGGCGGGCCCCTCGACCGGTGTCTCCGAACAGGGTTGGAACGATGCGATCGCCATCAACCTCACCGGTTCGTTTCTCGGCGCCAAGCACCAGATCGCCGAAATGGCCAAGCATGGTGCGGGCTCGGTTATCTTTACCTCGACTTTCGTCGGCTACAGCTTTGCGTTCCCCGGGGTCGCCGCCTATGCCGCCTCGAAGGCGGGCCTGATCGGTCTGACCCAGGCGCTTGCCGCCGAATACGGCCCGCAGGGCGTGCGCGTCAATGCTATCCTGCCCGGTGCCGTCGATACATCGATGTACCGCGAAATGAACAACACGCCGGAATCGCAGTCCTTCATCACCAACCTGCATGCCCTGAAGCGTGTCGCAACATCCCAGGAGCTTGCACGGTCGGTTCTTTACCTTGCATCCGACGATTCCGCTTTCGTCACCGGCACCGCGTCCCTCGTCGATGGCGGCGCCTCGATCACCCGCACTTGAACCCTCTACAGAACACAAACAAGGAATTTCACCATGTCACGCTTGCAAAACAAGACAGCCCTGATCACCGGCGGCACCAGCGGCATCGGTCTTGAAACGGCCCGCCAGTTCATCGCCGAAGGCGCCCGCGTTGCGGTCACCGGCACCAACCCGGCAACCATCGAAACCGCCCGCGCCGAACTCGGCGACAAGGCTCTTGTCATCCAGGCCAATGCCGGCGATGCCGCCGGACAGAAGGTGGTCGCGGACGCTATCCGGAACGCCTTCGGCCATCTCGACATCCTGTTCGTCAACGCCGGTGCCGCCGATTTCCGCCCGATCGAACAGTTCGACGAGGAGGCTTTCGACCGCTCGGTCGCCATCAATGTCAAAGGCCCATTCTTCCTGATTCAGGCGCTTCTGCCGATCTTGGCCAATCCCGCCTCGATCGTGCTCAACACCTCGATCAACGCTCATATCGGCATGCCGAACACCAGTGTCTACGCGCTGACCAAGGCTGCCTTGCTGTCCTTCGCCAAGACGTTGTCCGGAGAATTGATCGGCCGCGGCATTCGCGTCAATGCCGTCAGCCCCGGTCCGGTCGCAACCCCGCTCTACGGCAAGCTCGGGATGTCTGCCGCAGACACCGACGCCATGGCGGCGGCCAAGATTCCCGCCGGCCGATTTGGCAATCCAAGTGAAATTGCCAAGGCCGTGGTTTTCCTCGCCTCCGACGAATCGACGTACACAGTCGGCAGCGAGCTTGTTATCGACGGCGGCATGAGCAATCTCTGATCGATGATGCGCATGGCCCGGTGTTTCGACATCGGGCCATGCGTTTTGCAATCGGCATAAAGTTGCCGGTTCAACATTTCCTTGAAATCCACGGTCAAAACGGGCAAAGCACCTGCCAACGACCAGTTTCAGGGAAATTCATGAGCGCTGCCTCCCGTACCCCCCGTCTGCTCGACCATCTGGTCCTGCCGGTCGGCGATCTCGCAACTGCCCGCAATCGGCTGCAACAGCTCGGCTTTACCGTCGCTGCGGATGCGCTTCATCCCTTCGGAACCGAAAACGCCTGCGTGTTCTTTTCCGACAAGACCTATCTTGAGCCTTTAGGCGTCGCCCAGCGCGAGGAATGCGAAGCAGCCGCACTCGGC
Organism: Pararhizobium sp. P1_E7; assembly: GCF_056405855.1. NCBI lineage: Bacteria > Pseudomonadati > Pseudomonadota > Alphaproteobacteria > Hyphomicrobiales > Rhizobiaceae > Pararhizobium > Pararhizobium sp. P1_E7. The sequence continues at coordinate 841 of NZ_JBFUBH010000018.1, read as the reverse complement.
GGCAATATCTTCGTCGCCCGCGATCAGGCCTACCGGTTTCGCCGTGGCCAGGATGGCTTTTCGGCCGTCGTGTTGAGCACCGATGACGCAACTGCCGACCATGCGCGTTTTCGCGAAAAGGGCATTTCGGCAGGCGATATGCTGGAATTCTCGCGGCCGATGAAACTGCCGGATGGGTCTGAGGCTTCCGGCAGCTTTCGCCTGGCATTCGCTGCCGATCTGCGCGCACCGGATTTCCTCTTTTTCAGCTGTCAGCGCATCATGCCGCTGCCGTCGGACCGCTCGGTGCTGGAGACCCACGCCAATGGTGCAACGGGTTTGGCCGAGGTGGTTCTGTCGGAGCCGAACCCGACCGATTTCCAGTATATCCTGCAGGAAGTGGTCGATGAGCGCGAAGTGTCGGCGCATTCCTTCGGCATGGATATTGAAACGCGCAATGGCGTGAAAATTTCCGTCCTCAACCAGGCCGGCATGTCCGGGTTTTTCGACAGGAAGACGCCGGGTCATTCGCGCGGCCTGCGCGGCCGGGCCGTCGTCTTCAAGGTTGCCGATCTGGCCGCGACCGAGCATCTTCTTACTGCCAACGCAGTGTCCTTCATCAGAAAAGACAGTCGCCTGATCGTTCCGGAAGCCCCGGGGCAGGGCGTCATCTTCGCATTCGGAGAATAATCATGCAGACCAATGCAAACGTGGTGGCCGGCAGCGGCGCCAATCAGGTGGTGTTTTCCAATAGCCAGAAGCTGTCTTTGATCGCCGGTCCCTGCCAGATGGAGAGCCGTGACCACGCCTTCATGATCGCCGGCAAGATGGTTGAACTCTGCAAGTCGCTCGACCTTGGCTA